>CAZCMX010000001.1:0-103696 GCA_964499985.1 uncultured Mageeibacillus sp.
ACCGTCAAGCTGATCAATGGCTGCGACTGCAAGAAATCCAGTTCTGACCTGCCTTGCACGGAATTAGATCAAGAGCCAATTCAGGGGCTCCGAGTCACACAAATTTGTGGTCTGCTGCCCGTTTGCTGGCAGTGGGGTCTTTATTGCCACTCCATGCGGATGAATGGTATCATTTGGCTGTTACCGCTCGCAAAAGCGGGTCTTGATGTGATGTCCAAAAACAGGAGGATCTCCTATGAAATTAGCAGTCATCGGTACCGGACAGATGGGCCAGGCCTTGGTCCATGCCATGATCAGCCAGGCGGTGCTGCCGGCTGCATCTGTTATCTTATATGATGCTCAGGTCGAAAAGGCCCAGGCTTTGGCCGAGACGTTTGGCTGCGAGGTGGCACTCTCCGGACGAGAGGCAGTCAGTGTTGCCGATGCAGTCCTGCTGGCCGTCAAACCACAGATCCTGAAACTTGTCCTGGAGGATCTGGCTGGAGATTTGCGGGCAGATGCGCTCCTCATATCGATCGCGGCCGGGGTCACTTTGCTCCAGCTGCGCAGCTGGGCCGGACCATCCATTGCCCTGGCCCGGGTCATGCCCAATACACCGGCCATGGTTCACAGTGGCGTCAGTGCAGTCTGCTTTGACCAGGCCAGTGAAGAACTGCAAGCCTGGACGATCAAGCTTCTGGAATCCAGTGGCCTGGTTTTCAAGGTGCCGGAATCCGCCATGGATGCCGTGACCGGGTTGTCCGGCAGTGGACCTGCTTATATCATGCTGGTGATCGAGGCTCTGGCCGATGGCGGAGTCCGTATGGGACTGCCCCGCGACATGGCCCTGCAAATGGCTGCCCAGACCGTCTATGGTTCAGCCAGGCTGGTGCTGGCTACGGGCAAGCATCCGGGGGTCCTCAAGGACCAGGTCTGTTCTCCGGGTGGCACCACGATCGAAGCGGTTGCGACCCTGGAGAAAAATGGCCTGCGCTCCAGCCTGATCGAGGCCGTCACCGCCGCGACTGAACGGTCGCGTGAGCTGGGCCGGGGGCCGAAAGCTTGAGTATGCCGCAAGTCGATATCTATACCGATGGTGCCTGCTCAGGCAATCCAGGACCTGGTGGCTGGGCGGCGATCCTGATTGCCGGAGGCGTCGAAAAGGAAATCTCGGGGGGAGAGGCGGCCACCACCAATAACCGGATGGAGCTGACGGCAGCCGTCGAGGCTCTGAAAAAGCTGAACCGTCCCTGCCAGGTCCGTCTCTACAGTGACAGTGCCTATCTCGTTTCGGCCTTTAACCAGGGCTGGATCAGGAACTGGCAAAGAAATGGCTGGCGCAATGCGGCCAATGATCCGGTCAGTAATCCCGATCTCTGGCGGGCACTGCTCGAAGCAGCTCAGCCACATACGGTCGAGTGGATCAAGGTCAAGGGCCATTCGGATAATGTTTTCAACAATCGCTGCGACAAGCTGGCTGTCGCTGAGATCAAGCGAAGAGGAACCAACAATGCCTGAATTTGAACAAGAGTTTCATGAAGAGACCACCGGAATGGACCAGAAATTTGCCGGCCGGGTCTTCCAGGTCGAGGTCCATGATGTCCGCCTGCCGGATGGACGGATGGCCAAGCGCGAAATCGTGCGCCACTCCGGCGGCGCCTGTGTGGTGGCCGTGGATGACCAGGAGCATGTCTATCTGGTCCGCCAATACCGCAAGCCCTATGACACCGAGCTGCTCGAGCTACCGGCCGGTAAGCTTGAGCCTGCTGAGGATCCTCTGGCTTGTGCCACCCGGGAGCTGACCGAGGAAACCGGCATGACTGCCCAATCGATTGAGTGGCTGGCTACCGTTTACCCATCGCCAGGCTATTGCAGCGAAACCCTGTCGATCTATCTGGCGACTGGCCTGAGCTATGGCCAGAGCAATCTCGATGATGGTGAGTTTCTCAGCGTCCATCCATTTCTGCTCACGGAGGCGCTGGCCATGGTGGACCGCGGGGAAATCCGCGATGCCAAGACGGTGATCGGCCTGCTGCGCGCCCAGCGGGTCCTTTTAGCCCGCAAGGGGACCTGAACCTTGGCCAACCGCAAACCGGTCAATCATCACCAAGAGCTGACCGCGGTAGTCTTGCTGGCTATAGCGATCCTGTTCGGCGCCGCGTATTATTGGCCAGCAGCCAAAACTGGCTGGCTGGGCGGTCTGCTATACGATCTGGGACGCGGCTTATTTGGCGTAGCCGCCTATTTGCTGCCGCCCTTGCTCTTGTTTTTTGCGATTGAATTTTTGCTGGGCAAAAATCAGCGCCAGGCCAATTACCGCATGACCTTTGTGGCAGGCCTGGTTCTGGTGCTCACTTCAGTCCTGCATCTGGTCACGGTTGACCAGCTGGTCCTGCAAGCTAGGTTTGTCAACGCGAATGGCGATGCCAGTGCCCTCCAGGCCTTAGCCGAGCTCTACCGGACCGGGATGGACCCGGCGCTGGCTGGGGAAGGGCTGGTCCTGAGTGGCGGACTGGCCAGCGGGATTCTGGCCCAAGCCATGCTGGCGATTGCCGGACCCGTTGGCGCTCTGATCCTGACCATCGCGATGGTCATGGCCATTGTGGTTCTGATCTTCAATGTTTCCTATACCCAGACCGTCCAGTCAACCGCGGCGGTCATCAAACGGACAGGCAGCAAAATGGACCAGGCCATCCGCCAGGGTCTTGAGCAGGCCCGGTTGAACGAAGAGCTCGCGCCCAGAGACAGAGCCAGGGTCGCCGAGCCAGAATCCTACGACATTGAGCTGACGTCCCGTACATCTGAAGAAACACGACGGTCCCTGCTCCAGGGCTGGCACGATTTCTGGCAGCGGCGTCAGACGCAGCAGCCTGAGGTTGCTGCTTTTCCTGAGGATCCCGGCTCGGGCGGATTTGTCACGGTCGCTGGTTCCTCTGGAGCCCCCGGGCCAGACCTTTCTGAAGACGAAGCCAAGGTCGCCCAGTTTGTCTCGGAAGCCAAGCTGCCTTTCACCATCCAGAAGGATAGAAATGGCTTCCTGACGATCGCTCCCATTGAATCCGAGGCAGCGGCGAAACCGGAGCAAGTGGAACCCTCGCGGTCTGTACAGCCAATGCCGGCCCCACCCGCCGCGCCGGAAGTTTTTCCTGAACCGGCGTCCTCTGAACCGGTGCTCCCTGTGCCAGCCTTGCCGGAAATCAAGCTTCCCGAAATTCCCAGACAACCTGATCCAGTATCCGACCGGTCGCATTGGACGGATCGTTCGACCCCTGAGCCGCCTGCGTTCCAGCCAGCCCATGCTCCCGTCAAACGCCAGGCCGCCGTGGGACCGGATGGCCAGCTGCACCTGGTGGTTCCTTACGAAGCGCCACCCCTGACCTTGCTGCGGGAAGATCACCTGACGCAGTCGATCAATAATAGCCATCAATCGATCCAGCTGCTTGGACATAAGCTGGAAAAGACCCTCGAAAGCTTTGGTGTCACGGCCAAGGTGATCAATTTCACGACCGGGCCCACGATCACCCGGTTTGAATTGTCTCCTGGCCCGGGCGTCAAGGTCAGCAAGATCGTCAATCTGGCCGATGACATCGCCCTCAACCTGGCTGCCATGGGCGTTCGTATCGAAGCGCCCATTCCTGGCAAGGCTGCCATCGGGATTGAGATTCCCAATAAGGAGACCATCCCGGTATTGCTGCGCAGCCTGATCGATTCCCCGGAATTCCGCCAGGCCAAATCACCACTGACAGCAGCGATTGGCCGCGATATCCAGGGCAATCCTCTGCTTTGCGACCTGACCCGGATGCCGCATATGCTGATCGCCGGGGCCACCGGTTCTGGCAAATCGGTCTGTATCAACTCGATTTTGATGAGCATTCTGTTCAAGGCCTCGCCGGATGAGGTCAAGATGCTGATGATCGACCCGAAGGTCGTCGAGCTGAACATCTATAATGGGATCCCGCACCTGATCCATCCGGTCGTGACTGATCCGAAGAAAGCCGCCGGAACGCTGCAGTGGGCGGTCAATGAAATGGTCCGCCGCTACAGTTTGTTTGCAGAAAAATCGGTGCGTGATATCAGCTCCTACAATGCATCGGTTGGTTTTGGCCTGGAGGGGGAAGAGGAAGAAGAGAAGCTGCCTCTGATTCTTCTGGTGATTGACGAATTGTCTGACCTGATGGCGACCACCCCGACCGAAGTCGAGGATGCGATCGCGCGCCTGACAGCCATGGCACGGGCAGCAGGGATCCATCTGATTATCGCCACCCAGCGGCCTTCGGTGGATGTCATCACCGGTGTCATCAAGGCCAATATCCCGTCGCGAATCGCCTTTGCCGTCGCTTCACAAGTGGATTCCCGGACCATTCTCGACATGGCGGGGGCCGAAAAGCTGCTGGGCAAGGGCGATATGCTCTATTATCCGCAAAGTGCCGCCAAACCGATCCGCGGCCAGGGGGCATTCATCACGGATGCCGAGGTGGAACGGATCATCGGCCATATCAAGAGCCTGCACCAGTCCAGCTATGACCAGAAGGTCGCCGATGCGATTTCGACGGCTGCTGTTGCCAATGGCCGCAAAGACAAGGATAAAGACAAGGACGACGGTGATAGCGACGAGCTGCTGCCCCAGGCCCTGCAGATCTGTGTCGAAACCGGCTATGCCTCGGTTTCCCTGCTGCAGCGGCGGATGACGGTCGGCTATCCCCGGGCTGCCCGCCTGATTGACCGCATGCATGAGCTGGGCTATATCGGCGGCTTTGAAGGCAGCAAACCACGCAAAATCCTGATCACACTGAACCAGCTCATGGAAATGCAAATGAAAGCTCAGACCGATGCGTCTGACGAGGACCTGATATGACAATGATTCCCCTGACACGAACCGAAATGCTGGACCGTGGCTGGGATGAACTGGATTTCCTGTTCATTACCGGTGACGCCTATGTCGACCATCCCAGTTTTGGTGCCGCTCTGATTGGCCGCCTCCTGGAGCAGGAGGGCTACCGGATCGGCATCATCGCCCAGCCCTCACTGCAGGACCCCCAGGCTTTGCTGACCTTGGGCAAACCACGCCTGGCCGTCCTTGTCTCGGCTGGCGTGGTCGATTCGATGGTCAACAATTATACCGCTGCCCGCAAGCCCCGCTCAGATGACCGCTATTCCCCGGGTGGCCAGGGCGGCAAGAGACCGGACCGGACCTTGATCCGCTACTGCAATCTGGTTCGCGAGCAGTTGGGTGATGTGCCGCTGGTGATCGGCGGCGTCGAAGCCAGCCTGCGCCGGTTTGCCCATTATGACTATTGGGACCATACCGTCCGCCGCTCCATCCTGCAGGACACCCAGGCCGACCTGCTGGTCTATGGCATGGGCGAACGGGCCATTCTCCAGATCGCCAGCCTGCTCGAGAAGGGTGTTCCCATCCACAAGATCAATAAGATCGCCGGAACCTGCATCCTGGCCCGACCGGACCGTTTGCCGTCCGAGCTCCAGGAGTTCATCGCTGCGGCGGCTGATTTCAGATTCACTGACTGGGCAGGAGACCGGCAGAAATTGCTCGAGCAGCCATTTCCGGAGAATGATTCCTTTATCCTGCTGCCTGGCTTCAAGGAAGTCAGCCAGGACAAATGGCTCTATGCGGCGGCCTTCCGCCAGCAATATCATGAGCAGGCCCCCGGCGATGGCAAGACCCTGGTCCAGCGCCACAGCGACCGCTATCTGGTCCAGAACCCGCCGCAACCGGCTCTGGTGACGAAGGAATTGGACCGCGTCTTCAATATGCCCTTTTCACGCAAGCCCCACCCCTCCTATGCTGCGATGGGTGGCGTGCCGGCGATCGAGGAGGTCCGCTTTTCGATCAACAGTCACCGTGGCTGCTATGGCGGCTGCCATTTTTGTGCCATCACCTTCCATCATGGCCGGATTGTCACCCGGCGCAGTGAGGCTTCGATTCTCAAGGAGGCCCAGACTCTGATCGAAGATCCGGACTTCAAGGGTTATATCCATGACCTCGGTGGCCCGACAGCCAATTTTTTCGAGCCGGGTTGTGCCAGGCAGGAAAAAGGCCGGATCTGCAAGGATCGCCAGTGCATCACACCAACCCCTTGCCCGGCCCTCAGGACCGACCACCGGTCCTATCTGGCCATTTTAAAGCAGGTCCGTGAACTCAAGGGTGTGAAAAAGGTCTTCATCCGGTCCGGGATCCGGTTTGACACGGTCCTGATGGATGAAAAATCGGGATTTCTCGAGGAAGTCTGCCGCCACCATGTCAGTGGCCAGCTGAAAGTGGCTCCGGAGCATATCAGTGAGGGGACATTGCGGGCGATGGGCAAGCCCGGACCGGCAGTTTACCAGAAATTCAAGCAACAGTATGAGCAGATCAATGCCCGGTTGGGGAAGAAGCAATTTCTGGTGCCTTACCTGATTTCAGGCCATCCCGGCACCAGCCTCGAGGATGCGATCGAGCTGGCCCTTTATATCAAGGCCAATCGCGTGGTCCCGGAGCAGGTCCAGGATTTTTATCCGACTCCGGGTACGGTGTCCACGACCATGTATTATACTGGCCTTGACCCCGAAACCCTGTTGCCCATCCATGTCCCGGACCTGGCGGAAAAGCGCCTGCAGCGGGCTTTACTGCAATATGCCAAGCCCAAATACCATCCCCTGGCCCTGCAGGCTTTGCAGAAGGCCGGGCGGACCGACCTGATCGGCTACGGACCAGATTGCCTGGTTCCACCCAAACCATATGCCACAAAGCAACCGATTGATCCAACCCATGCAAAAAGGGAGGCAAACAGCCATGAGCACCATGATTCGCGGCAAGGAACTCGCCGCCAAGCTGCGCAGCCAGCTGGCCGAAAAAGTCCGGGAGACGTACGCAAGGACGGGCAAAAGGCCCGGTCTGGCCGTCGTCCAGGTCGGTGAAGATCCGGCTTCATCGATTTATGTCAATAATAAGAAGAAGGCCTGTGAGGAAGCCGGTTTATTGTCCTTTGGCTATCGCTTGCCGGCCGATATCGAGGAGCATGAGCTTCTGGAGCTGATCGACCAGCTCAATGGCGATCCTTCGGTGCATGGCATCCTCTGCCAGCTGCCCCTGCCGGCCCAGATCAGCGAATTCAAGGTGATCAATGCGATTGATCCCCAAAAGGATGTCGATGGCTTCCATCCATTCAATGTCGGGCTGCTCTCGCTGGGCAAGGAGGGTCTGGTTTCCTGCACCCCGGCTGGTGTGCTGGCGATGCTCAAAGCTTATGACATCCCTCTGACCGGTGCTAATTGTGTCATTGTCGGCCGCAGCAATATTGTCGGCAAGCCGGTCGCCCAGCTGATGCTCAAGGAGCATTGCACGGTGACCATCACCCATTCCAGAACCCGTGATCTGGCTGCGGTCTGCCGGCAGGCCGATATCCTGATCGCGGCGATTGGCCGGCCGGAAATGATCACCGCCGACTATGTCAAGCCGGGCGCCGTGGTCATCGACGTCGGGATCAACCGCAATGCCGCGGGCAAGGTGGTCGGTGACGTTGATTTTGCCAGCGTCGAGCCGGTCGCTGCAGCGATTTCGCCTGTACCGGGCGGAGTCGGGCCGATGACCATCGCGATGCTGCTGGAAAATACCTGGCAAGCCTTCCTCAGGCAGGAAGGAATCCAGGCATGAGTCCTTTGAACAATCCAGAAACCCCAAACCAGGATCAGTCTGCCCCGCATCCGATCCGGAACGGGGAGATCCTTTGTGTCGGGACAGAATTGCTTCTGGGCCAGATCATTAATACCAATGCCGCCTGGCTGGCCCGTCAGCTGACCTTGCTGGGGATTTCCTCCTATTACCAGACGGTGGTCGGTGACAATCCCGAGCGGACCAGCCAAGCCATGACGACTGCGGCCAGCCGTTCGGACCTGATCGTGGTCACTGGCGGCCTGGGACCGACCGCGGATGACCTGACCATGAGCATTGCAGCCCAGGTGGCCGGGCAAAGCCTGGTCATGCATGCCGAAAGCCGGGCGGCCATCGCCGACTACTTTCACCGGCTCGGCCGCCTGACCGTGACCGAGAACAACTGGAAGCAGGCCATGCTGCCCGAAAAGGCCCGAGTGATGCCCAATCACAATGGCACAGCCCCCGGGGCGATTCTTGAATTTGAGTATAACGGTCAGCCCAAGGTCATGATCCTCCTGCCTGGACCACCCTCGGAAATGAACCTGATGTTTCAGGAGTCCGCCGCACCCTACCTGGAATTGCGTACGTCCACACGGTTCCGCCATCATTTTGTCCGCCTGATCGGGATCGGTGAATCTGCAGCCGAGACCTTGCTCAGGGATTTGATCGACCAGCAGCAGAATCCGACCCTGGCGCCCTATGCGTCTGAAGGAGAAGTCATGTTCCGGGTCACCCAGCTGGTCCATTCTGACAGTGAACCGGATAATACGGCCGGCTTACTGGCAGAAATCCAAAGCCGGGTAGGGGAATACATCTATGAAATGGGTCCCCGGACCATGCCAGTCGTGGTCAAGGACTTGCTCTTGCAGCAAAACCTGACCATCAGCTTCGCCGAATCGTGCACAGCCGGCCTGGTTGCTGCGACCTTTGGCGAGATTGCCGGCGTTTCGGCGGTCTTCAAGGGCAGTGTGGTCGCCTATGCCAATGATGTGAAAATCAACCAGCTCCATGTCCCCGCTGAATTGCTGGCCACCCATGGTGCGGTCAGTGAAGAAGTCGCCATTGCCATGGCGACAGGATGTCGTGATGTCATGAATACGGATCTGGCCGTCTCTGTGACGGGCGTCGCCGGTCCGGACGGCGGCACGGCCGAAAAACCGGTTGGCCTTGTCTATCTGGCGGTCGCCAGCCCGCGGGGCGTGACCGTGCGCCGGCTGCAGATTCCGGGCAACCGGGCTCGCGTCCGCAAGGTCTCGACTTTGAATGCCTTTGACCTGGCGCGGCGGGAATTGCTGCCATGAATTCGCGTCCTGCCCATAATTTGCGCCTGGCGACCCTGATCATGATGGCGGGGCTTTTGCTGTCCAAGCTCAGTGGACATCTGCGGGAGATCCTGATTGTGCCCATGCTGGGCTATGGCGTGATTTCCGATGCCTTCATCATCGGTTTCCAGGTCCCGGACCTGTTCTACCAGCTCCTGGTCGGCGGCGCCATCGGGGCTGCCGTGACCCCCAGTCTGGCCCATGCTCTGGAAAAGGGGGAGGAGGGCAAAGGCTGGCGCAGCCTGTCCATCCTGATCAATTATGCAGCCCTGGCCATGCTGGTGGCGGTTTTGCTCGGCGAATTGCTGTCACCGCAGCTGTTTTCGCTGTACAACAGCAGCAAAGACCCGGCAATTACCGCGCTGGCCGTGCGTGTCTCACGAGCCTTGTTCCCCCAGGTCTTCTTTATGATGCTGGCAGCCCTGTGCATCGGCATTCTGAATGCCTACCGCCAGTTCGGCCGCACCTCGTTCGGACCTTCGATCTACAATATTGCGGTGGTCCTGGCCATGGTCCTGCTCAGCGAACGCAGTGAATCCGGAGCCGTCCGAGTCGCCGCTGGCGTCATGGCCGCCGCGGTGATCTACTTCATTTTCCAGGCAATCATGGCCGGTCCGCTTTTGAAAAAATATGTCCCCTCACTGGACCACCGGGACCCGGGCTTTCGCCAGATGCTGTACCTGGCCGTGCCCACCCTGTTGTCCGGCTCGATTGTCCAGGTCAATACCATCATCCTGACGGGCTTTGCCGACCAGTTTCCGGGGGCTGCGACCTCTCTGCGCAATGCGGCGACGACCTGGCAATTGCCCTATGGCATTTTCGTGGTCGCGATCGGCAATGTCATGCTGCCCTCCCTGGCCCGTCGCCAGGCCGCCCAGGACCAGGCAGGCAGTCGCCAGTTATTCGGCCAGAGCCTGCGCCAGGCTTTGTTCCTGATGATTCCGTCAGCTGCCCTGATCTTATCGATGCAAGAGGATGTCATCCGGGCCATTTTCCAGTGGAGCAGCAGCTATACGGCGGCTCAAGTGACAACGGCAGCCAGTGTCCTGCGCTGGTATGCCCTGGCCATGATTGCCCAGACCTTTGTCTTTTTGACCAACCAGGCGTTCTATGCCCGCAAGATGACACGTGTGGCCCTGGTCAATGGCTTATTGACCTTGCTCCTGAACCCGCTGCTTTGCCTGGTGCTTCTGAAAGGCTTCCACATGGACATCAGCGGCCTGTCTCTGGCCTATACGCTGACCAGCATCGCCAGCGCCTTGTTTTTGTACCGCACCTATGCCTTTGTCGCCCCTGAAGCAACTCCCCGCCAGCTGGGCGGTTTTCTGCTTCGCCTGATGGCCGCTGCCAGTGCGATGATGATCCTGGTCCTGGTCTTGAACCGCACCGGTTTTGTGCCACAAGGGAAAATCGGCGAGCTGGCCTGGCTATTTGTCCGCAGCGCCCTGGCCCTGGTGGTCTATCTGGGTGTCGCAGCACTTCTGCATTTGCCAGAGGCATCAAACCTCCTGACCGCAGCCCAGACGAGGATTTCCACCCTGACCGGCCTGTCGAAAAAGCGCGATTAATGTCGAACAAAAGTTTGGCAATATGATCCCGATGCGTTGACGCCGGTCCCAAACGAACTTTATAATGAAAGCAATACAAGAACGAATGTTCTTTTTGGAGGTAACCATGGCCAGGTCAGATAAAGCTGCCGGAAAATCCACCCAGGAAATCAGCCAGAAGCAGGCGGCGGACCGCAGCCGCGCACTCGACGCCGCATTGGGCCAGATCGAGAAGCAATTCGGCAAGGGCGCTGTCATGAAGCTGGGGGAGCGGACCGCCATGCAGATCGAGTCGATTTCCACGGGTGCCCTGTCCCTGGACCTGGCGCTGGGGATCGGCGGCGTCCCGCGTGGCCGCGTCGTCGAGATCTATGGTCCGGAATCATCCGGTAAGACCACCGTTGCCCTGCACATCATCGCTGAAGCCCAGCGCGCCGGCGGTACGGCTGCCTTTATCGATGCCGAGCATGCGCTCGACCCGAATTATGCGGCCAAGCTGGGCGTCGACATCGACAATCTCATCGTGTCTCAGCCCGATACCGGCGAGCAAGCCCTGGAAATTACCGAAGCCCTGGTTCGCAGCGGTGCGATTGATGTCATTGTCGTCGACTCCGTGGCCGCCCTGGTTCCCAAGGCCGAGATCGATGGAGAGATGGGTGATTCCCATGTGGGCCTGCAGGCCCGCCTGATGTCGCAGGCGCTGCGCAAGCTGGCCGGTGTCATCGCCAAGTCCAGCACGGTTGCCGTCTTCATCAACCAGCTGCGTGAAAAGGTCGGCATCATGTTTGGCAATCCGGAGACGACACCAGGTGGCCGGGCCCTCAAGTTCTACGCGTCTGTCCGCCTCGATGTGCGCAAGATCGAAACCCTGCGCAATGGCACCGATGTGGTCGGTTCCCGGACCCGGGTCAAGGTGGTTAAAAACAAGGTTGCCCCACCGTTCAAGGAGGCCGAATTCGACATCATCTATGGCGAGGGCATCTCCAAGGAGGGCTGTATTCTCGATCTGGCGGTCACCATGGACCTCGTTGACAAAAGTGGAGCCTGGTTCTCCTATAAGGGCCAGCGGATTGGCCAGGGCCGGGACAATACCCGCCAGTTCCTCAAGGCCAATCCTGAGATGCGCGATGAACTGGATGCCCGGATCCGGGCCCAGATCGCCAATGTGGGCGGACCAGAAGAACCCGTTTCCGAGGATGAAGAACGCGAAGAGGACATCCTGGGATTGGACCTGTAAGCCCCGGTCACAGGTATGCCCAGGGATCCCGATGAATTTTTAAAGGGGTTGGCCGGCCCGTCAGACGAAAGCAGGGAACGGGATGAAACCGCAGCTGCCCGGTCTGCTGTGGTCCGCTGGCTGGGCTTGAGTCGCAAGCCATCTGGCCAAGCCCGTGATTTTCTGCAGCGCCAGGGCTTCGACTCTGTCATCATCGACAGGGTGCTTTCCGAGCTGAAAGAGGAAGGTCGGCTGGACGATTTCCGCCTGGCCAGGCAAAAGTCCAGGACCAGGACTGGCGCCAAGTCCGAATCAGCCCTGCGGACCACCCAGCGCCTGTCGGCCCAGGGTCTCGACCGCGAGGCGATCGAGCAAGCCCTGGCCGAGCGTCCGACCGATCGCGATCTGGCGCTGGCCGCCTTGCAGGGCAAGTTCAGACCGCCCCTGGCTCAGGAGCCAGGAATCACTGATCTGAAGGTCAAATACTACCGTTTCCTGATGAACCGCGGCTTTTCACCGGATATTGTCCGTGAGTCAATCCATGATTTCCTGAAAGGATCTACCGAAAACGATGACTTTGCCGACTGACACTCCTGTCTCTTGGGAAACCAGACAGGTTTTCCTGCTTTCCCTTGGCTGTGCCAAGAATCTGGTTGATTCCGAGTGCATGAGCCAGCTCCTGCGCGAGGCTGGATTCCTGATGGTGGATGATCCCGGCCAGGCCGATGTATTGGTGGTCAATACATGTGGCTTTATCGAATCCGCAAAAAAGGAAGCCATTGACAGCATCCTGCAGCTGGCAGAGTATAAACAGCCGGCCGGACGGGCCAGATATCTGATCGTCGCAGGCTGCCTGTCCCAGCGTTATGCCGTCGATATCCTGGCCCAGATGCCCGAGGTCAATGCGGTCCTGGGCACCGCTGATTACAACCGGATCCGGGATGTGATCTTGCAGCTGGACCGGGAGACGGTCCAGCCAGCAGACCAGATCCCTGACTTGCCTGGCCCGGGCGGCAGCCTCGAGCACCTGTCCATCCCCAGGCAGCCCTCCACGCCTGGCAATTATGCCTATATCAAAGTCGCCGAGGGCTGTTCCAATCACTGCGCCTACTGCGCGATCCCGGGGATCCGGGGACCATTCATTTCCAGACCCTTCGAGGACATCGTTGCCGAGGCCGTCCGCCTGAGCACGGCCGGCTATGGCGAGCTGATCCTGATCGCCCAGGACACCACCCGCTATGGGCTGGATCTGTATGGCCGCCGGCGACTGCCTGAACTGGTCCGGGCGCTGTGCCAGATTCCCGAGGTCCGTCTGGTCCGGATCTTATATGTTTATACAGATGGCCTGACCGATGAATTGATTGATTGCATGGCCAGTGAGAGCAAGGTCGCCCATTATCTCGATTTGCCGATCCAGCATGCGGCAGACCCCGTCCTGCGGGCCATGAACCGCCGCGATACAAAGGCCAGTATCCGGGCAACGATTCAGAAATTGCGCCAGGCAATGCCGGATCTGGTCCTTCGGACCACGGTCCTGGTTGGTTTCCCCGGAGAGACCGATGCGGATTTTGCCGAATTACAGGATTTTTTGCGGGAAATCCGCTTCGACCGTCTGGGCTGCTTTGTTTTTTCAGCTGAAGAGGGGACTGTGGCAGCCGGACTGAAACCGAAAGTCAAAAAATCAGTCGCCCAGAACCGGATGAAGACGATCATGGCCCTGCAGCAGGAAATTTGCCTGGCCGCCAACCAGAAAAGGCTGGGCCAGGTTCTCGATGTCACGCTTGAAAGCGTCTCTGATGATGGTGTATTCTACAAAGGCCGCAGTTTTGCCGAAGCACCGGAAGTCGATCCTGTCATCTGGGTCGCTGCCAGCAGGGCAGACCTGATGCTCGGCCAGACCCTGCCTGTCCGCATCGTCGATGCGGGAGAATACGAATTAACGGGAGTTACCGTCTGATGAACCTGCCGAATAAGCTCACCTTGCTCCGGATCATCCTGGTCCCCTTTGTCCTGGTTTTCATGCTGCCGGTTCCGAGCCAGTCCGCCACCTTTGCCGGCTGGAATGCCTTCATCATGAGTTATGGCCAGATCATTGCCCTGGTCATTTTCATCGCCGCCTCACTGACAGATATGCTGGACGGGGCCATAGCGAGAAGCCAGAACCTGGTCACCAACCTGGGCAAGTTTCTCGATCCGATTGCCGACAAAATGCTGGTGATCTCCGTTTTGATCGCTCTGGTCCAGAATACCCGGATCCATGCCCTGGTTGCGATCGTCATCATCATCCGCGAGTTCATGGTCACAGGGATTCGCCTCCTGGCCTCCGATCATGGTGTCGTCATCGCAGCTGGCAAGCTGGGCAAGCTCAAAACCGTAACCCAAATTATTGCGATCTCCTTATTGATGGTCGAAGCCCTGGTCATCCAGCTGCTCTTGCAGGTCGCACCGGGACTGGCGGCCAATTACCACTGGGTGGGCGATATCGCCATGTTCATTGCAGTGGTCATGACCATCATTTCCGGCTATGACTATATCAAGCGCAACCTGCATTTCCTGCATGGCTGAGGGACCTCAACGAGATCTCCTTTGATATTGGTCAGCCAACTGACTTGACATTTGCTTGATGATCAAATAAAAATAGGATAGGTTTGACAACGAAACCACTATGATCAAGAAATAAGCCCATTTTTAGGAGGAATACTTCATGTCTACAGATAGCATTTTCACCAGTGTCCAGAACATTCTGGTCGACCAGCTCGGAGTGGATGCCGACAGCATCACGATGCAGTCCAATTTCATTGATGATCTCAATGCCGATTCGCTGGATATTGTTGAGCTGGTGATGGCGATGGAGCAGGAATTCAATATCTCGATTCCCGACGAGGATGCTGAGAAGATCAAGTCAGTCGGAGATGCCGTCGAGTACATCAAAGCAAATACCTGAACAATCACCTGATCAGACAGCAAAAAAGCCCCGGCAGGGGCTTTTTTTTGAAACAGGGGGACATCATGCAAGAACAATTCCGGGCTGGCTGCGACCGCCTCTGCCGGGCGATCGGCCATGAATTTGCCCAGCCGGATCTCCTGGTCCAGGCCATCACCCATTCCACCTATGCTTACGAACACCGGGCAGAAAAAATACCTGACAACGAGCGGCTTGAGTTTCTCGGCGATGCCGTCCTCGACCTGGTTGTCAGTGATTTTTTATTCCGTGAGCCAGCAAGTCTGTCTGAAGGCATCATGACGAAAACCCGGGCCCTGATCGTCTGTGAAAGCACGCTGGCCCTGGTTGCCCGTGAACTTGAGCTGGGCCACTTGCTGCTGCTCGGCAAGGGGGAGTGGACAACGGGAGGCGGCGACAAATCGTCAAACCTGGCCAATGCCATGGAGGCGATTTTTGGCGCCGTGTATCTGGATGCCGGTTATGACAAAGCGCGCACGCTCATCTTGATTCTGCTGGACGAATACATCCAGCAGGCTTTGACCGGCGATATGGTTTATGACTATAAGAGCCGTCTGCTGGAAATGGTCCAGGGAACCCGGGGCAACAGCACACTGCGCTTCATCATTATCAATGAAGAAGGACCGGTGCATGACCGGGTCTTCACCGCCGCAGTGGTGGTCGATGACCGTCAGATTGCCACAGGCAGCGGCAGCAGCAAGAAGGACGCTGAGCAGAAAGCCGCCCGTGAAGCCCTGCGTTTTTTGTCCTGCAACCGTGAAGGCTGCCAGATCCTCGATGACCAGGAAGACAAAGCATGAACCGGAGTGATCAATCATGCACCTGAAAACACTGGAGATCCAGGGTTTCAAATCTTTTCCTGAGCGAACCGTGATCGATTTCCATCCCGGTGTCACGGCGATTGTCGGACCGAATGGCAGTGGCAAATCCAATGTCACCGATGCCATCCGCTGGGTTTTGGGCGAGCAAAGTGTCAAGACGCTGCGTGGCGCCCGTATGGAAGATGTCATTTTTACCGGCACCCAGTCGCGCCGGGCCATGAGTTATGCCGAAGTCAGCATCACCTTTGACAATTCAGACCGGGCCCTGCCGGTCGAATACACCGAATTATGTGTGACCCGCCGGCTATACCGTTCGGGTGACAGCGAATATCTTTTAAACCAGACGACCGTCCGGCTCAAGGATATCACCACCTTGTTCATGGACACCGGCCTGGGCCGGGATGGTTATTCGATTGTCGGCCAGGGGCGGGTCGATGACATCCTCAGCCACCGCTCCGAAGACCGGCGCCGGATTTTCGAAGAAGCCTCCGGCATCGTGAAGTTCAAGACCCGCAAAGAAGAATCCGAACGAAAGCTGCTCCAGACCGAACAGAATCTGGTCCGGATCAATGACATTATCCAGGAGCTATCCGAACGGATTGAACCATTAAGCCAGCAGGCAGAAACGGCACGGCAATTCTTGCGTTTGTCTGATGAACTCAAGACCGTGGAAATAGCCCTGATCCTCGATTCAATCGGGCAAAATGAGTCCAGCATCGCCGCGGCCCAGGCTGAAAAGCAGCTCTTGGAAAACGACTGGATGATCGAGCAGGACAAGCTGGTCAGTCTGCGTGATGAGCATCGCACAACCACGGAATCGATCCGGGCCATCGAACAGCAGATGGAGTTGCTCCGCGAGCAGTTCAACCAGGAAAACAACCGGATGGGGATCCTCTCGAGCCAGAAGGCAGCGAATGTTGAGCGGACTGAGCAGCTCCAAAAACGGATCGAACAAAGTGGTGTCCTGCACCAGGACCTTGCCAGCCAGATTGAGAGCCTGCAGGAGGATTTGGCTGCCCGGACGAAAAAATCCGAAACCCTGTCCCGCCAGCATGACCATTTTTCGCGGCAATTACAGGCCGCCGAGCAAGCCATGCAGGCTGTACTGGCTCAATTATCGGTCAGCGAACGACAAGTCGAAGCGCTTAAAACCGATCTGGAAGCCAAGACAGAAGCCATCTATGAACAGAAAAACCGGGTTGGCCAACTGAAGGGACAATTGCCCCTGATCGAAAACCGCCGCCGGACCTTAAGCAATGACCAGATGGCCCAGATCAGTGACTGGGACCGGATCGGCCTGCAGCATGAGGAGGCTTCAGAGAGCCTCAAGCGAGTCCAATCTGCCTTCCAGTCTGAGGAATCCGCCAAGTTCAAGCTCCAGCAAGCCATGGAGAGCACCCGGGAAATGCTGCACCAGGCACATGCCGAGTCGGAAAAGCTGCGCCAGTCACAGCGCAATGACCAATATCGGCTGCAGACCCTGCTTGAGCTGGAAAAAAGCCACGAGGGCTATGCCGAGTCCGTCAAGCGGATCCTCGGCCAGGCGGCTGAAAATCCGGCCTTTGGCCAAGGGATCATAGGCACCCTGGGTGAATTGATCCGGGTCCAGCCAGATCTTGAGCTGGCCCTGGAAACTGCTTTGGGACCGGCTGTATCCAATCTGGTGACCGATACGGAAGCAACCGCCAGCCGCCTGATCAGCTATCTCAAGGAAAACCGGGCCGGACGGGCGACTTTCCTGCCGATTGCCACGATCCGTGGCCGCCGCCTGGAGAGCTCGACGCTCTCGCAGCTCCAGTCCATGTCCGGATTTATTGGCCTGGCCAGTGACCTCGTGACAGCCGACGCGTCCTTGCGGGCCATTCTGGAGTCTTTGCTCGGCCGGATCGTGATCGCCCGCCAGCTTTCCGATGCGACGGCCATGGCCAGGAAGATCCAGTATTCCTGCCGGATCGTGACCCTGGAAGGGGATGTCGTCAATCCAGGAGGCTCATTAACCGGCGGCTTCAATCGACGGGGTTCAAGCGGCGTTCTAGGCCGGGGCCGGGAAATCGAAATCCTGCGCCTGCGTCTGGTGGAAACCGAGGAAAAAATCAAGACAGCCATCGAAACGGAAGCAGAACAGGACACCCTTTTGAAGCAGCTGGCCTCGCAGCTGTCTGCAGTGGAACACCAGTTGCTCCAATTGTCACATCAGAAAATCCGCGATGAAGCCCAGATGAATGCCCTGTCTGAGCAGATGAAACAGTCACTGGCTTTGCGCCAGCGGCTTGAAGCAGAACAAGACGCACTGGCCAGGCAGGCCCAGGGGCTCACCGGCCAGATGAATCAGCTGGAGCAGGCGATTGTCCTGGAAGAGCAGCAGATCGCCCTGATCCGCCAGAAAATCAGCCAGCAGGAGGGTGCCAGCAAAATGGACCAGCAGCGGCGCGATGAATTGCGCGAAGAGCTGTCCGATTTGAAGGTCTCCTTGCATTCCATCACCGAATCACTCCAGGCTTCGCATGAAATTCTCGAGCGGATTGAGCGGGAACGCCAGACCATCCATGACCGGCAGACCCGCAGTCAGGCTGAAGTGGCTGAATTTGCCGCAGAAATCGAGCATCTGACCGCCCAGACCCGGGAATTGGACCAGACCATTGCCAAGGCACATCAGGCTAGCCTGGCCCTGTCTGAGCAGGTCCGCCAGGAAAATGCGCGGCGTGAAGCTCTGGAGGCCAGCCAGGCTCGCTTTTTTGACACGCTGGAAGCACAGTCGGCCCGGATCAGTGCCCTGCAAACCGAAATCGGTAAGACGACGGCCAAGATCGAGCGGCTTGAGCTGGCCGGCGATGAGGCCAGGAACCGGCTCTGGGAATCCTATGAACTGACGGTCCAGACCGCACAGGCCTGGCGCCAGCCCGTGCAAAACCACGCCGAGGCTGGCAAAACGATCGCAGCCCTGAAATCGAGCATCAAAGCCCTCGGTCCGGTCAGCCTGGCCGCGATCGATGAATTCCAGACCGTGCACGAACGGTTTCTGTTCATGGTCCAGCAGCGCGACGATATCGAAAGCTCACGCCAGAAGCTGCAAAGTGTGATTGCCGAACTGACCGAGGCCATGCGCCAGCAATTCGCCCAGCATTTCCACCTGATCAATGAAAATTTCAAAATTGTCTTCGCTGAACTGTTTGGCGGTGGCATGGCTGAAGTCCAGTTGGAAAATCCGGACGATGTCCTGTCCAGTGGGATCGAGATCAAAGCGCAGCCGCCGGGCAAGAAGCTGCAAAGCCTGCTCTTGCTCTCGGGTGGCGAACGCTGCCTGACGGCCATTGCCTTGCTGTTTGCCATTCTCAAGCTGCGGCCCACGCCGTTTTGTGTCCTGGATGAGGTTGAGGCGGCGCTTGATGATGCCAATGTTGTCCGTTTTTCCGAATATATCCGCCGCTATGCCGAAGAATCGCAATTCATCCTGGTCACCCACCGCAAGGGAACCATGGAATCCGCCGATCGCCTCTATGGTGTCACGATGCAGGAAAGAGGCATCTCCCGGATCTTATCGATGCAGTTGACCGGTTGACAGGCCTGGCTTGATTCGGGCAAAGTCAGGAACCCCCCCCGGGAAAAGTGCGCCACTGAAGAAAGGAAATCATCACCATGGGTCTATTTGATACATTTCGCAAAGGCTTGCAGAAAACCCGCGATTTCGTCACCGAAGGCATCAACCGAATTGCTGCCAATATGGGATTTTTTGACGAGGATATGCTCGATGAGCTGGAGATGCTGCTGGTCCAGGCCGATGTTGGTGCCGCTTGCTCGATCCATCTGATGAATAAAGTCCGTCAGGAAATCAAAGCCACCGGCAATGCCTCGCGCCAGACGGTCATTTCGACTTTACATCAGGAAATGCTAGCCGTACTTGGCCAGGCCAAGCCGCTGGCCTTCAATAAGGGCCAGCTCAATATTCTCCTGATGGTGGGCGTCAATGGCACCGGCAAGACGACTACGGCCGGCAAGATCTGTGCCCGCTATCAAAAACTGGGGTTCAAAATCTTACTGGGTGCGGCAGATACCTTCCGGGCCGCTGCGATCGAGCAGTTGACCCATTGGGGCGAACGGTCAGGCACACCGGTGATCGCCCACCAGGAGGGGTCGGATCCGGCAGCGGTCGTCTTCGATGCCATCCAGGCAGCCAAATCACGGGGTATTGATCTGCTGATCCTGGATACGGCTGGCCGTCTGCACAATAAGGCCAACCTGATGAACGAGCTGGGCAAAATCCGCCGCATCATCCAGCGCGAAGCGCCCTCCGCCAAGGTTGAAACCTTGCTGGTGATTGACGCGACGACGGGCCAGAATGCCGTGACCCAGGCCAAGGTGTTCACTGAGGTGGCTGAGGTCACCAGCCTGGCGATCACCAAGCTGGATGGCAATGCCAAGGGCGGTGTCGCCTTGGCGGTCGCCCACGAAACGCATACCCCGATTGCCCTGGCGGGCTTGGGCGAAAAGCTCGACGACCTGATGGATTTCGATCCCCAGGCCTTCGTCGAATCCTTGTTGCCAAAGCCTTAGACCATCATAAAACCGATGCACCACCGATGCATTGTCAAGTAAATATACTTGACAATGCATCGGGTTTCCAGTATTCTGAACCAGATGAAACGCCTTGAAGCAGATATCCAGGATTACCGGACTGTTGTCCTGTGGCTAGACTTTTACAGTCAGCTGCTGACCGCCCGCACCCGCGAGGTGCTGGAGCTGCATTATAACGAGGACATGACCCTCAGTGAGATTGCCGAGCATCTGGCGATCACGCGCCAGGGGGTGCATGACAAGTTCCGCCAGGGCCTGCAGCAGCTGATGGACTATGAAGCCAAGCTCGGCCTGGTCCAGCGTTTCCTCACCCAGAAAGAACAGATTGCCCAGGTGATTGCCGATCTTGACCAGGGCCAGGCAGAAAAAGCCAGGTCCACACTGGTTCGTTTGCACCAGTCACTCGGATAACGGAGGCAGCATGGCACTTTTCGAAGGCCTGTCCGCAAAATTACAGGACATCACGGCGAAAATGCGCGGCAAGTCCCGCGTCACAGAGCAAGACATCAAGGACATGATGCGGGAGATCCGCCTGGCCTTGCTCGAGGCGGATGTCAATTTCACCGTGGTCAAGGAACTCGTCGCCGAGATTTCCGAAAAGAGCAAGGGCGTCGAAGTCATGGAGAGCCTGACGCCCGGCCAGCAGGTGGTCAAAATCGTCCACGAGTCGCTGGTTGACATTCTGGGCCAGACCAATAGCAAGCTGCTCGTTTCGCCTTCCGGCTTTACGGTGATCATGCTCTACGGTCTCCAGGGTGCCGGCAAAACCACCACCGCTGCCAAGATGGCCCTGATGCTCAAGAAAAAGGGCAAGAAACCGATGCTGACATCGGTTGACGTCCACCGTCCGGCGGCGGCCCGCCAGCTTGAAATCCTGGCCAAGTCTGTCGAAATCCCCTGTTTTATCCAGCCTGAGGAAAAGGATGCCGTCAAGATCGCCCGTCAGGCGGTTGACCGGGCCAAATACCTGCTTTGTGACACCCTGATCGTCGATACCGCCGGCCGGATGACCATTGACACCGAGATGATGGCGGAGCTCAAGGCCATCGGCAAGGTTGTCAACCCCACTGAGAAGCTCCTGATCGTCGATGCGATGATCGGCCAGGAAGCGGTGAATGTCGCCCTCGGCTTTGACAAGGAAATCGGCCTCGATGGCTTCATCATGACCAAGCTCGATGGTGATGCCCGGGGTGGTGCCGCCCTGTCGATCCGCAAGATCACGGGTAAGCCGATCAAGCTGATCTGTGTCGGTGAAAAAATCGACGCCATCGAGGAATACTACCCCGACCGCATGGCATCACGCATCCTCGGCATGGGCGATGTCTTGTCCCTGATTGAAAAGGCCACGGCTAACCTGGACGAGAAGAAGGCCGCCGAAGCCTTCGACAAGCTGAAAAAGAATCAGTTCACCCTCGAGGATATGCTGTCGCAATTTGAAGAGGTCAAGAAAATGGGCTCGATCAAGGATGTCCTGTCGATGCTGCCGGGCATGGGCAATAAGGCCATCCCTGATGAGCACATCGACGAGCGGGCCATCGACCGCAGTGCGGCGATCATCCGTTCGATGACCCGAAAAGAACGGCAAAACCCAGGCCTGCTGAATGCCAGCCGGAGAAAGCGCATTGCCGCCGGCTCTGGCACCACCGTCCAGGATGTCAACCGGCTGATCAAGCAATTTGAAGAAACCCAGAAAATGATGAAACAATTTTCCGGCATGATGAAGGGCAAGGGCCGGATGCCCAATTTTGGTTTTGGCAAACGCGGTTTTCCGTTCTGATTCCCCCTCGGGACAGAAGCAAGACTGATATGCAGATAGAAAATCCACTCAGGATCAAATCATTTGGAGGTACCTAACAATGGCAGTAAAAATCAGACTGAAGCGCATGGGCGCCAAGAAAGCTCCGTTCTACCGCGTCGTGGTAGCCGATTCCCGTTATCCGCGTGATGGCCGTTTCATCGAAGAAATCGGCACCTACAATCCGCTGACCGAGCCGGCCGATGTCAAGATCGACGCCGAAGCCGCCAAGAAATGGATTGCCAATGGCGCCCAGCCCACGGACACCGTTCGTGCCCTTTTGAAGAAGAACGGCATCATCGGCTAATAACAGTTTGGAGGTCAGGCTATGAAAGAACTGCTCAGCACGATCGTGCGACCCCTGGTCAGCGATCCTGACGCGGTCAGCATCAAGCAGGTCGACCGTGGCCATACCATTGTGCTTGAACTGCACGTGGCCCCGACAGACATGGGCAAGATCATCGGCAAGCAAGGTCGCCGGGCCCAGGCCATCCGGGCGATTGTCAAGGCACGCGCCGCCCGTCTGGGCAAGCGCGTGATCGTCGATATCATCTGATGGTCAAGCAGACGACACCCTTGCGCGACATTCTCCATATCGGCCGGATCACTGGAGCCCACGGTCTGCAGGGGGAGCTGAAAATCCACCCGCTGACGGATGATCCAAAACGGTTTACAGACCTGAAGGATTGTCTGATCGTTTCCGATGATGAAAAAGAACGGGTGCCAGCGAAAGCAGCTGGCGCCCGGTTTTTCAATGACCAGGTGCTGCTCAGGCTCGAGGGGGTTACAGACCGCACAGCGGCCGAGCACCTCAAGGGCCGCCTGATCAGCGTCACCCGGGAACATGCCGTGGCCTTGCCACCGGATACCTGGTTCATTTGCGACCTTCTGGGCTGCGAGGTCTTTGACCGCCGCCATGGCCTTCTCGGCCAGCTCAAGGATATCCAGTCCGGCACAGCCCAGGATGTCTATGTCGTGGCCCAGGCCGGCCAGAAGGACCTGCTGTTTCCAGCCCGCAAAACCATCCTCAGAATGGTTGATCTGGAGGCCAGGCGAATCGAAGTCGATTTGCCTGACGGACTGTTCGAAATCTACCGGGAAGCCTGAGAGCGATTCATGGCACTGCGCTTTTCAGTTCTGACCCTTTTCCCGGAGCTGGTTGAGACGGTTGTCCAGGCCAGCATCACCGGCCGGGCCATCAAAAACGGCCTGATCGAGCTCAATGCGGTCCAGATCCGCGACTTTGCCGTCAATGCCTATGGCCAGGTGGATGACGCCTTGTACGGTGGCGGCACAGGGATGCTTTTACGCCCCGAACCGGTCTATGCAGCCTGGCTTCATGCCACCGGCCAGACTGGCCAGGCTGTGCCGGATCACCATCCCCAGGCGGTCCGGACCATCGCCCTGTCCCCCAAAGGCAGGGTTCTCACTCAGGCCGTGGTCGAGGATCTGGCGGTCTGCCCGCATCTGGTCCTGGTCTGCGGCCATTACGAAGGGATTGACCAGCGTGTCCTTGACTGTGTGGTTGATGAGGAGCTCTCCATCGGCGACTATGTCCTGACGGGCGGCGAGATCGCCGCAACGGTGCTGATTGATGCGGTATCCCGTCTGGTGCCAGGGGTTCTGCCAGATCAGGCAGCGCACGAGCAGGAATCGCATAGTCTGGGCCGCCTTGAGCACCCGCAGTACACCCGGCCGGCCAACTGGCATGGTTATTCTGTTCCAGATGTCCTGATGTCTGGTCATCAAGCCAAGATCGAACGTTATCAATATCTGGCCAGCTTGCAGGATACCATGCTTAAACGGCCGGATTTATTCAATCAAATGCGGCTTTCTGCAGCTGATTATCAGGAATTGATCGAATTCACTTGCCAGAACCCCAAGTGACTGCTATACTTTCAACGGTTATTACGGATGGTCCGCTGCTCAATTGCGTGCATGAACATCCTGAAAAAGAGAGGAGGAACGCAATATGAATCTGGTTTCCGTAATTGAAAACGAACAGCTCCGTTCAGACCTGCCGTCAGTTGATATCGGTGATTTCGTCAAAGTTCACCTGAAGATCAAAGAAGGCAACCGCGAACGTGTCCAGGTCTTCGAAGGCACCATCATTGCCAAGAAGGGCGCTGGCCTGACTGAAACCATGACGGTTCGCCGCCTGTCTTATGGCGTCGGTGTCGAACGAATTCTGCCCGTCCATTCGCCGAAGATCGACAAGATCGAGATCGTGCGCAAGGGTAAAATCAGAAGAGCCAAGCTGTACTACCTGCGTGACCGCGTCGGCAAAGCCGCCAAAGTCAAGGAAAAACTGGTCAGCAAGTAATTGGATTTCACTTGATCTGGAAAGAGGCCTGTTGCAGGTCTCTTTTCTTTTTCTTATCCTGTCAGTATCCACCGGTTCCAGCTTTGCGGACCGACTCTGTTTCAAGGGAGGACATACATGGACGTCAACTGGTTTCCTGGCCATATGGCCAAAACCTTGCGCGAAATGCGCGACCAGATTAAGCAGGTCGACCTGGTTGTCGAAACCTGCGATGCCCGGATTCCGGAAAGCAGTCGCAATCCTGAGCTGGACCGTCTCCTGGGCAGCAAGCCGCGGATTCTGGTCCTGAACAAGGCAGACCTGGCGGATCCGGTCCAGACCAGCCGCTGGCTGGACTATTACCAGAAGGCCCAGATTCCTGTCCTGGCCTGCGAAGGCAATCGCCGTGCCACGTTGGACCCATTACGCAAGCTGATCATCAGCATGAATCAGCACAAAATCGACGCGGCCAAGGCCAAGGGGCGCCTGATCCGGCCAATCCGGGTCATGGTGGTCGGTATTCCTAATACGGGCAAATCGACCATCATCAATGCGTTGAGTGGCCGGAAGATTGCCGTCACCGCCGACCGGCCGGGGGTGACCCGTCAGGCCAACTGGTCCAAAGCCGGCACGGAGCTGGAGCTGCTCGATACACCAGGGGTGCTCTGGCCGAAGCTGGGCAGCCCCTCCAGCCAGCGCCGCCTGGCAGCCAGCGGCGCGATCAAGGATGATGTCCTGCCGATCGAGGAGATCGCCATGGAGGTCCTGCATGACCTGTGCCAGGACTATCCGCAGCTGATCCAGGACCGCTACAAGCTCGAGCAGCTGGAAGGCGAACCCCTCCAGCTCATGGAAACGGCTTGCCGCCGCCGTGGCTGCCTGCTGCCGGGCAACAGGCCGGACTATACCCGGTTCGCCGTGCTGTTCCTCGACGAACTCAGGGCCGGTAAAATTGGCCGGATCACGCTGGAACGACCAGCTGCCGGCAGTTATTGAGCAGGAGCAAGGCCCATGGTGAAGATCAGCGAGCAGGACAGATATATCCTGCTGGACCACTATGAACAAAAAGCCCGTACCGAAGGGTTTCGTGCCATTGCCGGGGTCGACGAGGCCGGGCGCGGACCTCTGGCCGGGCCAGTTGCGGCAGCGGCAGTCATCCTGGATCCGGCCCGGCCGATCCTGGGCCTGAATGATTCGAAAAAACTCAGCGAAGCGAAACGGGAAGCTCTGTATGACCAGATCGTGGACCGGGCCCTGGCCTGGTCGGTCATTCTGGTTGATGCCCAGGAAATCGACCGGATCAATATCCTGCAGGCGACGAAAAAGGCCATGCGCAAGGCCGTCACCAGTCTGGCCATCGAACCAGATCTGCTGCTTGTCGATGCCGTTGCCCTGGACCAGGTTCCGGGAACAGTCTGGCCCATTGTCAAAGGCGATGCCCAATCGAATTCAATCGCGGCCGCTTCGATCCTGGCCAAGGTGACCCGGGACCGTCTGATGCAAGAGCTGGACCACATGTATCCGGACTATGGACTGGCCCAGCATAAAGGCTATGGAACGGCTTTGCATTATGCGGCTTTGCGGCAATTGGGCCTGACCCCCATCCATCGCCGTTCGTTCTTAAGAAACCTTTCCGAGCATGAGCGCCTTTGATGCCGGACAAAACCTGGATCCAGGCCGCCCCAGTTCTGGCAGGCGAGGTCCGGAAAAGACAAGGGGCGATGCCGGTGAGCTGGCGGTCGCCCGTTATCTTGAAGCCCATGGCTTTGTCTTGCTGGTCCACCAGTATGCCGTTCCCCGGCTCGGTGAAATCGACCTGGTGATGCAAAAAGGCGGCTGTCTGTATTTCATCGAAGTCAAGGCGAGATCGGGCCCCGAATCCTTTGGCAGCGGTCTCGAGCAGATCACCCGCGACAAAATCAGGAAAATCAGGAAAACCGCGCTGGCTTATTGCCAAAGCACGGGCAATATGAATACTGAGACAAGGATTCTTGCAGCAGAGGTGCGACTGCAAAATGGTCTGCCGACTGGAAATATCCGGATTGTACCGATAACATAGCGCAAAAACCAGCATTATTCGTCTAAAATACGACTTGTTCCGGCAATTGGGATCCTTTATAATAAAGCGGCAATCGCGTCGTTTGTGCAAGGAGGATACAACATGCTTTCATATTCCAAGATGAACCATCAGCAACTCGCAGAGGAACTGAAAGTTCAGGAAAACCGTTACCAGGCTTTTGCCGATCTCAAACTCAAGCTCAATATGACGCGGGGAAAACCCTGTTCCGAACAGCTTGACCTGGCCAATGGCCTGCAGACGGCACTCTCGGAAAAGGACTTCAAGGCCCAGGATGGCACCGACTGCCGCAATTATGGTGGCCTGGAAGGTATTCCGGAAGCCCGCCAGCTATTTGCCGACCTGCTCGGTGTCTCGGCCAGCCAGATTCTGGTCCTGGGCAATTCCAGTCTCAATCTGATGTATGACACCATGGCCCGGGCCATGCTGTTCGCCTTGCCTGGTGCCAGCCGCCCCTGGTGCAAGGAAGAAACCGTCAAATTCCTCTGCCCGGTTCCGGGCTATGACCGCCATTTTGCCGTGACGCAGTCGCTGGGGATCGAGATGATTCCCGTCCCGCTGACTGCCGAGGGTCCGGATATGGATCTGGTCGAATCCCTCGTCGCTGCAGATGCTTCGATCAAGGGCATGTGGTCCGTACCGGTCTACAGCAATCCGGATGGCTATACCTATTCCGAAACGACCTGCCGCCGTCTGGCTGAGATGAAGACTGCCGCCCCGGATTTCCGGATCTGGTGGGACAATGCCTATGTGGTCCACCATTTGTTTGCCGATGACCGTGACAGTGTGCCGGATATCCTGGATTTGTGTGACCTGGCCGGTCATCCTGACCGCGTCTTCGAATTCGCCTCGACATCGAAAATCACTCAGGCCGGCGCCGGCCTGGCCTGTCTGGCGACCAGTCCGGCCAACCTCGGCTGGTTCAAAAAGCAGCTGACGATCCAGACCATTGGCCCTGACAAGATGAACCAGCTGCGCCATGTCCGCTATATCGCGGCCTCTGGCGGCATCGAGGCCATCATGGATCGTCATGCCGAGATCCTGCGGCCGAAATTTGAGCTGGTGCTGGAACGGCTCGACGAAGAGCTGGCCTCTACCGGCCTGTGCACCTGGAAACGGCCCAAGGGCGGTTATTTCGTCAGCGTCAATGTTCCAGCCGGCACAGCCAATGAAGTCGTTCGCCTGGCCAAGGAATGCGGGGTTGAGCTGACGCCTGCCGGCGCCACCTATCCCTATGGCAAGGACCCGCAGGACAGCAATATCCGCCTGGCCCCGTCATTTCCGCCGATGTCCGAGCTGCGCCCGGCGATGGAAATTTTCTGCACCTGTGTTAAACTGGCAGCGATACGCCAATTGCTGGCCTGAGTCCTGACACTCGGTCCAGCCGTTTCAGGAACACGGTGCAAGGAGACCCATTCATGAAAAACAGCTACGAAAGTCCGTTTAATTCACGCTATGCCAGTGAGCAGATGCAGGCCATTTTTTCGCCGGACATGAAATTCAGGACCTGGCGCAAGCTTTGGGTCGCTCTGGCCGAGGCTGAACAGGCCCTGGGATTGCCAATCACGGATGATCAGATTGCTGAGCTCAGGGCACATCAGGACAATATCAACTATGATGTGGCCGCCAGGGAAGAGGCACTGGTCCGCCACGATGTCATGGCCCATGTCCATGCCTATGGCGAGCAATGCCCACTGGCCAAGGGGATCATCCACCTCGGCGCCACCTCCTGTTATGTCGGTGACAATACGGATTTGATCATCATGGCACAAGCCTTGAAGCTGGTCCGGAAAAAACTGGTCGCAGTCATCGGGCAGCTTGCCCGGTTTGCCGATGAATACAAAGCCTTGCCCACCTTGGGCTTCACGCATTTCCAGCCCGCCCAGCTGGTCACCGTCGGCAAGCGGGCCACGCTCTGGATCGCGGAGCTGGTTTCGGATCTCGAAGACCTCGATTATGTGGCCGCATCGCTCCGTCTTCTGGGCAGCAAGGGGACCACGGGCACCCAGGCCAGCTTCATGAGCCTGTTTGACAATGACCAGGACAAGGTCCGGCAGATCGATGACCTGATTGCTGCCAAATTCGGATTTTCAGGGGTCTATCCGGTCAGTGGCCAGACCTATTCCCGCAAAGTCGATGCCCGGGTGGTCAATGTCCTGGCTGGCATTGCCCAGACCGCCCACAAATTTTCCAATGACATCCGCTTGCTCCAGCATCTGAAGGAAATCGAAGAGCCCTTTGAAAAGAACCAGATCGGCTCTTCGGCCATGGCCTATAAACGCAATCCCATGCGCAGCGAACGCATGGCGGCCCTGGCCCGCTATGTCATTGTCAATGCTGCCAATCCGGCCCTGACGGCAGCCGAGCAATGGTTTGAACGCACCCTCGATGACTCTGCCAATAAGCGCATTGCGATCCCTGAGGCTTTCCTGGCCATCGATGCCATCCTGATGCTGATGCAGAATGTTTCCAGCGGCCTGGTTGTCTATCCGGCCGTGATTGCCCGCCATATCCGGGACGAATTGCCCTTCATGGCGACCGAAAACATCATGATGGAGGCCGTCAAGCGGGGCGGCGACCGTCAGGAGCTGCATGAGAAAATCCGCCAGCACAGCATGGCTGCCGGAGCCAGAGTCAAGCAGGACGGAGCGGCCAATGACCTTCTCGAGCGGATTGCTGCCGATCCGGCTTTCGGTCTGGACCAGGCCGAGCTCGACCAGCTGCTGGATGCTGAGCTGTATATCGGCCGCAGCCCGGACCAGGTCAGCGATTTCCTGGGGACGGTCGTCCAGCCGATCCTCGCGGCCCAGTCCGATGACCTGAGCGCCGTGTCCTTTGAACTGAAGGTCTGACGGCCTGGCAGCGCCGTCTGGAGCGGCAGCCTTCGCATTGAACCAGAACCAATTTTCATGCTAAGATGTAAAGACAGGCAAACGTCCCGCTTGCCTGTCTTTATTTTGAAAGGACAGCTGGTGTGATGAAACTGGACAAACGCAGCAATATCCCCTTGTATGCCCAATTAAAGGACCTGATCCTCGAGCGGATCGCCCATGGTCAATATCCGGCCGGAACACAAATACCATCTGAACTGGCCCTGTGCGAAGAGCTGGCCCTCAGTCGGCCCACGGTTCGCCAGGCGATTGCCGAGCTGGTTTCCGAAGGGACACTGGTGATCCAGAAGGGCAAGGGCACCTTTGTTGCCGCCGAGCCGGAGCGCCTGGAAATCCGGCAGTTTTCCCCCTTTTCGTATTCCTTGCTGGCGGCCCGCAGCCTTGCTGATTATGCCTTCCAGATGATCGAACGGATCCCGGCCGATGAAGAGACCCTGCGTCTGTTCGAGGGCGCCTCAGCCAGCGGCAGCCCGGGCTATTGGTCCCTGTCCTGGCCGATCCTGATCCATGGCCAGGAGATCGGTCTGGGCCACTCACTGATCCCCGTCAGCCTGTTCCCGGATTTTGGCGATCAGGTCCAGTCTGGCAAATCGATGATTGATATCCTGGCCAATAAATACGCCTATCTGCCCAGCAAGGGTAATTGTCAGCTGGTGGTCCGGGCTGCGACCCAGGCCGAGGCACTGGCTCTGGATATCAGCCGCCGTTCGCCGGTGCTTTCCGCGACCAGCCGCCTGACGTCCAGAAGCGGCCATGTCTGTGAATGGCTCGAACTGGTCTGGCGGCCGGACTGCGTGACCCTGGGGCTGGAAGCAGGGAGGACCTGAATTGGCCACCATCTATCTCGATCATAGTGCCACCACCTGGCCTTCCGACCAGACCATTGCCGAATATGCCAGAGACCTGAGCCTGTTTTCTGCCAATCCCGCGTCATTGCACCGGCCCGGCCAAAAGGCCGCCCGCCTGGTCCGGGACGCCAAGATCTCCCTGGCCCGTTCCATGGGCTGCCGGCCCGATGAGGTCATCCTGACATCAGGTGGTTCCGAATCGATCAATATGGCTCTGAAAGGCTATGTCGCGGCAAATCCCCGGCGGGGCCGCACCATCATCAGCCTGGCCGGTGAACATGCTGCCACCCGCGAAGCCCTGGCATTCCTGGAGAAGCAGGGCTATACCGTGCGAACGGTTGGCTTGCAGGCGGATGGCCAGGCAGACTGGGAACAGCTGGCGGCAGCGATCGATGCGGATACCGTCCTGATCACCGTTTTGCTGGTCAATAATGAGACCGGCGTTATCCAGTCCCTGGACCGGATCGTCGAGATCCGCAACCGCCTGCGGCCACTGGCGGCCATCCATGTGGACGGCGTCCAGGCCTGCGGCAAGCATGAGGTCCAGTTCAGCCAGCTGGGGATCGAACTGCTTTCCGGCAGCGGCCATAAGTTCGGCACCCCCAAAGGCATCGGTTTTCTCGTGGTGAAAAGGGGCTTGCCCATCCAGCCCCTGATCCATGGCGGCGGACAGCAGCAGGGGCTGAGGGGCGGGACGGAAAATGCGCCACTGGCAGCGGCGATGGCACGCTGTCTCGAGCGCTCGGTCAGCCAATTGAGCGCGACGAAAAACCATTGCCAGGATTTGCAGTCCATATTGCTCAGCGAGCTGCAGCGACTGGGCGTCGCCTTCAGCCGGATCTCGCCACCTGAGGCCATCCCCCAGATCCTGTCCCTGGCATTCCCGGGCCTGAGAGGGGAGACCTTGCAGCATGCGCTGGAGGAGGACGAGATCTATGTGTCCACGGGATCCGCCTGTTCCTCGCATAAGAAGGGCCCATCCGAGGTTTTGCTGGCCATGGGCATTCCCCGGAAAACAGCAGAATGTACGATCCGGATCAGCTTGTCTGACAGCAATACCCGCGAGGAAATGACACTGACCGCACAGTCCATTGCCAGAGCCTGCCAGAAATACCGGCGCTGAGACTCATCGTGCATCAGTGCCAGAACCAAATCATGAAAATCAGAGGAAATCATGTCAGAAGAATTCATCCAGCCAAATTTAGCCAGCCTCAGGGAGAAAATCCTCCTGGTCCGCTTGGGCGAGATCACGCTCAAGGGCATGAACCGCCACAAATTTGAACAGCAAATGATCCGGAACATGAAGCACCGGATCAAGGACCTGGGCAATTTTTCCATTATGCAAAGCCATTCGCGAATCTGGATCGAACCGGAGCCTTTGCCGGGTGGCGGCGGGTTCACGGATGACCGGCTGGTCCAGCAAATCATCGACCGGATCAAAGAGGTCTTTGGCGTCGTTTCCCTGAGCCCCGTCTGGCGGTTTGCCGGCGGGCTTGAAGCAATCGAGGCCCAGGCCATCGAATTCGTCGGCCAGCTTTTGGCCGATGGCCGGCGCCGGACCTTCAAGGTTGAAACGCGCCGCGGCCTCAAATCGTTTCCCTATCAATCACCGGAAATCAGCGAACGCATCGGCGGCCTGCTGGCAGAGCGGTTTGCCAGCCAGCTGACCGTCAATGTCAAGGAGCCGGATTTCGTTCTCTATGTCGAGATCCGGGAGAAAAACTACCTCTACAGCTCAATCATCAAGGCTCATCGTGGCTTGCCCGTTGGCACCAGCGGGACCGGCCTGCTCCTGTTGTCCGGCGGCATCGACAGTCCGGTAGCCGGCTATCTGATGGCGTCGCGGGGCATGCAGCTGGAGGCCATGTATTTCCATGCCTATCCGTTTACCAGTGACCAGGCCAGGGAAAAGGTGGTCGAGCTGGCCCGTCACCTGTCCCATTATGCCGGCCGGATCCGTCTGCATGTGGTCAATTTCACCGATATCCAGATCACCTTGCGTGATTTATGCCCGCCGGAAATGATGACGATTGTGATGCGCCGGATGATGATGCGGATTGCTGATCGCTTTGCCGGGGCAAACCGTCTGAAAGCGCTGATCACCGGGGAGAGCCTGGGCCAGGTCGCCAGCCAGACCCTGGAGGCTCTGGTCACCACAGACCAGATCAGCACGCGGCCGGTCTTCCGTCCGCTGATCGGCCTCGACAAGGATGACACCGTGGCCATCGCCCGGCGGATCGGGACCTTTGAAACGTCGATCCTGCCCTTCGAGGATTGCTGCACCGTTTTTGTGGCCAAGCATCCGAAGACGCATCCCAGCCCTGAAGATGCCGTCGCGGCAGAAAAGGATCTGGACATCGAGGCTCTGGTTGCGCTGGGCCTCCAGGCCATCGAAACCCAGATCGTCACCCCCCGCTATGATGAGACTGCTTTGCGAGGTGAGCTGTGAAAATTGGCAAACTCGACCCCGCCAACCTTGAGGACCTGGTCCTGCACCGGCTGCCGGTCCTGTCCGAGGATATTGTCTGTGGACCGGCCACCGGTCTTGACTGCGCTGCCATCCGGTTCCAGGATGGCCTGGCAGTCCTGTCGACGGATCCGATCACTGGCGCCAGTGCAGATATCGGCAGCCTGGCCATCCACGTGTCCTGCAATGATCTGGCTGCCTTCGGAATCCGGCCCAAGGGCATCCTCCTGGTCCTGATCGCGCCACCGACCGCAACGGCCGAGGATGTGGCTGCAGTCATCGAGCAGGCCAGCCAGACCGCCGAGCAGCTGGGCGTCAGCATCGCCGGGGGCCACACGGAAGTCAGTGATGCTGTCAACCGGTTTATCGTCACCACAACCGCGATCGGCTTTGCCGAGACCGGCCGGATGGTGCAAAGCAATGGTGGCCAGCCGGGGGACACCCTGTTGATGACCAAGACCGGGGGCCTGGAGGGCACCGCCATCCTGGCGGCAGACCAGCGGGCCCGCCTGAGCCGCGTGCTATCGGATCCGGAGCTTTCCGAGGCCAGGGATCTGATCACCCAGATCAGTGTCGTTCCAGAAGGCATCATCGGCGGCGAGCTTGGCGTGCATGCCATGCATGATGCCACCGAGGGAGGCATACTGGGTGCGGCCTGGGAAATGGCGCAGGCCTGTGGTCTCGGTCTGGTCATCGACATCGACGCCATTCCGCTGCACCCGCTGACCCGGCAAATCACCGCCGAGCTGGGGCTTGATCCTTATCGCCTGATTTCCAGCGGCAGCCTTCTGATCGCGACAGACAAGCCAGACCTGGTCCAGGCTTCCCTGGCCCGGGCGGGCATCCTTTGCAGCAAGATCGGTATTTTGACGCCAGAACCAGACTATGTCCAGATTTGTTCAGGAATTGCTTCGGAATTGGCTCCACCTGGACCGGATGAACTTTACAAAATCACCTGATTGTTTACAATAGATTTGAAATTCCCAGGGAGGTATTTTATGAATTACCAGCATTTGGCCCAGGTTGATCCGGAAATCTACTCGGCAGTCCAGCTTGAGATCGGTCGCCAGCGTTCCAAAATTGAACTGATCGCTTCGGAAAATTTCGTCAGCGAAGCCGTTCTGGAGGCTGTCGGCACGCCACTGACCAACAAATACGCTGAGGGTTATCCGGGCAAGCGGTATTATGGCGGTTGTGAATATGTCGATATCGCCGAAAACCTGGCCATCGAAAGGGCCAAGCAGCTGTTCGGTGCCGATCATGTCAATGTCCAGCCGCACTCAGGGGCTCAGGCCAATACGGCGGTCTATTTTGCCATGCTGGAACCCGGCGATACCATCCTGGGCATGGACCTGGCTCATGGTGGCCACCTGACCCATGGCATGTTCAAGAACGTCTCCGGCCGGACCTATCATGCCGAATCCTACAAGGTCGCCGAAGATACCTGCCTGATTGATTATGACCAGGTCCTGGACGTTGCCCGCCGGACGAAGCCCAAAATGATCGTGGCCGGAGCCAGCGCCTATCCCCGGATCATTGACTTTGCCAAGTTCCGCGCCATCGCCGATGAGGTCGGGGCCCTGCTTTTTGTCGACATGGCCCATATCGCTGGCCTCGTCGCGGCTGGCCTGCATCCGAGTCCGGTTCCCTATGCCGATTTCGTCACCACAACCACGCATAAAACCCTGCGCGGTCCGCGTGGCGGCATGATCCTGTGCAAAGCAGACTATGCCAAGGCCATTGACTCGGCCGTTTTCCCGGGCCAGCAGGGTGGACCCCTGATGCATGTCATCGCTGGCAAGGCCGTCTCATTCAAGGAAGCCCTCGAGCCCTCCTTCAAAATCTACCAGCAGCAGATCATCGACAATGCCAAGGCCCTGGCCGCTGGCCTCCTGAACCGCGGCATCAACCTGGTCTCCGGCGGTACGGACAATCACCTGATGCTGGTCGACCTGAGGGGCACCGGTGTCTCCGGCAAGGAGATGCAGCTGCGCCTGGACGAGGTCAATATCACCTGCAATAAGAACGGCATTCCGTATGATCCGGAGAAGCCAACCATCACCAGTGGCATCCGCCTGGGCACGCCGGCCGTGACCAGCCGTGGCATGACACCGGCGGACATGGATGAAATCGCTGATCTGATTGCCCTGACCTTGCGTGACTATGACGGTCATCACGAATTGATCCGCAACCGGGTCGCTGAGCTGGTGGTCAAATATCCGCTATATCCCAGCCTCTGAGCCTGGCCCATGCCCAGGACTGGCCCCCTATGACTTCCACATCGTCCCGGCAGCCGCTGGCCTTCCGGATGGCGCCCCGGACCCTCAACGAGTATGTTGGTCAGGAGCATATCCTGGGCAAGGGGAAAATGCTGCGCCGGATGATCGAGGCGGACCGCCTGAGCTCGATCATCCTGTTCGGCCCGCCTGGCACTGGAAAAACTTCACTGGCCCGGGTGATCGCACAGACCACCCAGGCCAGTTTTGTGATGCTCAATGCCGTCACCTCCGGTGTGGCCGACATCAAGCGCGTCATCGCCGACAGCCAGAATCCCTTGCTCACCCCGTCGGGCAAGACGGTCCTGTTTGTCGATGAAATCCATCGGTTCAATAAAGCGCAGCAGGATGCCCTGCTGCCATCGGTTGAAGATGGCACCCTGATCCTGGTGGGTGCAACGACGGAAAACCCCTATTTCGAGGTCAACAAGGCCCTGATCTCCCGCTCGACCGTATTTGCCCTCAAGCCCCTGGAAACCGGCCAGATCCGGCAGATCATCCTGCAGGCACTGGCTGACCATGACCGGGGGCTGGGCCATTTTCCGGTGAGCTGGGCCGAACAGGCGATGGAATTCCTCTGTGACATCGCCAATGGCGATGCCCGGATTGCCTTGAATGCGCTTGAGCTGGCGGTGGTCACGACCCCACCCGGCCCGGACGGGGTCATCTTGCTGAGCAAAGACATCCTGGCCGACTGTGCCCAGAAGCGCAGCATTGCCTATGATGCCACGGGGGAGAGCCATTATGACAATATCAGTGCCTTCATCAAATCCATGCGGGGCAGCGATCCGGACGCCACGGTCTTTTATCTGGCCCGGGCCCTGCATGGCGGTGAAGACATCGAATTTCTGGCCCGCCGCATCCTGATCTGTGCCGCCGAAGACGTCGGACTGGCCAATCCCCAGATGATCCAGGTCGCCATGGCGGCCTATCAGGGGGCGATGGCGGTCGGGATGCCGGAAGCCCGCATCCTTCTGTCCGAAGCAGCCCTGGCGGTGGCGACCAGTCCAAAATCCAATGCAGCCTATCTGGCCATCGACCAGGCCCTCGATGATGTCAATAACCGCCGTACGGGTGAAGTGCCGATGCATTTGCGCAATGCCCCGGCCAAAGGCATGTCTGACCTGGGCTATGGCCAAGGCTATAAATATGCCCATGATTATCCCGGTCATATTGTCGACCAGGATTATTTGCCGGCCGAAATTCTCGGTACAGTCTACTATGAACCGACCCAGAACGGCTATGAAGCCAAGATCACCGAATGGCTGCAAAGAAGGCGCAAACCCTCCGGATCTGCTGCCAAGGGTCCTTAGCCCTGTGGCTATAGTCAGGAAGCGCCGTATTCCCAGTAAAATAATAGGATATAGGCCAGCCCAGTAACGGAAGTTACAACAAGACTGGTTTGAATCCCCTAAAGTGGAAACGTATCTCTAGTCAAGGGAGTTTTTCATGAGTGCCATCAAACGAGTCTATCTCGATCACGCGGCGACCACTCCGGTCCGCCCGGAAGTCATGGAGGCCATGCTGCCTGTTTTCCAGGAACAGTTTGGCAATCCGTCCTCTTTTTACCATCGCGGCCAGGAGGCCAAGCGACTGCTCGAGGATGCCCGCCAAAGGGTTGCCACTTGCATCCAGGCCAATCCCCACGAAATCTATTTCACCTCCTGCGGGACCGAAGCCGACAACTGGGCCATCAAAGGGGTCGCCCGCGCCCTTGAAAAAAAAGGCCGCCATATCATCACCTCCAAGATTGAACACCATGCCGTACTGCATTCCTGTGAATCATTGGCTGCCCAGGGGTTCGAGATCACCTATCTGGATGTCGATGCAGAGGGCCTGGTCGATCCCGAAGCTGTCCGTGCAGCCATTCGCCCCGATACCATCCTGGTCACGATCATGATGGCCAATAACGAGATCGGCACCATCCAGCCGATTGCCGAGATCGGAGCGATCTGCAAGGCACATAAGGTTCTATTCCATTCTGATGCAGTCCAGGCTGCTGGTGCGATCCCCATCGATGTTTCGACCTTGCCGGTCGATCTGCTTTCATTCTCCGGCCACAAGTTCTATGCCCCCAAAGGGGTCGGTGCCCTGTATATCCGCCGCGGCACCCGCATCGCCACCTTCATGGACGGCGGTGCCCAGGAGCGCAACCGCCGGGCTGGCACGGAAAATGTGCCCTATATCGTCGGTTTTGCCAAAGCCTTTGAACTGGCAATGGCGGAAATGGCTGACAATGAGCGCCGTCTTTCTGCCCTGCGCGATGATCTGATCGAAAAGGTGCTCAAGGCTGTGCCCCATACGCGCTTGAATGGTCACCGGACCCGGCGCCTGCCCAACAATGTCAATTTTTCCTTTGAATTCATCGAAGGCGAATCGATTCTCATCATGCTCGACCATTTCGGCTTTGAATGTTCATCCGGTTCGGCCTGCACATCCGGCTCGCTCGATCCGTCGCATGTCCTGCTGGCCATCGGATTGCCCCATGAAAAAGCGCATGGCTCACTGCGCGTGACCTTTGGCAAGAGCAGTGAAGCCGAGGATATCGACCGCCTGGTCGAGGTCCTGCAGAAAATCGTCACCCGTCTCAGAGAGATTTCGCCTCTGTATGAGGCATTTTTGAAAGAAACCCAAGGTTGAAAGAGAGGATACTCATGGAATACAGCGATAAAGTCATGGACCATTTCATGAACCCACGCAATGTCGGAGAAATTGCCGATGCTTCGGCGACCGGCATGGTTGGCAATGCCAAATGTGGTGACATCATGAAGGTTTATCTGAAAATTGAAAACGACATCATTGTCGATGCCAAGTTCAAGACCTTTGGCTGCGGCTCGGCCATCGCCACTTCGAGCATGGCTACGGAAATGATCAAGGGCAAAACCCTGGATGAAGCTTTGCAGCTCACCAATAAGGCCGTGGCAGAGGCTCTCGATGGCCTGCCGCCGGTCAAGATGCATTGCTCTCTGCTGGCTGAGCAGGCTGTCAAGGCCGCGCTCAAGGAATACTATGAGTCCACCGGCCGCATGAACGAAGAGAACCGCAAGCTGTTTGACATGCTCGATGATGATGCCCATGACCATGGGCATGAACACCACTGAGCAGCCCCTGGTGAACGGCCGATGGTGATTGATCCGCCGGCCGTTCCGGTAACCGGAGCCGGGCTGGCCTCGGGTCAGTCAATCGCGGTCAGGATTGGTTTCCGGTTGGCAAAGTGGGTCAGCTGGCGCACGCCGACGGATTTGAGAAATTCGATCGCTTCCGGGAACAGGGTTGCCGCCTGACCGATCTGGTGTGAATCCGAACTCAGGCTGATCAATTCGCCGCCCATTTCCAGGTAACGTTTGTAAATGGCAGGGTCTGGCCAGGCTGAAGCGCCGGTCAGGCCCTTGCTTTTGAATTTCAGGGCAGTCCGGGTATTGAGCTCCATGGCTTTGCCATGGGCGATCAGATGCGCGAACAGGGCATCAAATTCGTCTGCCAGCGGGGTATAATCCATGCGGGTGGTTGGACCAGGGAAATAGCGGCTGACATAATCATAATGGCCAAGGATCGTGAAATCAGGACAGCTGGACATCATGTCGACCATCTGGGTCAGGGCACGAGAATAGGCGGCCAGAGCCCCCTGGTCATAAACCGAGTGATCAACAAATATGTCTTTGTCCCCATCCATGTTATGCAGGGACAAAATGATGCTGTCAAAAGGCCAGGCCTGGCTGATCTGGTTATACAGCCTGGTCAAATGGGGCATCCAGCCCAATTCGATGCCTACATAAAGCTGGAGCTCCTGGGGACTGGTCCGCGACTGGGCCCGGATCGGGTTCAGATGGTTGAAATAGTCCGGCAGGTCGAAGATATGTTCGATCCCGGTATAATTGACATCTTTGTCGTAATGGTCCGTCAGGCAGATCCCGGCCAGCTCCTGGGCCCGGGCATCCTCGATCAGCTCTGCGACCGTCTGGACAGCATCAGTGGAATAATGGACCGTATGGGAATGGCAATCAACCAGTTTCATCAGACACCTCAAAGTAACGTGACTCACCACACAAGGCAAACAAATCGATTATAATATGAACCAGTTGCTCTGGCCAGCCCAAAATCAAGTCTGTGGGCTGACCTTTGCCAATGCAAGCTAAGACTAAAAGGACAAATGACGGAGGTACGATGATGGCAGCAGCCAAGAAAGAAGAGGTTTCCGGCAAGAACCTCAAGACGAAAAAAAGCATCAAGGGCCCCAGCGCCAAGGAGCTCAAAAAAGAATTGGCCAAGGAATACCGCAATGCCTGGGATTTCAACCGTGAGGATGAGCAGGATTTTGCCTTTGCCTTTGCTGAAGAATACAAGGCCTTCCTCGACCAGGCCAAAACCGAACGGGAATTTGTGACTCTGGCCATCGAAACCTTGGAAAACATGGGCTTTATGCCCTTGAAAGACCAAGAGCGGCTCGTGGCGGGTGACAAGGTCTATAAGAATATCCGTGGCAAGGGTCTGGCCATCGCTGTGATTGGCCGCCAGAATGCCGTCGATGGCTTCAATCTGATTGGTGCCCATATCGATGCACCACGGATCGATCTCAAGGCCAATCCCATTTACGAGGAGGGCGACCTGGCCTTTTTCAAGACCCATTATTATGGTGGGATCAAGAAATACCAGTGGGCCGCCATTCCTTTGTCCCTGCATGGTGTCGTCTACCGCAAGGATGGTTCCCTGCTCACCATCAGCCTCGGTGACAAGCCGGAAGATCCGGTCCTGACCATCACGGACTTGCTGCCACACCTGGGCGCCGAGCAGATGCAAAAGAAGGCGACCGAAGTGATCCGGGGCGAGGATCTCAATATCCTGGTCGGTGGCATCCCCTTTGCCGATCCTGAAGCCAGCGGCCGCTTCAAGCTGGGCCTGCTCCAGGTCCTCAAGGACCGCTACAATATCACGGAAGCAGATCTGGTCACGGCAGAGCTGGAAATCGTGCCAGCCTATCCATCACGCGATATCGGCTTTGACCGCAGCATGGTCGGAGCCTATGGCCATGACGACCGGGCCTGTTCATTCCCGGCCCTGGTTGCGCTCACGAGTGTCGACCGGCTGGAGCGCACAGGCATCACCTTCCTGTTTGACAAGGAAGAAATCGGCAGCGTTGGCAATACCGGTGCCAAGTCGCGGACCTATGAGCAGTTCATCTACGAAATCTATGCCCGCCAGGTAGAAGCACCGAGCCAGCTCGATTTCTACCGCTTGCTCGAAAACAGCCGCATGCTGTCGGGCGATGTCACCAATGCCTTTGATCCGACCTTTGCCTCCGTATCGGACAGCCGTAACAATGCCTATCTCGGTAAGGGCATCAATTTCATGAAATTCGGCGGTTCCCGCGGCAAATCCGGCTCTTCGGACGCCAGCTCAGAATTCTATTTTGCGGTCACCAAGCTGATGGATGAACAGAAGATCGCCTGGCAGGCGGGTGAGCTGGGGAAAGTCGACGCGGGCGGCGGTGGCACGATTGCCGGGTTCATGGCCAATCTGGGAATCGAGGTCATCGACTGCGGTGTACCAGTCCTCTCGATGCATTCCCCCTTCGAGGTGGTCAGCAAGATCGACCTCTACCATACCTTCCTGGCCTATAAGGCCTTCTTCCAGCATATGCAGGCATGAGTGCCTGCCATTTATGTCCCCGCGCCTGCGGGGCATCCAGGACTCTGGAAAACCCGGGCCTGTGCGGGATCCGCACCGGTCCGGGTTTATTCCGGGTGGCCAGGGTCATGGCCCATTTCTGGGAAGAGCCCTATATCAGTGGCTCGCGCGGTTCAGGCACGGTGTTTTTTTCCGGCTGTCCCCTGGGCTGCCGCTTCTGCCAGAACCACAGGATCAGCCAGCCGGACCAGGCCCAGGCCCTGCCCGGCACAGACCTTACCATGGCTGCGCTCAGTCAGCAGATGCAAGAGCTCGCCGCTCAAGGTGTGCATAACTTCAATCTGGTGACCGCCGGCCATTTTGCCGCGGATGTCCCGGCATTGGTCGAGACCTTGCACCAGCAGGGCACCCGTTTGCCAATAGTCTGGAATACCAGCGCCTATGAATCCGTGGCCACCTTAAGGCGTCTCGACGGTTTCATCGACGTCTATCTGCCGGATTTCAAATTCTGGGATTCCAGCCTGAGTGCCGGATTGTCCCGGGCACCTGACTATGCCAGGGTGGCTGCCCTGGCTATTGGTGAAATGTACCGGCAGCAGCCAGTCACCGTCTTTGACGCGGAGGGTCTGCTGGTCAAAGGGGTAGCCTTGCGGCTGCTCGTCTTACCGGGACATCATCGCGATGCCTTCAAGATTCTGGACTGGATCAGCAGTGAGCTGCCCTCAGACTGTCTGCTGGCGATCATGAACCAGTACACGCCTTTTCCGGAGCTGTTCGACAGCTTGGCCGACCATCCGGAAATGAAGCGGCGCCTGACCACCTACGAATATGACAAGGTCATTGAATATGCCCAAAAGAAGGGCTTGTCCCGGCTTCTGGGCCAGGAGCGGTCTGCCGCTAATGCCCGGTATACGCCAGATTTCCCAGGGCCAGTACCACGATCCGTGTCACGATAAGTGTCACGAAGGGACCGCCCTTTTCGACATCAGGCTTTGCGCCGCCGCCGGCTCAGGGGATTGCTTTCCACAGCCTGATGCAAACGGTCAGCATCGACATGGGTATAGATTTCTGTCGTCGCAATGCTGGAATGGCCGAGAATTTCCTGCAGGGCCCGGATATCAACCTTGCCGTATTTATACATCAGGGTGGCCGCCGTATGGCGCAGCTTATGGGTTGAATAGCGTTCTGGATCAAGACCGGATGCAGCGATGAAATTCTTGACCAGGACCTGGACCATTTTCGTGCTGATCCGGCGCCGGTTGCGGCTGACAAACAAAGCATCCTGGTCCTGCTGCTGCTTGTCCGGCCTGACTTTGAGGTAGTCATCCAGAGCATCGAGGCAAGCGGCATTGAGATAGATGGTCCGCTCCTTGCCGCCCTTGCCCAGGACGCGCAGAGTATCGCCCCGGATATCTGACCGATCGATATTGCATAGCTCAGACAAGCGCATGCCGCAATTGAGAAACAAGGTCAGGATGCAGTAATCACGAGCCGACCAGGCATGGTTCGATTCAGCTGCCGTTTCCAGCAGCTTCTCGCTTTCCTCGAGCGACAGGTGGCGGGGCAATCGCCTGAGCAGCCGGGGGGATTCCAATTCCAGGGCGATGTTTTCATCGAGGATCCGGGCTTTGTTTTTCAGATAACCGAAAAAGGTCCGGATCGAAGCGACCCGCCGGGCCCTGATCGCCGGGCCATTCTGGCGCTCCACGGATAAAAAGGTGATGAATGCATAAAGATCGGCCAGGGTGATCGAGCGGATCAGGCCTTCGTCGACTTTGTCCAGAGGAATTTTCTCAAATTCCAGAGCAGCCGGACATAGTTTCCGGCGGCGAACCAGGAAACGGAAGAAGAGGACCAGATCATAGCGGTATTCCTTGATCGTCAGTGGCGACCGTTCCTTGATCGACTGGAAATAGCCGAGGAACTGGTCTAGCCAGACAAAGCTGTCCCGGGCCTTTTGCTCCGCTGGAAAAAAGGATTGGCCGGCCGCCTGTTCCGGATTGATCTTGGGGTCACTCATCTTCTGGTCCTTTCCCGATCCATTTGGTATCATTTTCCCTGAAGAAGTACTCGCTTGTCAAAGAGGTTTTGCTATGGTAAAATTCACGCGATAAAGACAAATGTCCGCGATGGATGGACTTTGCACATGAAGGAGAAGCAGCATGGATAAGAAATTGAAAGTAGGCGTGATCGGCGGCACCGGCTATGTCGGCCAGCGCTTTTTGACTTTGCTGGACCAGCATCCCTGGTTCGAAACGGTGGCGATTGCCGCCTCCCCCCGTTCAGCCGGTAAAACCTATGCCGAGGCGGTGGAGGGACGCTGGAAGATCGAGCGCGACCTGCCGGCAGCCATGGCCGCGATCCAGGTCCAGAGCACCGAGGCCATGCGCGAATTCTGCGAGCAGGTCGATTTTGTCTTCTGCGCCGTCGATATGAAAAAGGATGAAATCCGGGCGCTCGAGGAACAGATCGCCCGGTTCGAAACCCCGGTGGTATCGAACAATTCAGCCCATCGCTGGACCCCGGATGTTCCGGTGATCATCCCCGAGATCAATCCGGAGCATGCTCAGCTGATCGAAGCTCAGCGCCGCCGTCTCGGCACCAGCCGCGGCTTCATCACCGCCAAGCCCAATTGCTCGATCCAGAGCTATGTGCCCGCCCTGGCCGCCCTGAAGGATTTCGGCCCGGAGCAGGTCTTTGTCAGCACCTACCAGGCGATTTCCGGAGCAGGCAAGACTTTCCAGGACTGGCCGGAGATGGTCAATAACCTGATCCCCTATATTGGGGGCGAAGAAGAGAAGAGCGAGCAGGAACCGTTGAAGATCTGGGGCACGATGCAAGATGGCCAGATCGTCAAGGCTCAAAGCCCGGTCATTTCAGCCCAGTGCTACCGGGTCGCTGTCCAGGAAGGCCATACGGCTTCCGTTGCCGTCAAGTTCAAAACCAAACCCAGCCAGGAGGAGATCCTTTCTTGCTGGGCCAGCTATGAGGGGATTCCGCAGCAGGCCAAGCTGCCGTCGGCCCCAACGCCTTTCCTGACCTATTTTGCCGAGGATAACCGGCCACAGCCGGTCCTCGACCGCGAGGTCGGACAGGGTATGGGCATCGCGATCGGCCGCCTGCGCGAAGATCCGCTTTTTGACTACAAATTTGCCTGTCTCTCCCACAATACGATCCGTGGCGCCGCCGGCGGTGCCGTCCTGACGGCTGAACTGCTCGTCCATCTGGGATATATCGGCAAAAAGTAACCCAAGGCATGGACCGGAAGACCTGATCTACGCTACAATTGGCATCATGAAGGGATCCGGGAGGACAGCATGATTACCATCAAAGACATCGCCGAACGTGCGGGTGTTTCCTATGCCACAGTATCGAGAGCCTTGAACAACCGCTCCGATGTCAGTAGCGAGACCAGAAAGCTGATCATGGAGCTGGCGGCTGAAATGGGCTACCAGCCCAATGCCATCGCCCGCAGCCTGGTCAAGCGCAAATCGATGAACATTGCCCTGATCGTGCCAGACGTATCCAATCCATTCTTTGCGGATATCACCATGGCAGTCAATTCTGCCGCCGAAAACGCCGGATACACGACCATGGTCTGCAATACCGGCTGGGATCAGCAGAAGGAGCAGGAAAAGCTGCGGATCATGGTCGAGCAGCGCGTAGACGGCATCATCCTCAAGCCAACCGGATTTTTCAAGCCCGAAACCCTCGAGGCCTACAATGTGCCGATCGTGGTGTTCTGGCATGCCGGGGATGATGACCTGTCGTATATCGAGGTCGACCATGAGGCAGGCAGCCGCCTGGCCGTCCAGCATCTGGTTGACCGGGGCTATAAGCGCATCGCCTATATCGGTGGCCAGGAGACCTCACCGTCCAACCAGATCCGTCTGCTGGCCTATCAGCAGACCTTGCAGGAGAATGGCCTGGTCGTCGATCCGAAGCTGATCAGCTTTGGTGGTTTCCGCCTCGAGAGCGGCTATGAGCGGTTTGGCCGGATGATGCAGCTGCCCAAGCCACCCGATGCCGTTTTCTGCAGCAATGACATCATCGCACTCGGGGTTCTCCAATATGCCCGCGAGCACAATATCCGCGTCCCCGAGGATTTTGGCATCATCGGTTTCGATGATATCAATTATGCCTCCTTGCCCCAGATTTTGCTCAGCACCGTTTCTCAGCCCCGTGACAAGCTCGGGGAAGAGGCCCTGAATGCGCTCATCCGCGAAATGGAGGCTTTCCCGGACCGGACCCGGCAGAGAATCCTGGTCGCACCCGAGCTGAAGGTCCGTTCCACGACCTGAACGATCGCCCGCCGGGACCTAACCGAGACCATAACCGAAAAGTCAAGGCTTGACGCCCGGCAAACGGTTGTGCTAGATTATTGCAAACGAACCTTTACAACCACAGACCTCACGTCGAAGAGGACCAGTAGACCAGCGAATGGATTTCAGAGAGCTGCCGCCAGGTGCAAGGCAGTATCCGGACGAGGTTGAACTCACCTCTGAGTGCACGCACTGAACCTCTGGCAGCAGGGTAGTAGGAGGCGTCGGGTTCTCCCGTTATCGAGACAGGGTATCGGCCTTTTGGGCCTGCACCCGCAGAGTGCATCGCTTTTAGCGATGAAGCGCAGTGGTACCGCGAAAGTCTTCATCAGTCTTTCGTCTCGCAAACAGAGACGAAAGACTTTTTTTATTTCGCCTGGCCTGGCACTTAACCTTGAAAGGAGACTCTACCCCATGAAAAACGTCCAGAAATACCAGCCATTTCCGCCCGTCCACCTGCCCGACCGCCAATGGCCCAACCGGACCCTGACCAAAGCCCCGCTCTGGTGCAGTGTCGATTTGCGCGATGGCAACCAGGCACTGGAAATTCCCATGAATCTCGAGCAGAAATTGAAATTTTTCCAGCATCTGGTGGATCTGGGCTTTAAAACGATCGAAATCGGCTTTCCCGCTGCTTCAGATACTGAATTCGAGTTTACCCGCCATCTGATCGACCATCAGCTGATCCCTGAAGATGTCACCATCCAGGTGCTCACCCAGTCACGCCAGCACATCATTGAACGGACCTTCGAGGCTCTGCGCGGAGTCGGAAAGGCGGTCGTCCATCTCTACAATTCCACCTCGACCCTGCAGCGCGAAGTAGTTTTCCGCATGGACCAGGCCCAGTGCAAGGAATTGGCTGTCTTCGGTGCGAAGCTGGTCAAAGAATTTGCCGAGAAGGACACCTTGGGCAGTGAATTCACTTTCGAGTATTCGCCGGAAAGCTTTACGGGTACGGAAATGGATTTTGCCGTTGAAATCTGCGATGCCGTCTGTGCGGTCTGGCAGCCCACCCCGGAGCATAAGGTGATCATCAATCTGCCGGCCACGGTGGAAATGTCCACCCCGAATATCTATGCCGACCAGATCGAATATTTCTGCCGCAAGACCCAGTATCGCGACAGCATCTGGGTCAGCCTGCATACCCACAATGACCGCGGCACGGCCGTGGCGGCCACTGAGCTGGCCTTGCTGGCCGGCGCCGACCGGGTCGAAGGGACCTTGTTTGGCAATGGCGAGCGGACTGGCAACAGCGATATCCTGACCTTGGCCATGAATCTGTTCTCACAGGGGATCGATCCTGAACTCGATTTCTCCAATATGAACGACATCATCGATATTTACGAGGAAAACACCCGCATGACAGTGCCTCAGCGCCATCCTTATGCCGGCAAGCTCGTCTATACGGCTTTCTCTGGCTCGCACCAGGATGCCATCAATAAGGGCATGGCGATCATGAAAAAAGGGAAGAGGCACTGGGCAGTGCCCTACCTGCCGATCGATCCACTCGATGTCGGCCGCTCCTATGATCCGATCATCCGGATCAACAGCCAGTCCGGCAAGGGTGGTGTGGCCTATATTCTGGAGCAGCATTTTGGCTATCAGCTGCCCAAGCCTGTCCAGCAGGCGTTCTCGACGATCGTCACCCGCGTATCCGACCAGCGCCAGTCCGACCTCACGCCGGCCGACCTGCATGAATTGTTCCTCGAAACCTATGTCAACCGCAGGCAGCCGCTCGACCTGATCAGCTATCGTGAGGAAATGCTCGATGACAAGACGGTCCAGATGAGTGCCCAGATCAAGGTCAAGGACGTGGAATACAGCATCAGCGGGTCGGGCAATGGCTTGCTTGACGCATTCTGCCAGGCTTTGCAGAACCATCTCAATGGCCATTTTGAAATCACGGCCTATCATGAGCATGCTCTGGAACGTGGTACCGGTTCAGAGGCCATCACCTATGTGATCATCCAGAATGGCGGCAATAAGACTTATATTGGCGCCGGCATTTCCTCAAGTGTCAGCCGCTCCTCATTGCGGGCGATTCTGTCGGCCGTCAACCAGATCCCAGGCATTGTGTCCTGATGGCATACGTGAACATCCGGCCCGCACAGCCAGGCGATTATCCGGCGATCCGGCGTATCCTGGGCTACTATATCGAGCAGACTACGGCCAGCTGGCGTTACGAGGTTCCTGGCCCGAGCTGGATCGAGCAATTTGCGGCCAGCCACCAGACCCCGGAGCGGCCGGTATTTGTGGCCGACTTTGAGGGACAGATCGTCGGTTATAGCTGCCTGTCTGATTTTCGGACCTATGAAGGTTATTGGCCCTGTGCGGAAAACAGTGTCTATGTGCTGCCAGACTATTTGAACCAGAAGATCGGCAGCCGGCTGATGCAGGCTTTGCTGAATGCCGCGGCCAAAACGCGATTGAAAAAAATCATTGCCGCCATTGATGCCGATAACCAGTCAAGCGTGCAATTCCACGAGCGCTTTGGTTTTGCCATCTGCGGCGAGCTCAAAGACATCGGTTTCAAAATGGATCGCTGGCTGAGCCTGGTCCTGATGGAACTCGATCTGGCTGAATATCAGGCTGCGCAAACATCCAGCGGGCCCGGCTGAACCCCAGACCAGGCAAAAGGGGTCCAGATCTGATATAGGGCACCTGAGAAGAGGCTGACTGCCGGATTTTCCGGAACAGCCTCTTTTTCTTGATTTTCTCCCTGCCAATTAGACAAAATTATTATTTTGTCTAATTGGCGATTTCAAAAAAACGCAGCTGGGGGGACTGCCCTGGCCAGCTGCGGCTGATTTAAGGATCAAGGGGTCGAAACAAGGCCTGATTGCTGCTCCTCGATGATCAAGGGCTGGCGGTTGTTCCCAGGCTGATGGCCTCACCCAGATGCTTGACGCCAATGATCCGGTACCATTCGGAAAGATCCTGGATGGGATTGTAGACATTCAGCAAAAGGATCGCCAGCAGAACGGCAAACAAAATCAGCAAGGCTCTGCGCAAAAAACGCTGCTGGCGTTCGGACTGACGCTTGCGGTTGATTTTCGCCACCGTGGTATAGCCCTTGAGACGATAGACGCGTTCCTGGCCAACCCGGCGGATCGCCTTGACCGCCTGCTTGCTGTCTCGTTTCAAATCGAGCTTCAGCTGGCGCAGCCAGAACGGACCATGTTTCTTCAGATAGGCCATCCCCTGGGCCAGCCGGGCTTTCACCGGTTCGAAAAATGCCAGCAGCCGGTCCAGTCCCTGGGGCTGGGCAGGCCTTACCGGTTGATCAGGTTTGGTATCGAGACTTTTCAAATTGCAGCTCCATCCTTTGTGTCCAAATCACAAGGGATATTATAACGTAAAATCGGGACTGCAACAAAACGAACATAAGTTTGACAAGGCCATGCCAGTTTGTTACGATTGATTTGAACATGTGTTTGTTTTGGAGGCCTGACATGACAACCTATCCATTTACCCGTTCCAATGTCGATGACACGGTCAACCGGGTCTATGAATATATTGTCGACTATATCCGGGACAAGGGCTATCCGCCGGCTGTCCGCGATATTTGTGCCGGGGTCGGGATTCGCTCGACGTCAACCATCCACAGCCATTTGCAGCGCCTGCAGCAGCAAGGCAAGATCGTCTACTCCTCAGGCAAACGCCGGGCCATCACCATCCCGGAGCAGGAGGCCAACCGTGTGGTCTCACTGCCGCTGGTCGGTGAGGTCACCGCCGGCATGCCGATCTTCGCCCAGGAGAATATCGAGCGCTTCTTCCCTTTCCCTGCCGATTTCCTGCCGGATGACCGGGATATCTTTGTCCTCAAGGTCAAGGGCGACAGCATGGTCGGTGCCGCCATCCTCGATGGTGACTATGTGATCGTCAGGAAACAATCCAATGCCCGGACCGGGGATATCATTGTCGCCCTCGTCGGCGATGAAGCGACAGTCAAGAAACTGGCCAATGTGGACGGCCAGATTGTCCTCCAGCCGCAAAACCCAGCCTATCCCCTGATTCCCTTTGACAAGCCTGACTGCCAGATCCTGGGCAAGGTCTGCGGACTCTACCGGGCCCATGGCTGACCGAGTGGCAGTCACTGCATGTGCAGGGCCTTCGTATCGGGTTCTTCTGTGCGGGGCGCATCATTGAAGATATAGGAGAAATCCTCCTGGGGATCGATCAGGCAGATTGCCGTTTTGAAGGCCAGGCGCTGGCGGCCATTCGTCCGCAGGATGATGCTGTGCTGGTCAAATCCGATGATCTGGCCGTATTTGATGCTCTGATCGATGAAATGGACAGCCACGGGCACGCGTTCTCGGCGGCATTGATTGAGAAAAACATCCTGGAGCTTGAGATCATAGGACTGGCGTTCCGGATGGGAACGGGTCGATGTAGACGCATTGGAATTCATGCTGCGCCCTCCTTTCTCTTTCAGGATGAGCGTACAATAAGACGGGACATTTGACCATTAACTCAATCAGAAACTTTTCGACAAAACCGGCCTGGGGCTGGTTTTTATATGCTGAAATTGCTCTGGACCCATTCGACGATGGCCTGTGCGGCCTGTTCCGGGCTGAGGTTTTCCAGCCAATGCACCCCGGGCATGCGCCTGAACCAGGTGAGCTGCCGCTTGGCATAGCGCCGGGATGACTGGGCGATCAAGGCGATGGTGTCGATCAGGTCGAGCTTGCCCTGCAGGTGGTCGATGACTTCCTTATAGCCAATGGCCTGCCAAGCTGTGGCAGCCGGTCTTGTCCCTGGTTCTGGGTCATTCACACCCGTTTCTGCCAGAAGAGCGGCCACCTCTGCCACCAGGCCCTGCTCCATCATCCGCTCGACACGCTGATTGATTCTTTCGTAGAGAACTTCTCTCTGGTGGGTCAGGCAAAAGATGGCAAACTCAAAATCCGGCCCATGCCGCAAGGATGCTGCCATTTGTTGTGTTTTGGTGCGGCCAGTCTGCCTGTAGATTTCCAGGGCCCGGACAATCCGCTTCTGGTCCTGTGGCTTGATCGTCTGGGCTGCTTCGGGGTCCAGCTGCGCCAGCTCCTGATAAAGCATATCCAGCCCTTCTTCCCTGGCCCGGCGATTCAGCTCTTCTCTGAGGCAAGCATCTGCCGGCAGCTCGACATAGTCGATCCCCTGGACCATGGCGCTGATGTATTGGCCGGTGCCACCGCAGACAATGGCCAGTTTGCCTCGCGCCTGGATATCCCGGATGGCTGCGGTGGCCAATTGCTTGAAGCGCGCCACGCTGAAGGCTTCACCGGGTTCGCAACAATCGATCAGGTGATGGCGGACCAGAGCCTGCTCATCCGAGTTGACTTTGGCTGTGCCGATATCCATCCCCCGATAGATTTGCATCGAGTCCGCCGAAACGATCTCGCCATTGAGTTGAAGCGCGACCTCGATGGCGGTGCTGGATTTTCCCGATGCCGTGGGGCCGCAGATCACCAGGACAGGGCTGCTGGTCTGTTTCATCCTAGACCACCCGCTTGAATTGCTTTTCCAGCTCATACTGGCTGATCCGGATGATCACCGGACGTCCATGCGGGCAATGGTAGGGATCCTCCAGCTCACAAAGATCCTTGAGCAGCTGCACCATTTCCTGCGGATCGAGTTTGTCATGCGCTTTGATGGCGGCTTTGCAGGCCATGGTGTAAAACAATTCATCGATTTGCTCTTCGGAATGCAATTTGTCTGACAGCAAGGTATCGAGCACAACCCGGATGGCGGCCTGTGGTTTCAAGGCAAAACGGCCGCTGTCAGGCAAGCTGCGGAGTAAAATGGACTGGCTGCCAAAAGCCTCGTACTCAAAACCCAATTGGAGCAGCTTTTCCTGCTCGGCCAGAAGGACAGCCTGTTCCCGGGCGGACACTTCAACGGTCTGCGGAATCAGCAGGGGCTGGACCGCGGCCGGACCGCGGGCGCGGTGGCGGATCACCAGCTGCTCAAACAGAATGCGTTCATGGGCCGCATGCTGGTCGACCAGCAGCAGATCCTGTTCATGCTCAAGCAGCAGGTAGGTTGCAAAAAGCTGGCCGATCAGCCGGGCCGAACTGAGGCTATGGATGGTTTTGGCAGTCTGGGCTGTTGTGGGATGAACCTGGGGGGTCTCGGCCGGGGGCAAATTGGGGAGCTGGTCCTGGTTTGCAGGCCGGTCCTGGCTTGCTGGCTGGTCCTGCGGCTCTGGCACAAGTTCGGCCGGGGGCTGTGCAGCACCAGCCGACAATGGCCGAGCCCAAACCGGATCGTCTGACCGCGCCGGCGCGTCCCGCAGGATCTGGCCAACCGTCATTTGCAGGGCTGGGCCTGCAGCAGTCTGGGGCAAGACCTGTGGCGAGCTCTCAACAATGCTGCCACTGGTCTGCAGCACATTCTGGATGGCATGGTAGACCGCCCGGAAAACAGCCTGCTCATCCCAGAAGCGGACCTCCATTTTCTGCGGATGGACATTCACATCCACCAGCGGTGAAGGCAGCTCAATTTTCAAAACCGCCAGGGGATGCTTTCGCTTCATCAAATGCGTGGCATAAGCCTCATCGATCGCAGCACTGATGGCCCGGGATTTGACGAGACGGCCATTGACGAAAAAGCATTGCTGGTTGCGGCTATTGCGGGCGGCCTCTGGCATGCCGATAAAGCCGGTCACCCGGACAGGCGATAATTCATGCTCGAGCAGCTTGATTGTGCTGGCCGCCTCCTTGCCGAATACGGCAAAAATGGCACTGCGCAAGTCGTTATTGCCAGGGGTATGCAGCAATTCATTGCCCTGGCTGACCAGTCGGAAGGAGACATCGGGCCGGGCCAGGCTCATCCGCTCCAGGACATCGGCGACTGCAGCCGCCTCAGAGCTGTCCTTTTTTAAGAATTTGAAGCGGGCCGGTGTATTGAAAAACAGGTTTTCGATCGTAATCGAGGTTCCTTCCGGACAGCCGGCGGGCCGGCAGGCCAAGAGCTCTCCGGCCGTGATTTCCACCGCAGTTCCCGTGGGCTGGCCGAGCAGGCGGGTTTCCAGCCTGACCTTGGCGACGGCAGCCACACTGGCCAGGGCCTCGCCACGGAAGCCCATGGTGGTCAATTGTTCGAGATCATCGATCGATTGGATCTTGCTGGTGGCATGGCGGCCAAAGGCCAGCTGGGCATCGACTTCATCCATGCCAGAGCCATTGTCGGTCACGCGGATCGAGCTGATGCCACCCTGGCGAATCTCGACATGAATCACCGATGCCCCGGCATCGAGGGCGTTTTCGACCAGCTCCTTGACGACGGAGGCGGGACGTTCGACAACTTCGCCCGCGGCGATGCTGTTAGCAGTCTGGGTATCCAGGACAGTGATGCGGCTCATGCTAGCTTTCCTCCACCGCCCTTGGCTTTCTGCTGCAAATCGTACAGGGTGTTCAAGGCATCCAGTGGCGTCATCTGGCTGATCTCGAGCTGGCGCAGCTCTGACAGCAGGTCGCTGGCATTCTGGCCGGCCATGGCAGCGGCAAATAAGTCGAACTGCCCCTCCATTGGCTTGGCCAGGCGCCGGACCTTGCCCTTGGTCCTGGCATTATTGTCCGTCTCCAGCTGGAGCAGAAGCTCCGAAGCCCGCTTGACGACGGAATCGGGTACGCCTGCAATCCGGGCCACCTCGATGCCATAGCTGTCATCTGAACCGCCTTCGCGGATCTGGTGCAGGAATATGACCTCGCCCTGGGTATCGTCCACGGCCACATGGCAATTGAATACGCCCGGCATCGACTCCGAAAGATCGGTCAGCTCATGGTAATGGGTGGCAAACAATGTCCGGCAGCCGAGGATGGCAGGGTCCGAAATATGTTCGATCACCGACCAGGCGATCGACAGGCCATCGTAGGTGCTGGTCCCACGGCCGATTTCATCGAGGATGAGCAGACTGCGGGCCGAAGCATGCTGCAAAATGGCCGCCACCTCACTCATTTCAACCATGAAGGTCGACTGGCCACCGCCCAGATCATCAGAAGCACCGACGCGGGTGAATACGCGGTCAACCAGGCCAAGCCGGGCCGACTGGGCGGGCACAAAGCTGCCGATCTGGGCCAGAAGGACAATCTGGGCGACTTGGCGCATATAGGTCGATTTGCCGGCCATATTCGGTCCGGTCAGAATCATCAGGCGCCGGTCCGACAGATTCAGGATGGTATCATTGGGGACAAACAGGCTGTCCCCGAGCATCCTTTCAACCACTGGATGGCGGCCGCCACTGATCGTCAAGGCATCGGAAAGATCGACCTCAGGCCGGCAATACTGCTGGCGGTCAGCCAGCTCGGCCAGGCCGGCCAGGCAGTCGATGGCGGCAATGGCCTGAGCCGTCTGCTGGAGACGGGGCAATTGAGCCAGGACCTGGTCACGGATTTCACAGAATAGTTCATACTCCAGCGCGATCGATTTTTGTTCCGCACCCAGGACCGTGTCTTCCATTTCCTTGAGTTCGCTGGTGATGTACCGTTCCCCATTGGCCAGGGTCTGCTTGCGGATATAGTCGTCAGGCACCTGGCTGAGATTCGACCGGGTGACATCGAGATAAAAGCCAAAGACCTTGTTATAGCCGATCTTGAGGCTGCGGATTCCTGTCCGCTCCCGTTCACGGTTTTCCAGGTCGATGATCCATTGCTTGCCATCGCGGGCAGCTGCCCGCAGCTGGTCGACCTGGTCCTGGTAGCCATCCTTGATCAGCTGACCTTCCTTGAGACTGACCGGTGGCTCATCATGGATGGCGGCGGTCAACAGGGTTTCGAGGTCAGCCAGGGCATCCAGCTGGCGCGACCAGCCAGAAATGGCACTGCTGTCGATCTCGGCCAGACCGGCCATCAGGCCCGGCAGCTTGGCCAGAGACCGGCGCAGGGCGACCAAATCACGGGCATTGGCGGTCTTCAAGGCCAGTTTGCTGCATAAGCGCTCCAGGTCATGCAGTCCATGCAGACGCTCGCGGATTTCCTGGCGGGCCAGGTAGGCTTGCTTGAAATCCGCCACAGCCTGCTGGCGGAACTGGATATCATGCAGACTCAGCAGGGGTTGCTCAAGCCAGCGGCGCAGCAGGCGGGATCCCATGCTGGTCATCGTCCGGTCGATGGCCCAGAGCAGGCTGCCCTTGCGTTGCTTGTCCCGGATCGTCTCAGTCAATTCCAGGTTGCGCCGGGCATTGGCATCCAGGGTCATGAAATCCGTGATCTGATAGGGCTCGATCCGGGCAATATGGTCCGGTGACTGGTGCTGGGTTTCCTTCAGATAATGGATCAGGACGGCGGATGCCCTGGCCCAGAGGGCATGGTCATCGGCCTGTGGCAGGATTTCCCGCATGAATTCAGGCAAGAATTCGTGATCCGGACGACAGGACAACGTGACATTGCTACGAATAACGGCCTGCAGAGTCTGGGCCGTTTCGCCGAAAATGCTGTTGTGGACAATCTCAGCCGGATTGAACCGGGCCAGTTCATCCGACAGCTTGGCCAGGGTTTGGCCAACCACCAGCTGGGTCGTTTCAAACAGGCCTGTCGACAGGTCACAGGCGGCCAGGCCGAAATACTGGTTCAGCTGGTAGATGGCGACGATATAATTGTTCCGCTTTTCGTCCAGTGACGAGGGCTCCAGCACGGTCCCTGGCGTCACGACCCGGATCACTTCGCGCCGGACGATGCCCTTGGCCAGGGCAGGATCTTCGACTTGCTCGCAGATTGCTACCTTATAACCCCGGTTGACCAGGCGATTGATGTAGTTTTCAGCCGCATGGTAAGGGACACCACACATCGGCGCCCGTTCCTTCTGGCCACAGTCTCTGCCGGTCAAGGCCAGCTCCAGCTCCCGGGCCGCAATCACCGCATCGTCGAAAAACAATTCGTAAAAATCACCAAGCCGGAAAAACAGCAGGCAGTCCGGCCAGGTTTTTTTCTGGTCGAGATATTGCTGCATCATCGGAGTGATGCGGGACAGATCAATATCTGCGTAAGTCAGCCCCATGGCAATAGACGCTCCCATTGCGCTTCCATGGAGAAGGTCTTGGCCCGCGTGATCCGCACCTCGGCGATCTGGCCTTCAAACCGGGCGGGGTCTAGTGAACCATCCGGCTGGCAAAGCTCTGCCGGATAGGGATAGTCAGAGGGCAGGCGGAAATTGACCAGCCGGTTATGCGCCGTCCGGCCACTCAGGACATGCGGGTCATTTTCACTGCGTCCTTCGATCAGGACTTCCTGGACGGTACCCAGTGTCGATTCATTGGAGGCCAGGCTATGTTCATTCTGCAATGCCAATAAGCGCGCAAACCGGTCCCGCATGGTCTGGTCGTCAATCTGGTCCGGATAGCTGGCGGCAGGGGTTCCGGTGCGGCGGCTATACTGGAAGGTGAAGGCCGCATCAAAGCGGATTTGCGCCATGGTATGCAGGGTTTGGCAAAAATCTGCTTCGGTTTCACCCGGGAAACCGACAATCAGATCGGTCGAGATCGTCAGGCCGGGCCGCAGGGCGCGGGCCTGGCGGGCGATTTCGATGAATTCAGCCTGGGTATAGTGCCGGTTCATCGCCCTGAGAATCCGGTCACTGCCAGATTGCAGCGGCAAGTGGATATGCGGTTCGATCGCCGGATAGGCGGCAATCGTAGCCAGCAGCCGGGGCGACAGGTCCTTGGGATGCGAGGTCATGAACCGGATCCGGTAGATGCCGGGAATCGATGCCACTGCAGCCAGCAGATCAGAAAAATCAGCCTGGCCGGGGTCTGATTTCTGCAAATCCAGGCCATAGGAATTGACGTTCTGGCCCAAAAGCATGATTTCCTTATAGCCATCAGAAACCAGCTGCCTGATTTCGGCCAAGATGTCCGCCTGGGTCCGGCTGCGCTCGCGGCCCCGGGTATAAGGCACGATGCAATAGGTGCAGAAATTGTTGCAGCCAAACATGATCGAAACGAGGGCCCGGTGCTTCCTGGCCCGGTGGATCGGCAGGCCTTCGACCAGTGTATCATCTTCACCCACGTCGTAAACACGCCGGGTATCTGTCAGGCGATGGAACAGCAGCTCTGGCAGCCGGTAGATATCCTGGGGTCCAAAAACCAGGTCGACAAAGGGATAGCTCTGACGGATCTTGGCCACGGCCTCGTCCTGGGTCATCAGGCAACCGGCTAGGCCAATGATCAGGTCCGGCCGGTCGCGCCGGATATTCTTGACCATGCCGAGATGGCCGAAAAAGCGGTCATCGGCATTTTCCCGCACGCTGCAGGTGTTCAGAAGGATCAGGTCTGCTTCCCGCGGCGATTCGACAGCCTGGTAGCCCATCTCATCGAGCAGGCCCGCCATGCGTTCGCTGTCATTTTCATTCTGCTGGCAACCAAAAGTGATGATGTGGTAACCCAGAGTCCGGTTCAAAAACAGAGCCCGTTCCTGGTTGGCCTGGTTGACACGCTGGCTGTACTCAGCCTGTTGTTTCAGTTCTTGTTCAGTGACAGTTCGGATCGACAAAGTGAATTACCTCTTTTGTTCAAGCAAGATCAGCGATGGTCAGGACCAGTTGCCGGGAATCCTGCCAGCCCAGGCAGGGGTCCGTGATGGATTTGCCAAATATGCCGCCGCCAATGGTCTGGCTGCCCTCCTCCAGATAGCTTTCGATCATCAGTCCCTTGACCAGGCTGCGGATTTCAGGGGATAATCGCCTGCTGTGCAGGACTTCCTTGGCTATCCGGGGCTGCTCTTTGAAGCGTTTATTGGAATTGGCATGGTTGGTGTCAATCAGGCAGGCTGGATTGGCCAGTTCCCGCTGGCTGTACATTTTGGACAGCATCTGGAGATCCTCGTAATGGTAGTTGGGGATCGAGCGACCCGAATGGTCGACGGCACCGCGCAAAATGGCATGAGCATAGGGATTGCCACTGGTGCGGACCTGGTAGCCCTGGTAGGCAAAGACATGGCCATGCTGGGCGGCATAGATCCCGTTCAGCATGACGCTCAAGTCACCACTGGTCGGGTTTTTCATGCCGGCAGGCATATCGATGCCACTGACCGTCAGGCGATGCTGCTGGTTTTCGACCGAGCGGGCACCTATGGCTACATAAGACAACAGGTCAGCCAGGTAGGTATGGTTTTCCGGGTAGAGCATTTCATCTGCTGCCGACAGGCCCGTCTGTTCGATGGCGTGCAAATGCAGGCGGCGCAAAGCAATCAGGCCACCCACCATGTCGGGTTCGCGCTCCGGATCGGGCTGATGCGAAATGCCCTTGTACCCCTCCCCGGTGGTCCGCGGCTTATTGGTGTAGATCCGGGGCACAAGCACCAGACGGTCAGCGACCTCCGCCTGCAACAGGGAGAGCCGGTGGCAATACTCGAGCACTGGTTCTTCGGAATCGGCCGAACAGGGGCCGATAATCAGGAGGAATTTGTCTGATTTCCCGGTCAGGATATCCTGGATGGCCTGGTCCCGCCTCGCTTTGGCCGCCCGGACAGCTTCGGTAGCCGGGAATTGGCGGATGATCTCCTCAGAACTGGGGATACGCGTGATGTATTCAAAACCCATGTCAAGATTCTCCTCTTGGTTCTAGTTGGCTTTTGGTTCCATGGTTTCGGGAATGAAATCGATCACACGGTCAGAGAGCTGCTCCCGCTGGATCAATTTTTTCAGGTCTTTGGCATGGTTGGAGGACAGGATCAGGATATCGGCATCATGGTCGTCCTGGCCAGGGTTTTTGATTTTCAGAAAAACCAGGCGGGAACGGCGGACTGAAGCATATCCGAGGCGGATCTTCTCCCGGACCAGGGACAGAAGTCTGGAATTGCCACCGGACAGGGCTTTGAGGATTTCCCGGTCCGGCAGGGAATGGATCTGGTCCGCAGTCATGATCACGAGCTTGTCCAGCTGGCTGCGGGAACATTGCCACAGATCATGGTCCGATTCAAATCGGATGCAATCCGGTGTGATAAACCAGTTGACAGGGGTCGGGACCGGAAATGGCAAGCCGCCCAGATGGCGGACCTGGCTGGCACTGGTCGCACCCAACTCATGACTGCGCAGGACCATGCGATGGCGTTCGAGGTGCTGGCGAAAATTGATCGCAAACAAACCGATGCTGCTGCCGATGATAAAGGCAGCCGCAATGCCGGGTGACAGGGACCCTGTCATGGCCAATAACAGACTGCTGATGATCAAAACCAGGATCAGGCCGGTCAATTCCTTGCTCCTTCCAGCGGATTTGCCAAGACTTTAAGATTGTATCATAACCAGCGGATCGCTCCCAGAACCTGTGTGACTCTCTAGAAGAAAGTCCACGGTTCGCCAGCGGGCGCAGGCAGAATAAACTGCAGAGGTTTCAGGCTGGCAGGATGAAGAAAGGCAAGCTGGCAGGATTGCAGGGCCAGGCGGCCCGGACAGCCTGGCAATTGCAGGCCGCCATATTTGGCATCATTGACGATCGGACAGCCGGCATGGGCCAGCTGGACCCGGATCTGGTGGTGGCGGCCGGTTTCCAGCTGAATCGAAAGCCAGGCCAGGCCATGCCCTTGCCAGATCGATTCTTGCTCAACCTGAAAGGATAACCGGGCCAGCTTCTGACCCCGCGCAGGGCTTTGCACTGCCACGACCCGGCTGAGATTGCCTGATGCCTGCTTCTTGAGATAGTCCTCCAGCTGGCCGCTCTTCATGGCTGGTCCGGGGCTGACGACCGCGCGATATGATTTGGCAAAGAGTCCCTGGCTCATCTGGCGGGTCAAGGCCGTTTGAGCCTGGGCCGACTTGGCCAGCACGATCAGACCACTGACCGGTCGATCGAGCCGATGGACCAGATAGAGGGTTTCCCGCGGCCGCTGGGCCTGGAGCAGTCCCAGGAGATGCTGGGAACCGCTTTGGTCTGCCTGCACCGGCAAACCGGCTGGCTTGACGGCGACCAGGATCACCGCGTCCTCGCAGATGATTTCAAGGTCTGAAGGCTCAGGGTCCAGGGCTTCAGGCTGGGACATCCGGCGGGGCTGGTCCCACCAGGATCCGGCAAAGGAAATGGCTGCAGTCATGGTGATTCCTCAGGTGAGCCGATAGCGTTGCAAAGCCTGGCGCCTCGACCTGGCCCCCGGCAATACCTGTTCCAGCAGCTGGTGGAATCGCGGGCTGTGGTCGAACTGGACCAAGTGGCAAAGCTCGTGGACGACAATGTATTCGAGCAGGTCGTCTGGCAGAAGACCGGCACAGACATTGATCGAAATCAGGCCGGACTTGCTGCAACTGCCCCATCTTCGCTTCTGGCGGCGGATGGTCACCTGGCTGGGCAGGAGTTGCGGGAACCGTTCCAGGACCATTTTGACCTTGGCCCTGGTCAGTTCGCGCAAAGCAGCCAGCTGCGCGGTGTCGCCCGGGATCTCGACCTGGACCAGCCGGCCATTCTCGGTCATCTTCCGGCGAATCCAGGACTCCTTGTCGCGGATGAATCGTTCAATCTCGGCCAGGGGCATTTTCAGCCCGCAGCGCACCTCCAGCTGGTTATCCGGATGAAGGACGAGGGCCATGGTTTTGCGCCGGCTGCGAACGACCGTAAAGGGAACAGGCACCGCCCGGGGGACGGGCTCAGGCCTGGCCATAACCCTGTTCAAGGCAGCGCCGGGCGCGTTCAGCGGCTTTGCCACCCAGCCTGATTTGTTCAGCAAGAAAGTCTGGATGCTCGGCCAGAAAGCGGACCATGTACTGGTGGGGATCCTGCATGAAGCGGTTGACCTGCTCCGTCTGCTCTTGGCTCAAAAGTCCGGCCGCAGTCGCCTGCTCAAACAGGTTGCGGTCGATTTTGGCCAGGGCGGTCAATTCAACCCCGGCTTGCTGCAAAATTTCGCGCCCCCCCTGGTCACGGTCGACCACAACAGCCGTATCTGTGATTGATCCGCCCAGACGGGCGATGGCAGGCAGCCAGGCTCTGGTATAGCTGGATGCCTCGGTCACCAGATCAGCGATATGCAGAACTTTCTGTCCCCGCAGGGCCTGGTCAGGCAGCTCATGCACGGCTTGGAAATTCGGATCGCTCCAGAAGGCCTTGCCATCCTTGAGAATCGCGACATGTGGCTTGCCGGTTCTTGCTGCCAGCGGGATGGAAAAGAAATAGTCCCGTCTCTCCCCACCGGAAACCACATCAAAATCAAGCTCGGCCACGGCATCAACGAGCTGGTCAATGACGGCCTGGAAAACCGGCTGCTGCTGGTCATGTTCCATGATCACCGCAGCAAGCAGTCCCGGCAGTTCAAGCGGTGTTTGGACAGCCTGCTCGATCAGGGTCAATAACTGGTTGGCCTCGGCTTCACTGCCATACAGGAAATGGGTATTGATATAGTATGGTCCAAGGGTCCCGGACGTATACCAGAAAGGCTGGTCTGCCGGACTGACCCGGATGGCGCTGGTATCGAACAATGCCTTGATGATCGATTGGTCTTGCTTCATGGCCTGGTTCCTCCACAAATGGTCCTGAAAAGTTCTATTATACCGTTACCAGGGCTGCAGCAGGCCAGTATACTGGCTCACCTGCAACATATTTTCGGTTCCGGCGATGATTTCCATTTCATTAATGACATCCTGACAGGCTGTCGGCCTGATCAAATTGGCTGTGCCAACCTGGACCGCAGCAGCCCCGGCGAGCATGAATTCGATCGCATCCTCCCCGTTCATGATCCCGCCCATGCCGATGATCGGGATCCGGACAGCCCGGTAGACATCCCAGACCATGCGCAGGGCGACGGGCTTGACGGCCGGGCCGGATAAACCGCCGGTATTGTTGCGCAAGACGGGACGGCGGGTTTTGCGGTCAATCGCCAGACCGAGCAAGGTATTGATCAGGCTGACGGCATCGGCGCCTGCGGCCTCTGCAGCCAGGGCCATATCGGCGATGCTGGTGACATTGGGGGTCAGCTTGACCCAGAGCGGCTTGCGGGTTTTGGCCCGCACCGCCCAGACCACTTCTTCGATCATGGGCGCCGAGCTGCCAAAAGCCATGCAGCCCATGCTGACATTGGGGCAGGACAGGTTCAGCTCGATCCCGTCGACTGCCGTCGCATCGAGCTGCTCGGCCATCGCTACATTTTCGGCCAGAGAATGGCCGGCGATATTGGCAATGATCGTGGTCCCGAGGCTTTTCATGAAAGGCAGTTCGGTGACGATGAAGGCTTCAAGTCCGGGGTTCTGCAGTCCGACACTGTTGAGAAGGCCGCCGGTGGTCTCGGCCACCCGGGGCGGATCATTACCCAGGCGTGGATTCAGGGTCAGGCCCTTGGAGCTGATCGCGCCCAGCTGGGACAAGTCATTCCACTGTTGCATTTCCCGGCCGAAGCCAAAGGTGCCGGAGGCTGCTATCACAGGGTTTTTCAGGGTCAACGATCCGATCTGGACAGACAGGTTCACCATACGACAGCCTCCGCTGGAAAGACCGGTCCTTCGACGCAGCAGCGTTGATGGCTGATCTCCCCTGTTTCCTGTTCCCTGATTTTGCAGACACAGACGAGGCAGATGCCGATCCCACAGCCCATGCGTTCTTCGAGCGAGACCTGGCAGGGCAAGCCAGCCCGGGCTGCCCGTTCGGCGACGGCCTGCATCATGATTTTCGGGCCACAGGTCAAGATAACCGTGTCTTCGCCTGAAACGAGGTCTGCAAGCGCCTGGTCCAGGGCCAGGGCTGCGTGGCCCTCCACATCCAGGCCACCACAATCCGAGGCGAAAATGGCTTTGCTGGCCAGCTGGCGGAATTCATCAACCAGAATCGCATCCCCGGGGCTGCGATAGCCACAGACTGCCACCGTTTCCACGCCAGATTCACGGCAATGTGCCTGGACGAAATAGAGCGGGAAAACTCCAGTGCCACCACCGACCGTGATGACCCGGCGGTAACCTGCCAGATCAAAGCCATGGCCCAGGGGACCCAATACGGAAACGGTCGTACCGGGTTTCAAGCCCTTGAACTCCATGGTTCCCTTCCCTTTGGCCTGGATGCCGATCTGGAACGAGCCAGCGGCCCGGTCTACTGCCATGATGCCGAAAGGGCGGCGCAGGAATTGCTGGCAGGACAGGTTGACAAACTGGCCCGGCTGGGCGGTCCGGCTGATCGCCTCCCCCTGCAAAGTCAGAATGAAGAACTGGTCGTTCAGCGTTTGGTTGTCGAGGATGGTGCAAGCCCATTCGATCTGCTGCATTCGGATTTCCCCTTATTTTTTGAGCATGTCATTTTGCATCGGCATTTCATTTTGCGGCAGGGTATTCTCCCTTGTCGCAGCGACAATGTCGGCAAAAACCTGGATTTCATAGGGTTTGAGGTCAGCCGGTTTCATTTCGCGCTCCAGGCATTCAACCACAGCCACCAGGGTGTCCAGAGAGGTGATGGTGGCAATGCCATGCTCGATCGCGTGGCGGCGCAGGCGGAAGCCTTCCCGGTCATCATTGGAGGTCGAGTTCTCGGTATTGATCAGCAGCTTGACGGTGCCCTGGTCAATCATGTCAACGGTGGATGGATGGCCTTCGAGCGCCCGGCGCGAGATGCTGCAGGGTATGCCGTACTTATTGAGATAATTGGCGGTGCCACCCGTGCCATAGAGTTCATAGCCCAGGTTGTTGAGCCGGCTGGCCAAAGGCACCAGATCCGGTTTGTCACTGTCTCTGACCGTCATCAGGATCCCGGCGCCCTTGGGCGGGAATTTGAAATTGGAAGCGAGGATGGCCTTGTACATCGCTTCGCTGTACGTCGTGGACAGGCCTAGGACCTCACCCGTGCTTTTCATTTCCGGGCCGAGGCTGGTGTCGACATCATGCAGCTTCTCAAAGGAGAAAACCGGTGCCTTGATGGCATAGACCGCCGGATAACGGGCATATAGGCCGGTCCCATACTCGAAATCAGTCAGACGTGCCCCCATCATGATCCGAGTCGCCAGGTCGACAATCGGGATCCCGGTGACCTTGCTGATATAAGGCACCGTCCGTGACGAGCGCGGATTGACCTCGATGACGTAGACTTCATCATTATACAGGATGAACTGGATATTGATCAGGCCGATCACCTGCAAAGCCCGGGCCAGTTTACGGGTATGGTCGACCAGAATATCGCGGATCCGCTCCGAGATATAAGCCGGGAAGATCGAAATCGAGTCACCGGAGTGGACACCGGCGCGTTCGAGATGCTCCATGATGCCGGGGATCAGGATATCTTCGCCGTCCGATACCGCATCGACTTCCAGTTCAACGCCCATCAGATACTTGTCGACCAGAATCGGATTTTCCTGTTCGACCAGATTGATGATCCGCATGTATTCGATCATGTCGGTATCGTTGTGGACGATGGCCATGCCCTGGCCGCCGAGGACATAGGAGGGCCGGACGAGAACGGGATAACCGAGGCTGGCAGCAGCAGCGAGGGCCTCATCCGCGGTGCGGACTGTCGTGCCATTCGGACGCTTGATCTGGCATGCCTCGAGGATGGCATCAAAGCGCTGGCGGTCTTCCGCAGCATCGACCCCATCGGCGGAGGTGCCGAAAATCGGCAGGCCCATTTCAGTCACAGCCTTGATCAGCTTGATCGCCGTCTGGCCGCCAAACTGGCAAATGGCGCCATCTGGCTTTTCATTTTCGATGATCGCCCGCACATCGTCCGGAGTCAGCGGTTCAAAATAGAGCCGGTCCGAGGTATCGAAATCGGTCGAGACGGTCTCGGGATTATTATTGGCGATGATCGCCTCATAACCGAGTTCGCGCAAGGCCCAGACCGAATGGACCGAGCAATAGTCAAACTCGATCCCCTGGCCGATCCGGATCGGGCCGGAACCAAGCACGAGGACTTTCTTGCGTTCGGTGCGGATGGCTTCGTTCTTCATATCGAAGGTTGAGTAGAAATACGGCGTCACGGCATCATACTCGCCGGCACAGGTATCGACCATTTTATAGGTGTGGACCAGGCCAAGCGCCTTGCGCCGCTGGCGGATGGCTTCCGCAGGGATGCCGCTGAGCTTGGCTATCCAGGAATCGGTGAAGGCCATGCGGACGGCTCTGGTCAGCAGGGTGTCATCGATGGTTTTCATCCCACTGATGGCTGTTTCGGTCGCGACCAGGCTGGCAAGCTTTTTCAGGAAGAATTTGTCAATCCAGGTCCGCTCGTAAATCTCATCGAGCGAAAAGCCGCGCCGGATCCCCTCGGCAACGGCAAACAGCCGCATGTCATCGGCCTGGATCATGCGCGGCCAGAGATCATGGTCGGACATCTCCAGCATCAGGGGCACCCTGAGCCCATAAAGCCCCAGCTCGAGCGAGCGGATGGCCTTCATCAGGGATGCTTCAAAGGTATTGGCGATCGCCATGACCTCACCGGTGGCCTTCATCTGCGTCCCCAGGGTGCGCCGCGCTTTGACAAATTTGTCAAATGGCCATTTCGGGATCTTGGTGACGATATAGTCGACCGCAGGCTCAAAGCTGGCTTTGGTGGTGCCAGTGACTTCGTTGGGAATCTCGTCGAGCGCATAGCCGACGGCGATGCGCGAGGCAACCTTGGCGATTGGATACCCGGTGGCCTTGGAGGCCAGGGCTGAGCTGCGCGACAAACGGGGATTGACTTCAATGACGGCATAGTCGACCTGGGTCGGATGCTGGGCGAACTGGACATTGCAGCCCCCGACAATCCCCAGTTCGGTGACGATTTTCAAAGCCGCAGTGCGCAGCTTCTGGTATTCGAGGTCGGTCAAGGTCTGGGCCGGTGCCACAACAATCGAGTCCCCGGTATGGACACCGACGGGGTCGAAATTCTCCATGCTGCAGATGGTGATGGCATTGCCCTTGGCATCGCGGACCGCTTCAAATTCGATTTCCTTCCAGCCGGCGATGCTGCGTTCAATCAGGACCTGGTGCACCCGGCTGGCATTGAGGCCGGACACGGCAAACTGGCGCAGCGCTTTTTCGTCAGCTGCGATGCCGCCACCGGTACCGCCCAGGGTGAAGGCCGGCCGGACGATGACCGGATAGCCGATCTCCTCTGCCAGACGCAGGCATTCCTCGAGATTGTTCGCCGTGCCGGATGGGATGCAGGGCTCATTGATCCGGAGCATGGCGGCGCGGAATTCCTCGCGGTCCTCGCCCATCCGGATCCCGGCCGCCGGGGTGCCCAGCATGGCGATCCGGTGCTGGTCGAGAAAACCGGATTCGGACAGTTCCATGGCGAAGTTCAAGCCGGTCTGGCCGCCGAGGGTGGCCAGCAAGCCGTCAACTTTTTCGTCGAGCAGGATCCGCTGGATGACATCGATCTGCAAGGGCTCCAGATAGACTTTGTCAGCCATATTGGTATCGGTCATGATCGTCGCCGGATTGCTGTTGACCAGGACGACCTCGTATCCTTCGGCTTTCAGGGCGCGGCAGGCTTGGGTGCCGGCATAATCAAACTCGGCAGCCTGGCCGATGACGATCGGACCAGAGCCAATGACCATGATTTTATGAATGTCCGTGCGTTTGGGCATAGGAATCTCCTTTCAGGAAAAGAGCCAGAATCTGTATAATTATACGTTCCTGTTTATAATTATTCAATTGCCCTTCCCGCTCTTTTTAAGGCATCACGCAAATCGTCACGCATGGCGATGGCCTCGCGGCGGGTGGCTGCCGCAAATTCATCCACCGGCAGGCCGTGCTTTTTATAAGCCAGCATCAGGCTGCGCGAAGCATTGACCAGGGCACCCTGGCCATCCGGACCAAAGCTGGCAACCGCGTCCTCTGCAGTCGCCCCCTGGGCGCCATAGCCCGGGACCAGGATCAGGCTATGCGGCATCAGCTGACGCAGTTTTTCCGCCTGGCGCGGCCAGGTCGCCCCAACCACAGCGCCAACCGACGAATAGCCGGACTGGCCGACCAGGTCCTGGCCCCATTCGGAAACTTTTTCCGCCATGGCTTCATAAACGGTGCGACCATCGGCGAGGACCAGGTCCTGCAGGTCACCAGCCGAAGGATTCGAGGTCCGGACCAGGATATAGACGCCCTGGCCACCCTTCTGGCACTGGTCGATAAAGGGCTTGATGCCATCGATCCCGAGATAGCCATTCAAGGTGATGCAATCCGCAGCGATGAAAGACTGGCTGCTGGATTCGCCGAGGCTGGTCTGACCCAGGATGGCCCGGGAGTAGGCCTCGGCAGTGCTGCCGATATCATTGCGCTTGGCATCCGCGATCACCAGAAGGCCTTTCGCCCGGGCATAGGCGATGGTTTTCTGCAAGGCCAGAAGGCCGGGACCGCCATACTGTTCATAATAGGCAAACTGCGGTTTGACAGCCGGGACCAGATCGGCCACGGCATCGATCAGCTGCTGGTTGAACGCATACAAGGCCAGGCCTGCAGCTTCTGCCGGATCTGCCGCGGCCAGGCTGGCCTGGCGACGGATCGATGCCGGCACATAGTCGAGCATCGGGTCGAGGCCCATGACGGTCGGATTGCCGGTTTCCTTGATTTTCCGGGTCAGCCGGTCGGCAAAATTCAGCATGCGAAAACCACCTTTCCATCACATAAGGTCATCTTGACCTGGCCGCGCAGCAACCAGCCATGGTATGGCGTATTCCGGGCTTTGCTGGCTGAGGCATTCTTATCAAACATGAAGGGCTTCTGCAGCTCAACCAGGGCGATATCGGCCGGATAGCCCGGTTCGAGGCGGCCCATTTTCTGGTTGAGGAGCTGCGCCGGCCGGGTCGACATCATCGCCACCAGCTCAGGCAGCGTCAGATGGCCGGGCAGGACCAGATAGGTGTAACCCAGGGCGAACGAGGATTCAAAGCCGATGATGCCATTATTGGCCAGGCCGAATTCAATCTGCTTCTCATCCTCATGATGCGGGGCATGGTCGGTGCCAATCATGTCAATCGTCCCATCCTTGAGGCCAGCGATGATGGCATCGACATCCTTTTGCGTGCGCAGGGGTGGATTCATCTTGGCGCTGGTATTGAAGTCGCGGCAGGCTTCCTCGGTCAGGGTGAAATAGTGCGGGCAGGTCTCGCAGGTCACCTTCACGCCGCGGGCCTTGGCCTGGCGGACCAGTTCGATCGAGCCGGCCGTGCTCAGATGGGCCAGATGGACCGGCTGACCGACATATTCAGCAACCAGGATATCTCTGGCCACCATGATTTCCTCGGCGATGGTCGGGATGCCCCGCAGGCCGAGCTCGAGGCTGACCAGGCCTTCATTCATATGGCCACCCTCGGCCAAGGACGGTTCCTCACAATGGGAAATGACGGTCAGATTGAACTGGGCGGCATACTGGATGGCTTTTTTCATCAGGTCGGCGGTCAGCACGGGCTTGCCATCGTCCGAAATGGCGACGATGCCGGCCTCCGCCATCAGGCCGATTTCGGCCAGTTCCTTGCCATCCTGGTTCTTGCTCACCGCACCGACGGGCAGCACCTTGCAGGCGCCTTCACGCTGGGCCTTGTCGATGATATAGCGCACAATGGCCGGATTGTCGGTCACGGGCTTGGTATTGGGCATGCAGGCGACGGCCGTGATGCCACCGCGGACGGCGGCCCGGGTGCCACTGACGATGTCTTCCCGGTATTCAAAGCCCGGATCGCGCAGGTGGGTATGGGGATCGACCAGACCGGGCAGCACCGCCAGCCCCGTCGCATCGATGACCTGCTCCGGATCGCCGCTCAATGCGGCGACGATGACGCCATTTTCTATCAGGATGTCCTGGCTGGTTTCCTTCAGGCCAACCGGATCAATGACAAGTCCGCCGGAAATTTGAATTCTCATCAGCCATTCCTCCTTGCTGAAAGCAGGTACAGGATCGCCATGCGGACGGCGACTCCATTGGTCACTTGTTCATTGATCACGGACTGCGATCCGTCATAGACACAAGAAGGCATTTCCACGCCATGATTGCAAGGTCCGGGATGCATCAGGATCGCATCCGGCTTGGCCAGCTGCAGTGTTTTGTCGTCGATGGCAAAGAAGCGGGCATATTCGCGGATCGAAGGGTAAAGTGCCTTTTGCTGGCGCTCCAGCTGGACCCGCAGGCCCATGACCACATCGGCGCCCCGGACGGCGTCCTGCACCGTCGGGCAGACGATGGCAGGGGTCTTATCGAGGTCTTTGGGCAGCATGGTGCTGGGTGCTGCCATACGAACCCTGGCGCCCATTTTCTCGAGAGCCCACAGATTGCTCCGGGCCACCCGGCTGTGCAGCAGGTCGCCGACGATCGCCACCTCGAGCCCCTGGAGGCTGCCCTTATGCTGGCGCATGGTGAACAGGTCCAGCAGGGCCTGGGTCGGATGTTCATTCATGCCATCGCCGGCATTGACGACGGAGGCTTTGACCAGTGGCGCAATCATATGCGGTGCGCCAGACTGGCTGTGACGCATGATCAGGATGTCGGTGGCCATGACATCGATCGTCCGGGCGGTGTCAATCAGTGATTCACCCTTATTGATGCTGCTGCCCGAGGACGAGATATTGGCCGACGAAGCCCCCATGAACTTGGAAGCCATTTCAAAGGACAGGCGGGTCCGGGTGCTGTTTTCATAAAACAAAGTCACAACGGATTTGCCCTGGAGATGAGCGGTTTTCTTGCTGCTGGCTGACAGGACATGTTTCATGGTTTCAGCAGTATCAAGGATCAGGCTGATCTCTTCAGCTGACAATTCCTTGATGCCGAGCAAGTCTTTGGATCGCAGTTGCATCCGCTCATACCCCTTTCTTTTTGTCGTCCAGGACGACCAGATCTTCACCATCGATCTCAGCGACATGGACATGGACGACTTCCGAGCTGGATGTCGGTACGTTTTTACCAACATAGTCAGCCCGGATCGGCAGCTCGCGATGGCCACGGTCGATCAGGATGGCCAGCTGGATGCTCTGCGGCCGGTCAACATCAAACAGGGCCTCGATCGCCGCCCGGGTGGTCCGGCCAGTGAACAGGACATCGTCCACCAGGACCAGCTTTTTGTCATGGATGGCAAAAGGCATCGACGTGCCCTTGATGACCGGGTGCTCTGAGAGCATGCTCAGGTCATCGCGGTAAAAGGTGATGTCGAGAATGCCGACCGGGACCTTCTGGCCCTCGATCTGTTCGATCTTTTGGGCAATCCGTTCCGCCAGTGGCACGCCACGGCGCTGGATGCCGATCAGGCAGACATTCTCCAGGCCCTTATTGCGCTCGAGAATTTCATGGGCGATCCGGGTCAGGGCCCGGTCGATGGCAGCGCTGTCCATCAGGACTGCTTTGTAAGCCATGGGTTCTCCTTGCTGGACTAGTTCATAGTCCGGTCAAACTGATGGCATAAAAATAGCCATCTGTCACTGCAAGACAGGTGGCTGCAAAAATCGTATCCCAAAGGCCCGGATGTGGATGCCAAGATGTGATGGGAGGACTGTTGTAAACCTTTGAAGTCTCACAGGACTGCGTTAAAGGTAGCTGTTTTTATGAGAATAACTGAACGACACCAAGAAAGCAAGACCTGTCGATTGACAGGATCCTGGAAGCTTGTTAAGATTGACCAGGTAGTTCAAAACGCCCGGGGATGTGGCGGAACTGGCAGACGCAGCAGACTCAAAATCTGCCGATTGAGAGATCGTAAGGGTTCGATTCCCTTCATCCCCACCAGCAAAAAAGACCTTGGAACCGCCGGATTGGTTCCAGGGTCTTTTTTTTGAAAAATTTGATGCTTGACAAGACAAGTCCCCTTTCACTATAATCTCCCTTGTTGCTGAGACAAGGTGCCGCGCACGGCAAATGGGCCATTAGCTCAGTTGGTCAGAGCAGCCGGCTCATAACCGGTCGGTCCGGGGTTCAAGTCCCTGATGGCCCACCACCTCGCACAACATTTTCATATGGGGGAATTCCCGAGCGGCCAAAGGGGGCAGACTGTAAATCTGTTGTCACCGACTTCGGTGGTTCGAATCCACCTTCCCCCACCATTAAAAAGAACCATCCAGCCGGGTGGTTCTTTTTTTGTCATTCAGGCCAGGAATCGATTAGCCAGAACAAAGCCAGCCCAGCCTTTGCCACAGCTTGGGCTGGCTTTTCCTCCGCGAATTTTATTGCAGGCCTGCCACCAGGTTCTTGAACAGATTGCCGCGTTCCTCAAAATGGCGGAATTTGTCAAAGCTGGTCCCGGCCGGTGACAAGACAACGACTTCGCCCGGTTGTGCCAGCGACTGGGCCAGGAGCACGGCCTCTTCATAGGAATCAACCCGGTGGATGGCCAGGGTATCCGGATGGACCTTGGCCATCGGGGCTTCGAGCAACAGGTTGTCCCGGATCAGGCTGGCATTGTCGCCACAGAGGATGATTTTGCGGGACACTGCAGCGATCGCCTCACCCAGGCCAGTATAGTCACATTTCTTGTCCTTGCCGCCGGTGATCAGGACCACCTGCTCCTTGCGTTCAGCCAGAGCGAGCAGGGCCGCCCGGGTGCGGGTCGGACTGGTATCGATCGAACTGTTATAGTAACGGACTCCGTCGAGCTCGCGCACGAGCTCGAGTCGATGCTCCACCCCGCCAAACCGGGTCGCGATGGCGGCAATATGCTCCGGTTTGACATAAGGCCAGGTTGCGGCCGTGGCAGCGAGATAATTCTCGATATTGTGCTTGCCGGGAATAATGATGTCCTTCGTCGCTACGACGGGCGTATCGCTGCCGTTCTCGCGGTAGCAGATCATGCCATCGACCACCAGGGCGCCCGTCAGCAGGCCGGCATTTTTCCGGGCAAACAGGATCGTTTCCCCGCGGGCTTCGGGAATCATCGAGCGGGTGACATAATTTTCATGGTTCAAAACCAGACGGCCCATGAAGGACTGGTACAGGTAGATGTTCTTCTTGGCATCGATGTATTCCTGATAATCCTTGTGGACATCGAGGTGGTTGGGCGTGACATTGGTCACGACAGCCACATCGGGGCTCTGGCGCATGCTCGAGAGCTGGAAGCTCGACAGCTCGAGCACCACCATGTCTTCCGGCCTGACCTGGTCGATCCGGTCGAGCAGCGGGGTGCCGATATTGCCTCCCAGGTGAACCGTATAGCCTGCCTCTTTCAGGATCAGGCTGACCAGAGTCGTCGTTGTCGTCTTGCCATCCGAACCGGTAATCGCAAAAATCCTCGCCGGGCAAAGCGCCATGAAGACTTCCATTTCCGAGGTGATGATCGCCCCACGTTCACGTTCCGCCAGCAGCTGGGGAACATCCGGGCGCATCTTGGGCGTCCGGAAAACCAGGTCAAAGCCTTTAAGGCGGTCCAGGTAGTCGGGGCCGACTGACCAGTCCAGGTCGATGCCTTCGGCGGCAAACTCTGCCTGGGTTCGGCTCAGGACCGGATCAGCCGCATCGAGCATGTCGAAGGCCGTGATCTGGGCCCCCAGCTGGTGGATATAGCGGATCAGCGGCCGGTTGCTGATGCCAACCCCGAGGACGGCGATCCGTTTGCCACGAATCATCTGCTTGAACTGTTCCAGTTTCTGGTTCATTTTTAGCCCTCCAAAAATAAGTGCTCTAAAATTATAAATCAGGTCTTGCAATTTGACCATCGGCAGGTTATGATAATCAACGTCCCGCGGAGATGGCGGAATTGGCAGACGCGCTAGTTTCAGGTACTAGTGATCGAGAGGTCATGCAGGTTCAAGTCCTGTTCTCCGCACCATCAGGAACTGCATCGTTTTGTGCACCCGCACACGCGATGCAGTTTTTGTATTTCCCGGATTTTTGACGGTGCCAATCCGGTCGCAGACTTGACCAGAAAGGGGGATCTGCGAGATGTCCAATCCGAACGATCCGGCTCAGCCGGCCGCTGCCCTGCCGGTCCTGCCTGTGGCGGTGCGGATCCTGGCCGAGGCTGTCCATCGCCAGGGCGGGCTGGGCGGACCTGCCTATGCTTCGGTCAGCGGCCCCGAAGGGACCCGCCTGCACCAGAAGCTGGTTCGCCATTATGCCGCCCAGCTCGGTGAGGATAAAGTCCTGTCCGAGCTTCGCCTCAGCGGCCAGGTGGCCTGTGAGGCGGTCCTGCTCCAGGTCAGCGGCCGCTGCGACCTGGTTTTGCACGATGAGCAGGAGACCGTCCTGATCGAGGCGAAAAGCTTCGCTGGCTCTGCCCAGCATCTGCCGCCTCAGGGCGATCCGGCCCACTGGGCCCAGGCGATGCTGTATGCCCATCTCTATCTGCAGGATTCCGCAAGGGAAGCCCTGACCATCGGCCTGGCCTATGTCAGCCAGGAAAATTCTGCAATCATTGAATTCCGCCGGACCGAAACCCGCGCCAGCCTCGAGGAGTTTTTCCGCAGGACGGCGCGGTCATTTGCCAGTCTGGCCGGCCAGATCCTGACCGGGCAAAAGCTGCGCGATGATAGTGCCAAGACCTGCCGTTTCCCCTTCGCCAGCCTGAGGCCAGGCCAGAAGCGCCTGATGCAAGAGGTCATCGGCATCACCCGGCAAAAGGGTGTCCTGTTCGCCCAGGCTCCGACAGGCACCGGCAAGACGCTGTCCGTCCTCTTCCCGGCGATCCGGCTCTTGGCCCATCACCAGATTGACCGCGTCTTCTACCTGACGGCCATGTCCTCCACGCGCAAGGTGGCCGAGCAGGCGCTGGCGGATTTGCGGGCCAATGGCCTGGTTTTGCGCAGCCTGACCCTGAGGGCCAAAGAAAAAAGCTGTCTGGCCCCGGACTTGTTCTGCAATGTGCGGCTCTGTCCCTATGCCATCTCGTATTACCAGCATTTGCCGGCTGCCCTGTCGGATTTGCTGAAAGCCGGCGGTCATTGCCCGCCGGAACAGATCCGGGCCGTCGCCCAGACGCACCAGGTCTGTCCCTTTGAATTGTCACTGGACTATGCCCTGTACTGCGACGTCATCATCGGTGACTACAACTATGTCTTCGATCCCCGGATCCAGCTCGACCGCTTTTTCAACAATACGGACCAGAGTCATCTGGTCCTGGTCGATGAAGCCCATAATCTGCCGGATCGTTCGCGGGAAATGTACAGTGCCGAATTCGATTTTGCCCTGGTCAAGGAGGCCATCAGCCTTGTCAAGGATCGCCACCCTTATCTGGCCCAGACGCTGGAGAAGCTCGAGCAATATGGCCTGCGACTGGCAGCAGCCATGAAAGCCTTGGACGCTGCGGACCAGGTCCATCCTGCCACGGAGCCAACCGGGTTTGCCGCGGTGGAAACGGACCAGACTGGCCGCCTGATGAAAAGTGACGAGTTCCTGGCCATGACAGCCAAGCCGGCCAACCTGGTCAAATTGCTGGGCCGGACCATCCATTTTGGCCGCCAGTACCTGGATGAGCAGCCGGACGATCCGGAGTCCAAAAAAATACTCGATCTTTTCCTGATGGCCCATTTTTTCTGCAAGGTGGCTGACCAATTCTTCGGGCCGGCCTATATCACCACGGCAGCCCGTTCAGAGGCCACTGCCCGGATCCGCCTGATGTGCCTCGATGCCTCTGCCCACTTGACCGAGATATACCGTGACCGCCATCCCGTCGTCTTTTTTTCTGCCACTCTGACACCGCTCGACTACTATATCGGTCTGCTCGACAGTGATGTCAGCACCAGGCCACCGGAAAAGCTCAGCCTGCCCTCCCCTTTCCCGCCGGAGAATTTCCTGGTCCTGTTACAGACCCGTCATTCGACCCGCTTTCAGGATCGCCTGGCGACATTTGTGCCTATTGTCGAGGACATCCTGGCCGCCGCCAGAACCCGGATCGGCAATTACCTCGTCTTCCTGCCTTCATATGCGTATCTGGCGCGGGTGCGCCAGATCCTCAAAAGCCGGCCTGACCGCGCGGATTTCGATTTCATTGTCCAGGTTCCCAGCATGGATGAAAAACAAAAGCAGGCCTTTTTGAACCGGTTCGAGCACTATGGCCAGAGGACCTTGATCGGTCTGGCTGTGCTGGGCAGCCTCTTCAATGAAGGCATCGATTTGACCGGAGAGCGCCTCTGCGGCGTGGTCATTGTAGGCGTGGGCTTGCCCCAGCTCAGTCCGGAGCGTGAAATCATGAGCCAGTATTTTGCCAGCCGGCTGGGACGGGGCTTTGAATATGCCTACCAATTCCCTGGATTCAACAAGGTCCAGCAGGCCGCCGGCCGGGTGATCCGCTCAGAATCCGATGTCGGTTTTGTCCTGTTGATCGATGACCGTTATAAAAAGCCTGAATACCAGGCCCTGTTCCCGCCGGACTGGCAACCAGTGGCCATCGACCGGGCCGAGGCCCTGACGGATGAATTGAAGGCGTTCTGGGCCAGTCACAGGCCCTGAAGCAGCAAGAGCCGCTGGTATTTCTTCTCCATGATCACTGTCAGATAGTGTTCGGAGAAATCACAGATCTCTTTTTTGACAATATCCGATACCTTGAACGTAAAGAGCCGCTCGGCTTTGCTGTGCAGGATGTATTGCAGGCAGGACAAGGCCGGGGCAGAGACTGACCTTATATCCTGGCCCGGACTGGGCCGGTGGTCATCTGCGCAGACCAGGCCATGGGCTCTGAAATCAAACCAGGCGGAGGTCTGCGGCTTGCCGCAGGCCAGGCAGGCATCCAGGACGGGCGTGAAGCCGGAGATCGCCAGGGCCTTGAACTGGGCCACATGCGTCACCAGCAGCGGATCGGGCTGGTTCTGCAGGGCATGGCAGGCATAGGCCCACAGGATATACATCTGGTCATCTGCCAGATCGTCACGCACCAGGTCATGGAAGACTTCGGCCAGATGGGCTGCGCAAATCAGGCGGTCCAGATCTTCCCGCAGGCGCAGGAAGGGCTCGACCAGCTCAGCAGAGTCGATGGTATAGCGCCCTTTATAGCTGAACAGGGTGAAATCGCTCAGGGCAAAGATTTGCGTGGCCGAAAGCAGCGGACTGCGCACCCGCCTTGAGCCGCGGGCCATGGCGGTCACCAGGCCATGGGTGGCGGTCAGGATTTCGACCAGGCGGTCCGCTTCGCCGATGGCCACCTCCCGGAGGATAAAACCACGGACTTGCTCATGGGACATGGGGCTCAGGAATGGTAGCCCAAGTCATTGAGGATGCTCTGGCGGTTGCGCCAGTCTTCCCTGACCTTGACGAAGAGGTCCAGATAGCAGGGGCAGTCCAGCATCGCTTCGATCTCCTTGCGGGCATCCGTGCCAATCGCGGTCAGCATGCTGCCCTTCTTGCCAATGATGATCCCTTTGTGGGTGTCACGCTCACACAGGATGGTCGCTTCGATGGTGACTCTGAGCCTCTCCCCCGTTTCGTCGGTTTCCTCCTTGAAGGTTTCGATCGATACGGCGGTGCCATGGGGAATTTCCTCATGCGTCTTCAACAGAATCTGCTCGCGGATCAGCTCGGCGGCAATCATCCGCTCGGTCTGGTCAGTCAGGCTGTCTTCCGGGAAATAGCGGGGTCCGATCGGCAGATGCTTCTTGATTTCCGCGACCAGGACATCGAGTCCATCGCCTGTCCTGGCGCTGACCGGAATGATCGCCGAAAACTCATAAGCCTGGCTGAACGCGGCAATCAGCGGCAGCAGAGCCTCCTTTTCATGGGCATCCACCTTATTGATGACCAGGATGACCGGCTTGCCGCTGCCTTTGAGCTGGTCCAGGACCTTGCGTTCCAGATCGAGGACCCGGGCTGAAAAGCCGGCCTCGATCAGCAGCAGGACCACATCTGTTTCGGCCAGGGCCAGGCGGGCAGAGTCGGTCATATAGTGGCCCAGCTTGCTTTTGGGCTGGTGCAGGCCGGGGGTGTCGACAAAAACGATCTGGGCATCGGGCTGGTCGAGAATGGCCCGGATGATCGAGCGGGTCGTCTGCGGCTTGGGGGAAGTGATGGCCAGGCGCTGGCCAGCCAGCTGGTTGAGCAAGGTGGACTTGCCGACATTGGGCCGTCCGACCAGTGAAACAAAGCCGGAATGGAATGGATTGGATATGGTCATCGTGAGGAATCTCCTTTTTCCTGGACAGCCGATGGCATGTCCCGAGTCAGGCCCAGGTTCGCCAGGGCCTTGCGTTGGCGGCGCAGCATTTTGCTTTCCCGCTGCGGGGTGTCGTGGTCATAGCCGAGCAGATGCAGGCAGCCATGGGCAGCCAGGAAGGCGACTTCGCGCTCAAAGCTGTGCCCGTACTGCTCCGCCTGCTGCCGGGCTTTGTCGAGGCAAATCAGAATGTCACCGAAAAAGACGCTGGGCTGGCCGGCTGCCCGGTCGAGGTCTTGCGCATGCAAGGGCATCTGGAGCCTGCCATCGACCAGATCCAGCATGGGATAGGACAAGACATCCGTGACACGGTCGATGGCGCGGGTTTCGGCATTGACCCGGCGCATCTCGGCCGGGCCGGTAAAGGTCACGGCCACCGAGCCAGCGATGCCTTTTTGGGCCAGCTGGCGGCCAAAGGCCTCCTGGCTGAGGATTTCCCGCAGGACGGACTCGACCAGCGCTTCCAGCTGGCTGGCTGGATATTTGCGTTGCTTATTGACGAACTGGACTTGCATCGGGATATTTGACCCTTTCGTGAAAATGTCCGGCATAGACTTGCATGAAGGCGGCGATGACGGATTCGATGTCCCGGAAGGAAAGTCCGGACTGGACCAGCTGGTCTTGTTCATTCTTGATTTTGATGATCCGCCGGATCAGGCTTTCTGCCGCTTCGAGCTGATGGGTATTGGTCGATTTCATGGCCGCTTCGACGGAATCCGACAGCATGACAATGGCAGATTCGCGACTGGACGGAATCGGGCAGCGGTAGCGGAACTGGCTGGCATCCGGCTCTTCGGACTCGTTTTCTGCAGCAAGCCGCTTGGCCTTCTGGTAGAAATAAGCCTGCATGGTCGAACCATGGTGCTCCTGGATGATATTGACCAATGGAGTTGGCAGGCGATAACGGCGGGCAATCCGTACCCCGGCATCCGGATGGCCGATGATGATCCGGGCGCTTTCAACCGGATCGAGGCTGTCATGCGGATTTTCACCGGACTGGTTTTCCGTGAACATCAGGGGGGAATCGAGCTTGCCGATATCGTGGTAATAGGCTCCGACTCGCGCCAGCAATGGATTGGCGCCGACGGCCTCAGCCGCGGCATCGGCCAGGTTGGCCACCATCATGCTATGCTGCGAAGTGCCTGGTGCTTCAATGAAGAGGCGCCGGAGCAGGGGATTGCCCGGCTGGGACAATTCGATCAGGCGCAGCGGCGAGACGGAATTGAAGATCATTTCAAACAATGGCATGATGCCGATCGCAGCAATCACGGAAATGGTGCCACTGAGTGCGGTAACCGCACAATTGAGGCTGATCTTCGGCCATTCCTCCTTGAGCAGGATGCCGAAGGCCAGGGTGGTCAGGAAATTGGTACTGGCCGTGGCAATGATGATATAAGCATAATTGTCGCGGCGGGAGATGCCCTTGGTGAACAAGGCGGCGACACTGCTGCCGCTCAAGGCCACCACCGCGAACAGCGGGTCAAAGCCGGCCATGGGCAGGACTGAGATGGTCAGGAGCAGGGACATCAGGCTGGACGTGCGGAAGCCATAATAGGCGGCCAGGAGCACGGCTGTAAAGTAGATCGGTGAGGCCAGGGGTTCAACCCGGGCCAGGGCTGCCGAGGCGACCAGGGGGATCAGGAAGGCAACGATCAGGGCGATCCGGTTATTGCGCAAATGGATGGCGTCATTTTCATATTTTTTCAGATAGAACCAGGCGATGAATGCCAGGGGCAGCACCATCAGCAAAATCCCCATCAGGTAGCGGAAATCGAAGACATCGGTCTCGATCAGGTCCAGTTCCTGCAGCAACTGGTAAGTGCCACTGGTGATGACATCGCCCTGCGAGACAATCCGGGCGCCACGATTGATCAGGACAGGATTGTTCTGGACCTTGTCATACGCCGCCTGGCGGGCATTTTCGGTCGCGATCGAATCATAGGCAATATTGGGCACCAGGACCAGGCCGAGGACATTGCCGATCAGGCTGATATCCTCGCGGTTGAAGCTGGTGCTGTCGCCGAGGGCTTCGATCCGGTTGTTCAGGGTCGAGTTCAGGGAATAGGAATCGACCGGCTCGCTCATGATCAGGGTGGCGATCGACCGGGCATGGCCACGGACGCTCCGGAAACGTTCCGGATCCATGCGCAGGAAGGCCTCCAGATCATCTGAGGACACAACCAGATCCATTTCCCGGTCATATTCCCGGACCAGGTCGGTCACCAGGTTGCGGATGGTCGAATTGGACACGGCCGGCTGGTTCGGATCGGCTTCTTCGCCAGGCTCGGGAAAGATCTCCTGCCGCTTGGCCGCCAGCAGGTCGAAGAACAGGTCAAACCGGCCCATGACATCGGTCACGATCGCATCTGAACGAACCACGACAATCGCCACATCGGCCGCGGCCTTGCTGGCGCGCTGGTCGGTCGCCGCCTTGTCCCGGATGCTGCGGGAGGCCGTGATATCAAAGGGGCTCGTATCCCCGACGGTCAGGGGATATTTTTCCGGGATGGATCCATAATAGATGGCTGCCACCGCGCTGAGCAATAGAAGCGGGACCAGAAGATAGGTCAGCAATCTCTGGACTTGGGCGGGCAATTTCATGGATCAGCCTCCCCTCTGGTTTTCATGCTCATAGGCCTTGATGATCCGCTGGACCAGCGCATTCCTGACCACATCGCGCCGGGTCAGCTCGACAAAGGCAATGCCCTCCACCTCGGAGAGGATCTTGCGGGCTTCTTTCAAACCAGACTTGCGGTCGCCCGGCAAGTCAATCTGGGTGATATCGCCCGTGATCACAGCCCGGGAATTGAAGCCCAGGCGAGTCAGGAACATTTTCATCTGTTCCGGGGTGGTGTTCTGGGCTTCGTCGAGGATGATGAACGCCTCATCCAGGGTGCGCCCACGCATATAGGCCAGAGGCGAAACCTCGATCAGGCCTTTTTCAAGATTCTTCAGGTATTGCTCGGGTCCCATCAGCTCATGCAGGGCATCATAGAGCGGACGCATATAGGGATCGACCTTGTTTTGCAGGTCACCCGGTAAAAAGCCGAGCTTTTCTCCGGCCTCGACAGCGGGACGGGTCAGGATGATCCGGGACACCTCATGCGAACGAAAGGCATTGACCGCCATGGCCACCGCTAAAAAGGTCTTGCCAGTTCCCGCCGGGCCGATGGCGAAGGTCACCTCATGGTCCCGGATCGCCTGGACATACTGGCGCTGGCCAAAGGTCTTGCTTTTGATCGGCCGTCCCTTGGCCGTGACGGCAATCGAGTCCGGTGCATAATGGATCACCTGTTCCAGATTGCCATCCCGGGCGGTGTCCGTCAGGTAGGTCACCAGCTGGAGATTGACCGGATGGCCTTGCTGGGCCAGCTCGAGCAGCCGTTCGATCACGGCCACGGCCTTTTCCAGGTCCAGGCCATCGCCCGAGATCTGGAATCCGCCCATGGCCAGTTCAAGCCGGACCCCGAGCATTTTCTCAATCACATCGAAATGGCTGTTGAAACTGCCGGCCACCGCCTGGGCGATGTCTGGCCGGTTGACCAGCAACTGTTTTTCAATCATCCGTTTGCCACACTCCGTTCCTATTGCCCGGTGGTTTTTGGCATCAGCAAGTCAATTTTAAACGCCAGGCTGTCTTCACTCAAGGCAGGGATTGTCAATTCCTTGACCGCCTGGAACAGAATTTCATACTGGTCATTGCGCAAGGTGGCATCTGAGAGAACCGACTTTTTCAACGTGTCCAGATAGGACAGGATATAGGCTTCCTTGCTGTGATCGGTGATCGCCCGGATCACAAAAGTGCCCTGGCGATTATAGCCATTGCCATTGATGATGATCGAAGAGGCCGTGGCCCGGATTTCCGAGGTGGCGACCAGGCGTTCGTCATTGACCGAGATCGCCTGGGCCCCGAGGGCTCGCAGGTCGTTGACAAAGGTGCGCAGCACACTGTCCCGGATCAGACTTTCCGGGGAGCAGCTGATATCGATCTGGATCCCATAGTTCTTGACCTCTCGCAAGCCTGCAAAAATGGCCAGGCGCTCTTTTTCCTTGATGATCGTCTCGATGCTGGCGCTGCCCTGGGCATAGTCATTTTCCAACTGGGAAATATACTGGTACAGCTCGGCATTTCGGGTATTGAGCTCGGCATTCTTGTTGGCCGTGTCGATCAGTTTGTACTGCAATTCTTCGAGCCGGTCCGCAGTCACATTGTTCTCGTTGACATTTTTCATCTGCAAGGCGATCAGGATGCCAAGCACCATGCAGATGATGGTCATTGCACCATATTGGACCCATTTTGACTTCATGCTGCCGGGACCTCCAGTTTGTCGATGTATTTGCCCAGGTCATCTGCCTCGGCAAATGCTTTGATCATGATATCCGGCGAGGATTCGACCGCAACGACCAGACCGATTTCCGGCATTTGCCGCAAGCTGAGCATCGGATCGTTCTGGATGCTGGCGGCCATTGCCTGGGGATCATAGCCAATGGCCCGGATGACATAGGGGGGTGTCAGCCGCTGCATATTGCATAAAATGGTCGGGCCGATGCAAAAGACATAGGACGCATTCGTGATCCGCTGGTCATTGACGCTCAGAGCCGCCGCCCCGGAGGATTTGAGCAATTCCAGGACATGGCGCACATCACTGTCATGGACGATCGCATCCGCAGAATCACGGATGACATCAAAACCCGGCTTGTCATTCAAGGTCACGGCGACGCCGGGGCCAGTGACTTCGGTCAAGCCGGCCAGAACACGCATCCGTTTGAGCTCATCCATCAGCCCCGGCTGGCCCTTCTGGCTGAGGACCTGGGCTATTGCGGCCTCCTTTTGCTCGAGCAAGCGCGCATTTTCTGCCATCAGGCTCTCGTATTGGGCCATTGCTTTGTCCAGTTCCTCCTGGCGAGCCTTGTAGAGCACGGCCAGATTGTTCTGGTCACGCGTCTTATTGACCAGAGTGACATGGTTGGTCACGATCACGCCAAAGAAAAACAAAAGGACAAACAGGAACAGGCTCTGGCGCAAATGGGGGGTATGCCAGATCTTGTTCCAGGCCGTGGTCCGCTGACTTAGCTGCACTGCTGCACCGCCAGCAAAAACGATTGGGGCAAGGGGCTTTCAACGACAATCGATTCTTGGGTCACCGGGTGGACAAAAGCCAGCCTCGATGCATGGAGGACTTGGCCGGACTGGCCGAAGGCCTGGCGGCCCTGGGCATATACCGGGTCTCCGACAATGGGATGGCCGATATACTGGCAATGGACCCGGATCTGGTGTGTGCGGCCAGTTTCCAGCTCCACCTCGAGCCAGGTGGCCTTGGCCAGACGCTCGACCACCTTGAAATGTGTGGTTGCTGCCTTGCCTTCGGAGACGATAGCCATCCGCTGGCGGTTTTTCGGGTCACGGCCGATCGGCGCCCGGATGGTCCCCTGGTCTGCCGTGACCTGACCATGGACCAGCGCCTGATAGGTGCGGCGAACCTCATGGTGGCGGATTTTTTCGGCAATCTCCCGGTGGACGGAATTATCCTTGACCACCAGGAGCAGCCCGGACGTGTCCTTGTCGATGCGATGGACGATCCCTGGCCGCCGCACGCCATTGAGATCCGACAGCTGGCCCTGACAGTAGCTCAGCAAGGCATTGACCAGAGTGCCGCCGCTATGGCCGGGTGCGGGATGGACAACCATGCCCTGGGGTTTATCGATCACCAGCAGCCATTCATCTTCATAGCGGATGACCAGGGGAATGGCTTCAGGCAGGACGGTCGAATCGACCGGATCCGGCAGCTCGACCGTGACCTTTTGCCCGGCCCGGGGTTTGAAGGACGGTTTCACCACCTGGCCATCCACCCGGACCTGCGCCCGATCGATCAAGTCCTTCAGGAAGGCTCGCGAATGCAAGGGGATCTGTTGGGACAGCCAGGCGTCCAGCCGGATCGATGCCGGTTCCGGTACATCAAAGGTCAAGTCAAGGATTTCCATGCCAATGCCTCATTTCAGGACAGGTAGGTCTGTTTTCGTATAAACAGGCTGCCCTGATCTTTGTCAAAAAGGACAAACAGGGATAATAGGATCGTGCCGATGACCAGGCAAATATCGGCCAGGTTGAAGGTCGGAAAAATATACGTGCCAAAATGGAAGTCGAGGTAATCGATCACTCCACCGTCACGTATACGGTCGATCAAATTGCCGATGGCCCCGGCGGCCATCAAGGCCAAGGCAGCCTGGTAGCGCTTCTTTTTGATGATCAAAGTCAGGGCCACCATGGCCACTGAGGCAATCGCCGAAAGGATCGACAAGACAACGATCCCCCAGGACTGGTCCGCCAGGAAGCTCCAGGCTGCGCCTGTATTGCGCCGGTTGACCAGATAGAAGAATGAGTCGATCACGACTTGATTCGTGTTTCCCGGCAGCAGCTGGACGACCAGCCGCTTGATCAGCTGGTCAGCGGTTGAAAGTCCTGCGATGATTATGATCCAGACCATATCCACAATTCCTCGATTCCATGATAAGGTTGTCCATCCAAGGGCTGGCCCTGGCCGATCACCCGGTCGCCATAGGCTATTGCGCCTTCGCCGAGCAGGATGCCACCGCCCTGGACCTGGAATACCAGATCGGTCAGCACTTGACGGTATTGACTGGCTGTCGCAGCGATCCATTCCTCATCCTGGGCCATTCCGGAACCCAGGAAGGTGAAAAAGGGCCAGCCAAGAGCCAGATCGCCTGAACCTTCATCATAACGGTTAGCGGTAGCTTCCGGCAATCCCTCACCACTCGTTCCGGTACTGGCGACAGGGGCTGCCAGGAACCAGGAGGGCTCTGCCGAGGCCGGCAGTCTTGCCGTCTGGAAGGCGAGGCCGAAATCACCACTGACGAGGGCGGCTGAGAAATCCGCCGCCGGCAACGACATGACGACAGCGGTCTGGCCGGCGAGCTCCAGCCAGGTGGCAGCCTGCCGGGCCAGATCCCAAAGCAGGGGCTGGTTTGCCGGCACGATGATTTTCAGCTCATCCGGACGCGGGGCCAGCACCGTTGCCTCTGCGGGCAGCGGTGCGCTGGAGCCGGATTGCGGCAGCGGCTCTACGAGACCTTCCAGCCGCAGGACTTCTGGCCAGCTGGACGAAAGGTCCAGTGGCTGGCCCTGGAAACAGGCATGGAAGGCCGGAATGGGCACCTCACTGGTCTGACCTGGCCAGGCCTTGCCAGCCTTGGCCCAGCGGGCTGTCCGGAGAAAATATTTGTATCGCAGCTGATCCTTCGGATCGGAAATCTGCCTGCCAAACGAGAAAAAAGTGAAGGTCCGGCTGGTGAAACGGTCCAGGCGCAGACTGCTGCGCATCTGGTACTGGTAGAGATCGTCAGTCGGCAGAAGCACCAGGTCGAGCTTGTCATCCTCGAGGCCGCGCATTGCCAATGTTGCAGAGGCATAGGTTTTGACCAGGATTGTTTGCAGCGTGGGCTCATTGGCCGGACTGGAGCTCGCTCTCCTGAGCAAAAAGCCATCTTCAGCTGGGCCTGCCATCTGGAACAGCCGGGTCCCCTGCCACAGGCTGCCAGCGGGCCAGGCCACTTCACTGGCTTTGAGGACCGGGAAGGTCAGGGCATAGAGAAAGGCCGGATCGGGTCTTGCCAACTGGAGGACCAGGGTGGTGTCATTGATGAGCCGGCCACTCGAGAAGGCTTGCAATGCGGCGGCATAGGGGGACAGGGCACCCAGCCGCTGGATTTCGTTCAAGGTCGCCAGGACATCGGCGGCCTGCAGAGGACTCTGGTCCTGGAAAGTGGCCTCTGGCCTGAGCGACACGGTCAATTGGAGCCGTTCCTCACTGTAGCTGAAATCCTGGACCAGTTCAGGCTGCAATTGCCAGTTGGCATCGATCTGGAACAATTGGCCAAAGACCAGCGAATACACCGCCCGGCTGCTCTCACTGCTGGCCAGGAGGGGATTTTCCGGCGACTGCAGATCCCACCAGAGACGCAAGGTCCCGGATGGGCCTTTGTCCAGGCCAGTCTGGTCGTCAGGCCGGCCGGGGGTTGTTTCGGCAGCCAATGTGGTTGCTTCAGGCGGCACCGGTCCAGGCTGGCGGATACAACCAGCCAGCAGAACTGCCACCACCAGCAGCAGGCAGAAAATCGCCTTTTGTCGCTGCTTGCCGTTCATTCGCGGATCAGGAGCCTTTCAATGGCCAGGGCCCGGCCTGTTGCCGGGTCAGCCTGGACGAGCACGGCCGAAAACTGGCCTTTGCCGCCAGCCGCCTCGTAAGGGGCGGGCAAATGGTCGACCAGGCGGCGCAAGGATGAGGCGGGATCCATGCCGATCACGCCCTCGACCGGACCGGTCATGCCGACATCCGTGATATAGGCGGTTCCCCGGTCCAGGATTCGTTCATCCGCGGTCTGGACATGGGTATGCGTTCCGCAAACCAATGTGGCGCGGCCATTGAGGTAATAGGCCATCGCCATTTTTTCCGCTGTGGCTTCAGCATGGAAATCGACCACCACCAGGGGGATCTGCTGCTGGTTCCTGGCCTGGGCCAGGATCTGGTCGATGGTCGTGAAGGGATCATTCAAGGGTTCCATGAAAACGCGGCCAAGCAGGTTGGCGACCAGGATTTTGCCGGCCGGCAGTGCGAGAATCTTGTGCCCATAGCCGGGCCAGCTGGCAGGGCCATTGGCCGGCCGGATCACCCCGGGCAGGGTGTCGATTCGCTCGACCAGTTCACGGCGTGACCAGGTATGGTTGCCCAATGTGATCAGGTCGACCCCCATGGCATGGATTTCCATGGCCATCCGGGGTGTCAGGCCCAGTCCGGCCGCTGCATTTTCCCCATTGGCCAGACAAAAATCAACTGCATACTGCTTTTTCAGTCCAGGGAGTTTATCTTTCAGCATCCGCCGGCCCGTGGCACCGACGATATCGCCAATCATCATGATTTGCAAATGCATATCCTCCAGTCATCCGCTGATTATAATGCAAAACCCGGCAAAAATCGAGATTTACCGCACTGAGAGGACGGCGGGACAGCCGTTGTCGCTGCCTTTGACTCCCGATGGCCTGCCGGCTGCTTCAAGAAAAGAAAAAGCGCCCTGGGCAGGACGCTTTTCTCGGGTTGGTTTTTCGGTAATTGTTGTTGCTCCAGACCAGACTGGATGTCACTTGGCGAATTCGGTCACGCGGGATTCCCGGATGATATGGACTTTGATTTGTCCGGGATAGTCGAGTTCTTCTTCAATTTTCTTGCAGATTTCCCTGGCCTTGAGAATCATTTCATCGTCCTTGACATTTTCCGGACTGACCAGGACACGGACTTCCCGTCCAGCCTGGATGGCAAATGATTTCTCAACCCCCGCAAAGGAATTGGCGATTTCTTCCAGCTTCTGGATCCGCTTGACATAGTTTTCCAGATTTTCACGCCGGGCACCGGGCCTGGCGGCTGAAATGGCATCCGCAGCTGCAACCAGGACAGAAATCATCGAATCCGGTTCGACCTCGCCATGATGTGACAGGATGGCATTGATGACTTCCGGACCCTCTTTGTACTTCCTGGCAATTTCGGCACCCAGGGTAATATGCGAGCCTTCCATCTCAAAGTCGGCGGCTTTTCCGATATCATGCAGCAAGCCGGCGCGTTTGGCCATCATGACGTCGAGACCAAGCTCGGCGGCCATCATGCCAGCCATCCAGCACACTTCTACCGCATGCTGCAGGACATTCTGGCCATAGCTGGTGCGATAGCGCAGGCGGCCGAGCAGCTTGATGATTTCCGGATGGATTCCGATCATGCCGGTTTCGAAAACAGCCCGCTCACCCTCAGCCTTGATGGTGGCATCGACTTCTTTCCTGGCCTTCTCGACCATTTCCTCGATCCTGGCCGGATGAATGCGGCCATCGACAATCAGCTTTTCGAGAGCAATCCGGGCAATTTCGCGCCGGATCGGGTCGAAGCTGGACAAAATGACGGCTTCAGGCGTGTCATCGATGATCAGGTCGACCCCGGTCATGGTTTCAATGGCCCGGATATTGCGACCCTCGCGGCCGATGATCCGGCCTTTCATTTCATCACTGGGCAAAGCGACCACAGAGACGGTGGATTCCGACACATAGTCCGCCGCATAGCGCTGGATCGATGTGACAATGATTTCCTTGGCTTTGCGGTCAGCCTCTTCCTTGGCGGCCTCTTCCATCTGGCGCAGCATGACCGCCATGTCGTGGCGATACGCCTGGCGGGCTTCGTCCAGCACCAGATTCCTGGCATCATCGACGGACAAGCTGGAAATGCGCTCCAGTTCGATGATCTTCTGGCGCTCAATTTCACGCGCCTTCTCTTCGAGGGCCAGGACATCACTGACTCGGTTGTCGAGCGCTTCTTCCTTTTGTTCGAGGGTTTCTATCTTGCGATCGAGGGCCTCTTCCTTCTGGTCGAGACGGCTGCGCTCGCGTTGCAGCTCGGTCTTCTTCTCGCGCACGTCTTTTTCAAATTCCATGCGGGCTTTGTGGATCTCTTCTTTCGCTTGCAAAAGAAGTTCTCTTTTTCTGTTTTCACCAGCCTTTTGCGCTTCGCCGAGCAGCTTAGCTGCTTCTGTCTCTGCTTGTTCAGCTGCAGATTTCAAAGCGATGGATTTCTTGGAAAAACCCTGGCGATAATACGCTATTGTCGCTAAAGCAGCCAGAATGGCGCCGGCAAACAGGCCGATGACTAAACTAATTAGCCAATTAATGGCAATCACCTCCAATATTTACTTATCAAGTTTCATTATGGTTGACGCAAATGCGAAATAAGCATCGGGTTTATTCTATTAAAATCGAACGAATGTTGTCAATAAAAACAGCACCCTAATCCGGAACTGGAAATTTTTCGTGAAGATTGCCATTGACCAGGACAATCGGCGCTTTGCCGCAGCGATGCTGGCAGGAACAGCTTTTCACCTTGACCGGTCCGGTATCCGGGCCGGTCTTGCCTCGAGCAGCCTCGGCCTCCAGTGCGGCCATGATTTTCCGGGCGCCCCGAGCCTGGCAGGCCTTGCCCAGGCAAACCTCATAAACCAGCGGTTTGATTTTTACTGCAGGACGACCGGTTGTCTGGTCATCCTTACTGCAGCCAGCAAGGCCAGTCTGGACCAGCCGCAAGGCCAGAGCCGGGGCGATCTGGTTTTCGCGGGCCAGGTCTGCGAGGGTTTGGAATTGCGATGCCAAGGTCACGTCCTGCGCCTGCCCCGACAGGGCCTGGCAGATCTGCCTGATTTTCCGGTTTTCCATTTCCCGCCCCCTTAGCTTTAGGCTATAATGCTTTTGACTTTAGTTTAGGAGAAAAACCGTTTGGAGATCGTCTATCTTGTTACCGATTCTGACCATGGACTCCGGGCCGTGGATGTCCTGATCGCCAAAACGGGCCTGTCACGCCTGATGAGCAAGCGGATCCGGCTGTATGGGGAATTGCTGAAAAATGGCCAGCCCTGGCGCATGATCGATCCAGTTGCAGCCGGGGACCGCCTGGTCGCCCGCACGGCTGGCCATACGGATCACCCTGAACCGTTGCGTCAGCCAGCCGGGATCGGCTTTGTCTACCAGGACGACTGGCTGGTGATCCTGAACAAGCCCGCTGGTCTGGTTGTCCATCCCACCTACCGGCATGAAACGGGCACCTTGACCGACCTGCTGTCCGACCAGCCGCTGCACCCCGTTTCGCGCCTGGACCGGGATACCTCGGGGCTGGTGATGATCGCCCGCAATGGGCATGCCCATTATGCGGTCATGCAGCATCCGATGACGAAAATTTACCTGGCCCTGGTCCATGGCCGGCTGGCCGATTCCCAGGGCCTGATTGATGCACCCATCAGCCGGGACCCCGCCAGCATCATCAAAAGGCGGGTCGATCCGGCTGGGGCATTGGCTAAGACCCGGTACCGGGTCTTGCATTATTTCCCTGTCGCGGATGTTTCAACCGTTGAATTTGAATTGCTGACCGGCAGGACCCACCAAATCCGGGTGCATAGCCTGGCCATCGGCCACCCTCTGGTCGGTGACACCTTATATGGCCATACAGGCAGTGAGCAGACGGCTCTGGATATCCAGCTGGGTCGCCAGGCTCTGCATGCCCGAAGTCTTGGTTTTATCCATCCGCTGTCAAAGCAGCCGCTCCAGGTCCATGCGCCGCTGCCGCCTGAATTGCGCCAGGCTCTGCATGGCCTGACTTGAAAGCCCGGGCAGCGTCGAGCAGATGGACGGCCAAAAGCCTGGCCTTATCGTCGCCACTGCCCCCGGACAGCAGGCGCATCAGCTCCGTGGCCCGTTCCTCTTCAGATAAGGCCTGCAAAGTCGTGACGGTCTGGTCCTGGCCAAAGGTTTTGCTGATCAGGACATGCTGGTCGGCCATCGCGGCAATCTGGGCCATGTGGGTGATGCAGAAAACCTGGTGGTGACGTGAAATCTGGTGCAGCTTTTCTGCGACCCGGGAAGCCGTCACACCACTGATTCCGGTATCAATTTCATCAAAAATCAGGACCGGCGTCTCATCCGCCTGGGCCAGGATGGTCTTGATGGCCAGCAGGACCCGGGAGGCTTCACCACCGGAGGCGATCCGGGCCAAAGGCTTCAAGGGTTCGCCCGGATTGGCGGAGATCTGGAAAGACACCTTGTCCAGGCCATGGCGCGGGGGCATGCCATCCTGGAATTCGATCATCTCCACTTGAACAGCAAAACGGACGCCCCGCATGCCCAGGTCATTTAACTGCCGGGCAATCTGCTCCTCCATGACTCTGGCATGACGGTTGCGGATATCATGGATTTTTTGGGCCTGGGCCTTCAAGCTTTCGCCGGCTTTTTCCTTCTGGTGCACCAGGCGGCTGAAATTGGCTTCACTGTCCGAGAGTCGTTCCTGCCGCTCCCGGGCCTTGTCCAGGAATTGGAGCACCTCCGCGAGGTCACCCCCGTATTTCTTTTTCAGCCGGTAAAAAAGGTCCAGGCGGTCATCGATCCGCTGCAGTTCTCCGGGATCCTCATCCTCTTCATCGACCAGCTCCTGCAATTGCTCGATTGCTGCCTGCAGGGAATCCTGTGCTTCCAGCAGGGCCTCCTGGGCAGATTCAGCCTGCTGGCTGGACCGGGCGGCAGGCTCGAGCACATGCAGCAGCCGGGCGAGCCGGAGCATCAGGGACTGGTCTTCAAGGCCATTGAGTTCCATCAGCGACTGGGCAGCCGCCTGCAGGATCTTCTCGCGGTTGGCCAGGCGCTTGTGCCGCTCCAGCAGTTTCGTCTCTTCACCGGGTTGGATCTGGGCGGATTCGATCTCCTGGATCTGGTAGGCCAGCAAATCGAGTTCCCGCGCCCTTTGGGCAGGATCTTTGCCCAGTTCCAGCATTTGCTCCCGGATTTCCATGAGCCTGGCCACAGTTGCCTGATACTGGCTGACCGGTCCGGACAATTCCTGCCCGGCAAACCGGTCCAGGAGCCGGCGATGGTTTTGCGGATCGAAAATGCCCTGCTGGTCATTTTGGCCATGGATATCGATCAGGGCCGAAAACAGCTGGCGCAGGCTGCCCAGAGGCACCAGCCGGCCATTGACCCGGCAAGCGGACTTGCCTGCCGAACTGATCTCGCGCGAGAGAATCAGTTCCGGATCTTCACCATCCGCAAGGCCAAACTGCTCCTTCAGGTCTTCCGGAACTCGGTCCAGAACCGATTCAAAAACGGCTTCCACCCTCAGGCGCGCTGCCTGGCGCCGGACATAGTCTTTGCCGATCCGTTCACCGGACAGGGCACTGATCGCATCGATCAGGATGGATTTGCCAGCTCCTGTTTCACCGGAAATGACAAAAAGACCTGGGCCCGGCGTTAAAACGGCCTGCTCGATCAGGGCAAAATCGTGAATTTCGACACGACTGAGCATGGTTGCCCTCCCTACCCTTCAGTCGGCTGCGCTGAGCCAAATCCAGGTGCGATCAGGCGTGACAGAACCTCGGCCATTTGTTCCGCCTGTTCCGGCGAACGCGTCGCCACAAAAACGGTATCGTCCCCGGCCAGCGTCCCGACCAGATCGGACAGCCGCATCGAATCGAGGGCTGAAGCACAGGCCTGGGCCATGCCTGGCATGGTCTTGATCACGATCAGATTCATGGCCAGTTCCACCGACAGCACAGATTCGGCATAGATTTTCATCAGCCGGCCGGAAATAGATTCGCCGGTGCGCTGCATGGACACGTATTTCTGGGTTCCCGTACCGGTCATCACCTTGACAATGCCCAGCTCCTTGATGTCACGCGACACCGTCGCCTGGGTGACGTCCATCCCGCTCTGGCGCATCTGCAGAACGAGCTCGTCTTGTGTCGAAAGGTCTTTGTCCCGGATCAGCTGCAACAGGCGGGCCTGCCGCTCGATTTTATCGACTCTCATCTCGTCTTCCCCCGCAAATGGATTTTGCCAGGCAAGTCGGCAAAGAAGTGGTCCGGACTGAGCCGGATCAGGGGTAATGAACGGTCTGCCTTGCGCACAACGACCCGGTCGCCGCTATTGAGGTTAATCTCGCGGCGGCCATCAATGGCCAGCAAGGCCTGGTAAGGATAGTCCACGATTTCGATCACCACCTCGCTGGTGCAGGAGGTCAGATAGCTCCGGTTATGCAAGGTATGGGGGCAGACTGGCGTGATCAGCATCAGTTCAAGACCGGGATGGACAATCGGCCCGCCGGCCGACAAGGAATAAGCCGTCGAACCCGTCGGGGTCGACAGGATCATGCCATCCCCGGGGATCCGTTCGAGGAAAACGCCATCGATGGTCAGGTCGAGCGTCAGGATGCGGGACTTGCCGCCACGGGAAATCACCGCGTCATTCATCGACAGGCCGGACTCGACCAGATTGCCATTCATATCATGGACACTGACCGACAACATCATCCGGCGGTCCAGTTCATAATCTCCGGCCAGCAGGCGGACAACGGCTGCCTCCAGGTTTTCCGGCCGGATCTCCTGCAGGAAACCGACGCTGCCCAAATTGACGCCAATGATCGGGATCGCCTGGCAGCCAGGCAAATGGACGGCACTGAGGAAAGTTCCATCGCCGCCCAGGCATAGGATGATGTCGCTGGTTTCATAACTCGAGATGTCAACGCCGCTGATATCGGAAAATTTCTGGCCGAGGCATTGCTCATCCACGACCGGCGTGCCGCCATGCCTGACGATCATGCCGGCCAGCTCGCGTGACAGCAGGCAGTCCTTGTCTTTGTCCTGGTTGGTATAGATCCCGATGCGCATGACGCCTCCCCTGAGTGGTCCAATACGATGCTTGTATCATCATAGCGCATGTCTGAAAAAAGTTCACCGCAATTCGCACGTCAAAACTCGCCAGAATGCGACAATATTCGTCCCAGGGACCCCAGTCAGGCCTTGACGGCCCGATCAACCAGTGCTCGGGCCTGGCGGGCAATCCCTGCGGCATCGAGCCCCTGTTCGTCCAGCAGCTGGCTGCGCTTGCCTTGGAGCAAGGGCTCATCACGGATCGCTGCCAGCAGGAACTGGCAATCCGGTATGGCCTGGAGAAGTCCGGGCAGGACCATCTGGCCCAGTGATCCTGCGACAACGGTTTCCTCGACAAAAAGCAGCCGTCCGGTCTTCTGCACAGATTGAATCAAGCCCGGGTAATCAAAGGGCTTGGCGGTCTGGACCGACAGGACTTCACAATCGAGCCCCTGTTCCTGCAGCAATCTGGCAGCCGCCAAGGCTTCTGAAAGCAAGGTGCCCACCGCAGCGATCGTGCAATCGGTGCCGGGCCTGACCTGCTGGATGGTGAATCTGCCCGGTTCAAAGGATGCCTGCACATTCACGGCCGCACCTCTGGGATAGCGGATGGCCGTCGGGTGATTCTGTTCCAGGGCCCGGCCCAGGGCCAGCTCCAGCGCCCGGCCATCTGCCGGGCAGAGGATCTCGATCGATGGCAAAGTCAAAAGCAGGTTCAAATCATAGATGCCCTGGTGTGTCTCGCCGTCTTCACCCACAATGCCGGCCCGGTCAATCCCCAGCACGACAGGCAGGTTTTGCAGGCAGATATCATGCAGCAGCTGATCATAGGCCCGCTGCAGGAAGGTCGAATACAAAGCCAGGACGGGGCGGGCGCCCCCCGCAGCCAGACCGGCGGCCAGCGTTGTGGCATGCTGTTCGGCAATGCCGACATCATAAAACCGGCCAGGCAGGGCTTCGGCAAAGGCCTTCAGTCCCGTGCCATTGGCCATGGCCGCAGAAATGGCACAGATCCTGGCGTTTTCCCGGGCCCTGGCCAGCAGCGTTTGACCAAAGACATCTGAATAGGTCAGACATTCTGGCTGGCCAACCGGACAGACCCCCAATTCCACTTCGAAGGGTGCCACCCCGTGATAAAGATCCGGTGCACTTTCGGCAAAGGTATAGCCCCGGCCTTTCTGGGTGACAACATGCAAGACGACCGGGCCGTCGACTTCTTCGATATTGGCCAGGTGGCGCTGCAGCGCCTTGAGATCATGGCCATCGATCGGGCCATAATAGCGGAACCCGAGCTGTTCGAAAAATATCCCCGACCGCCGGAGGACCAGGCGGTCCAGCTTTTTGACCTGTTGCAGGAATTGCAGCAGCTTATAACCAACCAAGGGAATCTTGCTGATCAGGTTTTCCAGGGCCATCTTCAAATGAATGTAGCGTCGTGAGATCCGGAGGTTTTCCAGATGATGTGCCAGACCGCCGACATTCTTGCCGATCGACATCTGGTTGTCATTGAGAATCACGACCAGGCGGGCGCCAGACATGCCTGCATCATTGAGCGCTTCAAAAGCCATGCCACCAGTCAGGGCCCCATCGCCGATCAGGGCAATGACATGTCCTGATTCCCGATTGTTCTCCATGGCCCGGACCATGCCGAGAGCGGCTGAGATCGAGGTGCTGCTATGTCCGGTATCAAAAAAATCATATGGGCTTTCCGAGCGTTTGGGAAAACCGGACAAGCCTGATTTCTGGCGCAAGGTGGCAAATTGGCCGGCCCGGCCGGTCAGGATTTTCCAGGCATAGCTCTGGTGGCCGACATCAAATACGATCTTGTCCGTGCGGAAATCGTAGACAGCCAGCAAGGCGATCGTCAATTCGATCACACCCAGATTGGAGGCCAGATGGCCCCCGGTCATTGAAACCTGGTGGATGATCATGGCCCGCAGCTCGGCAGCCAATTGTTTTTGGTCGTTGAGAGACAGCTGCATGATCTCTTCCGGAGACCGCAGGTTTTCAAGAATACTGGCCATATCAATGATCCCGTTTGAGCAGATAATCGGTCAGTTCGCCGAGGAAGGTGGTGGCAAAGCCCAGGCCTGAAGCAATCGCCAGGGCCGCCTGGGCTTTGCCCGTTGCCTCCTGCAGCAGGGCTTGGGCCTGGGGAAGGCCAAACAAGCTGACATAGGTCGATTTCTGGTCTCTTTGGTCTTTGCCGGTCGATTTGCCCAGCTTGCCGGCCGTTGCCGTCACATCCAGGATATCATCGGCAATCTGGAAGGCCAGACCCAGGTTTTCTGCGAAGGCCTGGAACGGCTCAGTCCGCTCCGGGTCTAGCCCAGCCAGGGCACAGGCCGCCAGAACCGGTGCCAGGATGAGCTGGCCAGTTTTCAGGCGATGCAGGCGGACCAGGTCATCCGCCGCAATGGTTTTGCCCTCCGCCCGCAGGTCGAGGGCTTGACCGGCAATCATGCCGGCAGATCCAGCCGCGCGGGCGATGATTTGCGCCGCTTTCACTTTATTCTCACATCCTGTTGTCATGTCATCCAACATGACTTCGAAGGCGCGATTCAGCAAGGCATCGCCAGCCAGGACGGCCATGGCTTCACCAAATTGCTTGTGGCATGTCGGCCGGCCGCGGCGCAGGTCATCGTCATCCATGCAGGGCAAATCATCATGGACCAACGAATAGGTATGGATCATCTCGAGGGCAGCGGCAAAAGGCAAAGCCGGTTTGACCTCGGATTTCAGGCAATCCATCATGGCCAGGAGCAGAATGGGCCGGATCCGCTTGCCGCCAGACAGCAGGCTATAACGGGCAGCCGTCGTCACATCCCCCCCTGATTCGGCAGCGAGCTCGGGTAAGGCCTGGTCCAGATAGGGCTCGAACAGGCCGAGGTAATCCTGGTATTGCTGCTCAAACATCGGTCTCTCCAAAGGGTTTCTCAATCATGGTATTGTCATCGCTGACCAGCAGCTGGCTGATCTGGTGCTCAATGGCGGCCAGCTTGCCGGCGCAGGTCTTAGCCAAGTCCATGCCGGTCTGGAACAAGGCGACGGACTCATCGAGGGTGGTGTCACCGCTCTCGAGGCGGCTGACGATCGTCTCCAGCTGGCTGAAAGCCTGTTCATAGGTCAAATCGGCTGGCGTACCAGCCTCGGGTGTTTTCATCTCCATGCTCAAGAAAATCTCCTTTCACGAATCCGGTTCACTGTGCAGTCGAGGCGGCCATCACTGAGCCAGACATCGACCAGATCTCCAGGCTGGACCAGGGCTGTCGAAACCAGGCTCCTGCCCTGGGCGTCCTTGGCCACGGCATAGCCACGAGCCAGAACCTTGAGGGGACTCAAGGCATCGAGCTTGCCTGACAGGACCGCCAGGTTGCGTTCAGCCCGGCTCAGTTGTCCCTGCTGGGCGGACCGCAAGGCATTCACTAAAAAGGCCAGTTCCTTGCGCTCACTTTCCAGACGCTGCAAAGGCTGGGCCAGGACAGGCCGGCTGAGCAGAGCATCCAGGCGCTGGCTTTCCAGCTGGCTTTTGCGCAGCAACGACTGCTGCAGGCGGTTTTGCAGGCGCAAGAGCTTGTCTTCTTCTTCGCTTCTGACTGGCATGGCCAATTCGGCGGCAGCCGATGGGGTCGGGGCGCGTAAATCCGCCACAAAATCACAGATTGTATAATCCGTCTCATGCCCAACGGCGGAAATCACAGGTATGGCCGAACGATAAACACTGCGGGCGACTATTTCTTCATTGAATGCCCAGAGATCCTCCATGGAACCACCACCCCGGCCGACAATCAGGACATCGACCTGGCCGAGCTGATTGAAACGGTCGATGGCTGCCGCTATACTGGCAGCCGCCCCTTCCCCCTGGACCTGGACGGGAATCAGCTGGAGCCGGAAATTGGGGAACCGCCGTCCCAGGACCTGGATGATGTCCCGGATGACTGCCCCGGACGGGGATGTCACGACCCCGATGGCCCGCGGCAGGCGCGGAATGGGTTTCTTATGGGCCGGATTGAACAGGCCTTCTGCATCAAGCTGCTTTTTCAGCTGTTCGAAAGCCAGATAAAGATCGCCCAGCCCATCCGCGTTCATCGCCGACACATAGAGCTGGAACTTACCGTCGCGGTCATAGAGGGAAGCTTTGGCGGTGAGGACGACAGCCGTCCCGTCCATGGGCTTGAAGCGCAGGCGCATGGCCTGGCCTTTGAACATCACACAGCTGACCTGGGCGGTGGCATCTTTGAGCGTGAAATACAAATGGCCGGAAGCATAGGCTTTCAGGCCGGAGATTTCGCCTTTGACCTGGATCGATTGGAGTCTGTCATTTTTCTCCAGGTAAGCTGCGACATAGCGATTCAGTTCAGTGACACTAATGGGCTGGCTCATGGCCAGGCTCCCCGGTCATCTGGCTGATTTTACCCAGCACCGCATTGATATAGGCTTTGGATTCCTCGCTCGAATATTTCTTGGCCAGCAAGACGGCCTCGGAAATTGCAACATTGGCAGGGATATCGGTCCGAAAGGACATCTCATAGACGGCAATCCTCAGGATCGTCAAGTCGATCCTGGGCAAGCGTTCGATGGTCCATCGCTTCAGAAGCGGCGCAATTTTCTCATCGAGGTCCTTTTTCTGGTCGGAAACCCCTTCGACCAGAGCGAGGAGATAATCCCGGTCATTTTCGCCCACCTCACGTTCTGTCAGGAAATCTGCCAGCTGGCGGGTGGCATCACCCTTCTGGATTTCCAGCTGGTACAGAAACATGAAAGCTTTTTCGCGTGATTCGCGACGACTCATGGCGTACGTTCCTTCTACCGGTATTTGCCCGGTGGCAATATTTTGTCCAGCAGATTCCGAAACTCATCCGGATTGGAAAAGAAACGGCTGCCGAGATAGTATCCAGTCGCAGTCAGGAGCAGGATGAAAATGGTTTTCCAAAAGCCGAAAATCACCAGGGACAAAGCCAGGGACAGGCCGGTGGCGGCACCGACCAGAGCCGGATTTTTGTCCTTGAGGACGGACTGGAGGTTCTGCCAGACACTTTTCATGACTGGTCAGCGCTCGACTCGGGCAGCCACAGGCTCGACGCGGGATACTTTGACCAGGACCTGGCCCACTGAGATTCCCGTATACCGTTCGATATCTTTCTTGATACGTTCCTGGACCTTGGCCATCATGACGGGGACTTCGACATCAGAATAAAGGACCGCTGTCAGGTGGATGACAATCTTGTCCCCTTTGAAGGGGGCGACCCGGGCCTTGGCGGTCTTGATCCCGCATTGTGCGGTTTTGGCAGAGTTGAGGGCGATGCTTTCAATGGCATCCACCCCGATATCGATTTCACCAATTTCGTTGGACCGGATGCGAGTCCGGCGCAGACGGCCGCTCATGATGGCGTAGACCAGTGATGTCAGTGAGACGACGATGACCAGGATCGCCAGCAAGAGACCGGCCAGGCGTGTCGAGGTCTGTTCCGTCAGGCGAGTCAGGACCAGGATCATGGCGCCCAGAACATCTGAGCTCAAGAGCATCATCAGGAAAATGAACGTGAAAACCGTCAGGATAAAGGAAAACAAGATCAGGGCTGTTCGGACCAGTGGATTCATTTGCGGCTTTCCTCCCTCATGATCACACCCTTGACATGGACATGGACAGCATCGACGACCAGGCCGGTATATTTTTCAACATCTGCCTTGACCCGTTCCTGGATCGACCAGGCGACCTCGGGCAGGATGGAGCCAAAATAGATCACCGGGTAAACCGTGATGGTCACCAGCTCGTCATGGTCCGGCTGGAAGACAACCGAAACCCCACGGCCCTCATGCTCGATGCCGATCGATTCTTTCAGCGTGACCAGGCTGCCGGATTCCAAGTCTGCCACACCCGTTGTCTGGAGAGCAGCCTGGGCGGCATACTGGGCCACGAAGCCCTTTGACATCGTGCGCTCACCGCGGATCGCACTGGCCCTGCCTGTTTCTGGCATGATCCTCAGGCTTTGACGCGTTCCATGTACTCGCCCGTACGCGTATCGATCCGGACGACATCACCCTGGTTGACAAATAGCGGCACCTTGATGGTGGCACCTGTTTCAACCGTAGCGCTCTTGGTGGCATTCTGAGCCGTATCGCCCTTGACACCGGGATCACAGTCGGTGATTTCCAGTTCGACGAAGATCGGGGGCTCAATCGCAAAGACATCGCCCTTATAAGACACGACTTTGCAGACCATGTTTTCCTTGAGGAATTTCAGCGCATCGCCAATGGCCGCGCCAGAGAAAGGCACCTGGTCATAGGTATCGACATCCATGAAATAATACAGGTCACCATCATTATACAGATAGTTCATGTCCCGGCGTTCCAGCTGGGCCTGCTCGAATTTGTCCGAGGGGTTGAAGCTGCGTTCAACCACGCCACCGGTCTTGACATTGCGGTATTTGGTCCGGACAAAGGCTGCACCCTTGCCAGGCTTGACATGCTGGAACTCAATCACCTGATAAACCTGGCTGTCCATTTCGAATGTCACACCGTTGCGAAAATCACCTGCACTGATCATAAAAACCTCCTGATCGGTCCTTTTAACTCAAAATCCGGTCTTATGCTAAAAAAATTCTACATTATTCTAGTTGATCGGGCCCAGACTTGGCAAGGGTTTTGTTTCATTGCCGTGGCCACAGCGCTTTATCGCGGGCATAAATCTGGAGAAAGGGTGCTTCGAACCAGCGTTTGAAAGCCACATTCCAGACCTCGCGGGCATCGAGTGGCGCGACCAGGACGGCCAGGACATGGGCCCGGCGGGCAGCCAGGACATCGGTAAACAGCTGGTCGCCGATCATCACGGTTGCTTCAGGCGGGAAACCGGCTTCGCGGCAGGCTCTGAGCAGACCGCTGGCACTCGGCTTATTGGCCAGGCCGACAAAGCCTATCCCCAGGCCTGTGGCAAATGTCCTGGCGCGCGAGGGCTTGGCATTGGAGACAATAAATGGAACCAATCCGGCATTTTGAATGGTCTCGACGGTTCTTCTTGCAAAAGCATCCGCCTGGTGCGAGCCGTGCCGGACCAGTGTATTATCGATATCGAGCAAAACCAGCCCAATCCCCTGGGTCCGGAGCGCGCGAAAATCAATCTGGTCGATTGACCGGTAAATCCGGTCTGGTTGCAGTTTCCGGGCCAACCACTGGATCATCTTTTCCCCCTGGTCCATTCTTAAGGGCTGGTGCCCAGTCTGGTCCCAGGCCTCAGGGCCTGTCAATACCAGTATCGGCCAACTGCTGCGCCAGTTCAAGTCTTTGCTTGAAATCATGGTCCCCCTTCCCTATAATTGGTTTGATTAATGAAGGAGCAAAATGACATGAAAGTCTGCAAGTTTGGTGGTACCTCCCTCGCAAATGCCGAACAGATCCGCAAGGTCTGTGATATCGTCCTCAGTGATCCTGACCGCCGGATCATGATTGTATCCGCTCCTGGCAAACGCACCCGCGAAGACATCAAGGTGACTGACCTCTTGATCGCCCTGGCCAATGCCAGGATCAGCGGTTATGATGGCGAGAGCGAATTGGCGGCTGTTGTCCGCCGGTTCTCTGATATTGCCGAGGAACTGGAACTGGGCACAGAGATCGTAAGCACCATCGAACAGGATCTGAGGGGCCGGATTGCGGCCGAACCGAGTAATTCCCTGAAATTCATGGATTCAATCAAAGCCGCCGGTGAAGACAACTGTGCCCGGCTGGTGGCTGACTATCTGCAAAGCATCGGCAAGCTGGCCCAGTACTTCGACCCGAAATCCGCCGGCCTGGTTCTCAGTGACGAGTTTGGCAATGCCCAGGTTCTCGATGAGTCTTATTCTCGGCTGGCCCTGCTCAAGGAATATCCCGGTGTCGTCGTTTTCCCGGGATTTTTTGGTTATACCCGTTCCGGCGAAGTGGCCACCTTCTCCCGCGGAGGCTCCGATATCACAGGTTCCATCCTCGCTGCCGCAGTTGAAGCCAAGGTCTATGAAAACTGGACTGATGTCGACTCGGTCTATGCCGTCAATCCCAATCTGGTCAACAATCCCCATGCCATATCGGAAATCACCTATGATGAAATGCGTGAGCTGGCCTATGCCGGATTCACGGTCCTGCATGAGGAGGCCCTGACGCCAGCCTATCGCAAGGCCATCCCGGTCAATATCCGCAATACGAACAATCCGGTCGCCCGCGGCACCATGATCGTCAAGAGCCGGGTCAATTTCGACAGCATCGTCACCGGGATAGCGGGTGCCAAGGGGTTTTGCACCCTCAATATGTCGAAGTATCTGATGAACCGCGAGGTCGGATTCGCCCTGCGTGTTCTCCAGATCCTGGCGGATGAATTCATTCCATTCGAGCATATGCCTTCCGGGATAGACTCCCTGTCCATCGTCATGCGCCAGGAGGTCTTTACGCCGGAAAAGGAAAAACGTGTGGTCCGGCGCCTGGTCGACGAGATCGGGATCGAAAAAATCTCAGTTGACCGCAACCTGGCCATCGTCATGATTGTCGGTGAAGCCATGGCCCATACGGTCGGTGTGACAGCAAGGGCCGCCAATGCCTTGTCCAAGGCCGGCGTCAATCTCGAGGTCATCAACCAGGGCGCTTCCGAAATCAGCGTCATGTTCGGAGTGCGCGAAGAATATTGCAACTATGCCGTCAAGGAGCTGTACAAGGAGTTCTTCAACCGTTGAATAAAGACCGGGCTTCCCGGTCGATGACCTGGCTGGCGTCAAAGAAGCGGTCCAGCCGATAGAGTCCAGGATGGGTCAGGCTAAAGCCGCTCACCTGGACTTTGTCTGTATAGACCGTATTCCCATTGCGGACGATATAAGGCGTTGCCCCCAGGCCGCTGAATACCCGGATGCCCTGGCTTTCCAGGAACAGTCGTCTGGGATCATCTGCGCCGAGAACGGCTCCATTGGGAAAGGACAAAGACGTGACTGGGCCTGTCAGCGGTTCGAGCTGGGCCTGCCACTTGGACCAGTCCGCCTGGACCTGGTCGAGACTGGCAGCCTGGAGATTGATCAGGCCATAAGTCGAGGAGCCAAACTGCCAGCCGGTTTTCTGCAATTGTCTGATGATCGCCTGAACCTTTTGCCGGTTGGCTTCATAATCTGCCGGCCCCAGCTGCAATTCAGGGTAGCCGAGTGCGGCCAGTGCCTGGTTTTTATCATCCAGCTGGTCCGGATCCGTGACCGAGCCAAAAATGCCTTCATATCCGGACAGAGTAATCAACCCTTTGGCACCGTCAAAAGAAAAACCGGGATGTTCGGCCACATACTGGTCGAGTATGCCGATCGCTTCGGCCTTGCGGTCCAGAACCAGGCTGCCATCCAGGCCGGGGATCACCCCGCTGACCTGTCCGTCGCCGTCCAGCTGCAAGTCCCAGCAATTGCCCGTCTCGCGCCGGGTTGCAAAATAGTTGAGCCCCTCGAGAACCAGCACCAGAGGTTTCTTGCCTTCCGGCAAATCAATCGCAAACGGTACCCCGGCATCTGTCATCAATCGCGTCTGGTCAACGAGAATGTAGTCATTCGCATCAAGCTGTTCCAGGATGCGCTCGAATTCCCTGGTCGTCAGCAAGGTGTCAAATGCAGCCGCAGCATACCGGTCGCCATCAAAGGCGGTCTGTGGATCGGCAATCAGTGGCTTGATGACCAGGTGTTCGATGGCGCCACGGAAGGTCTCCAGTTTTCGCGGCAGGTTCCGGCTGCACTGGTCCAGGGCGGCCTGGATCGCCGGATCACCGGGAAAAACCGCCTGCAAGTCGTTCAACTGGTTCCAGGCGGTCACCACTCGATTCTGGCCGATCAGGTCCACGGCCAGGTCCAGCAAGGGCTGGTACATCCCGGATTTGCACGATTCCAGCTTGAGCCGGGCAAAATCCTGGGCAAATGAGCCGGAGTCAGCGGTCTTGGCCAATTCATCCCAGGCCGCATAGGCGGAATACCATTGCTGGTCAGCAAGCAATCGGTCAGCAGCCAGGAAAGCAGGCTGCAGGGCCGGCCAGCCCTGGTATTCCCTGTCCAGGGGCAGGACACTGTCCTTGAGATTTTGCAGGCCAGCCAGCTGTTCAATGGTCTGGGCCATGGTCTGGTACTCTTCCTCGCCCATCAGATAGGCCCGGCTTAAATCTCGGGCAAACCGGGACAGCCGCAAGCCCGTCAATTCCCCGAGGCCGACGATGAAAGCCTGGTCATCGGCCTCGAGGGTGCGACCGGCCAGCAATTGACTCTCAATCTGGTCCAGACGGCCCGCGAGCAAAGCCTCCAGATCGGTCAGAACGATCTGGTAGGGATTCTCAACAGCGCCAGCCTCAGCTGGCAGCACGGCCCTGGCCTGGACATCCCGGTAGATTTCCAGGGCTTGGGCATAGTCCTGGCCGGACAGGGCCAGCTCAAAGTCCGCCCGCGCTTCTTCTGCGGTTTGCTGGTTACTGGCAATCAGGAACAAAACCACCGCTGACAGGAGCAGGGCAACCGCAAGGATGGCCACCAGGACCGATTTCAGGCGGGAAGCGGGTTCCCTCGAATTGCGGATATAAAGGTTTGCCATGCTCAAATGCCATCCAGGCCCACTTGCCGGTTTTCCAGGGTGCTTTCCTTGAGATAGGTGCCAACAGCCGGCAAGGTTTTGGCCCGGTAATAGTTGGGTTCGATGATGGCGGTCTCCGCCAGGCGCTTCAGGCTGGTCATGGTGCTGCCCTTCTTCGCCAGGAGCACCTGGACACCCAGGGTGGTCCGGGTGGTTTTGACAGGAATCAGATCACTGTTGAAAACCAGCACCTTGCGGATGCTGCTCACTGCGACAAAATCCTCCGGATCAGTCAGGAAACAGATCGCGGTCAGGGGTGAGGCGGTGGAAAAGGCATTGACCAGCTTTTTGCGATTGGTTTTGGTTTCATAGGACTGGCAGGGCAGCCGCACCAGCTTGCCATTGGCAAAGCCGATCAGGAACTGGCCCGAATAGTCTTCAGTCAGGTGGAAGAAGACCACCCGCTCACCCTCGTCGAGACTGAGCAGGTTCGGCGTATACTCACCGAAATCCGAAGGCTTATGGTCCTTGATCTCGAAGACCTTCATTTTGTAGACATTGCCCTGATTGGTAAACAAGAGGATATCCATCTTGTTCTTGCCTTCACTGTCCTGGACAATCTGGTCGTCTTCCTTCGTTTTGAGATCACCGGCACTGCGCAGCGAGGTCAGGGGGATTTTCTTGACATAACCGTGGTCGGTCAGGAAAATCCGGAGTTTGTAATCCTCGATCAGTTCATGGTCGGCCAGGCGCTCGACATCATCGGTATGGACCAGGGTTGTCCGGCGTTCACGGCCATGCTTTTTGGCGACTGCCTTGAGCTGCTCGATGATTTTCCGGTCCATTTGCTCCTGGTCCCCCAGCAGGGCTTCCAGAGCGGCGATTTCTTCAGTCAGAGCCTTGATATCGGCGATCCGCTGCAGAAGATACTGGCGGTTGAGCTGGCGCAGGCGGATTTCTGCAACATACTCGGCCTGGATGGCGTCGATGGCAAAGCCAGACATCAGGTTCTTGATGACATCGCTTTCCAGCTCGGTTTCCCGGATGATCTTGATCGCCTTGTCGATATCGAGCAGGATCTGTTCCAGACCCTGGAGCAAGTGGAGACGATCCTGCTTTTTGCCCAGTTCATAGGCAATTTCCCGCCTGAGGCAAGACCGCCGCCAGGCATGCCATTCACCCAGAATGGAACGGATCCCCATCACCCGGGGGGTGCCATTGACCAGGATATTGAAGTTGCAGGCAAAAGAGCTCTCCAGGGAGGTCAGGCGGAACAGCTTCTGCATCAGGGCCTGGGGATCGGCCGAGCGTTTGTAGTCGATCGTCAGCTTCAAGCCATCGAGATCGGTTTCATCCCGGACATCATTGATTTCTTTGATCTTGCCGGACTTGACCAGATCGGAAATGTCATCGATGATTGCCTCAACCGTTGTGGTATAGGGTATTTGCAAAATCTCGATATAGCCGTTTTTCTTGTCGATCTGGTAGGTGGCCCGCAGCTTGAAGCTGCCGCGTCCAGTCTGGTAGATCTGGCGGATCTCCTGTGGATGGTAGATCAGCTCGGCACCGGTCGTGAAATCAGGGGCTGGCAGATGTTCCTCGATATCACAGCCCGGGTCACGAATATAGGCGATGGTTGCGGCACAAACCTCGGCTAGGTTGAAGGAGCAGATATTACTGGCCATGCCAACCGCAATCCCCTGGTTGCTGTTGACCAGGATGGTCGGAAAGGTTGCGGGCAGCAGGACCGGTTCCTTCATCGTGCCATCATAGTTATCTACCAGGTCGACACTGTCTTTGTCCAGGCCGGCGAAGATTTCCTGGCAGATCGGATCGAGGCGCACTTCGGTATAGCGAGCGGCTGCATAATGCATGTCGCGCGAGTAGATGCGGCCGAAATTGCCTTTGGAATCCACATAGGGGTGCAGCAGGGCATCATTGCCGCGGGTCAGGCGGACCATGGTCTCATAGATCGCCTGGTCACCGTGCGGATTGAGCTTCATCGTCTGGCCGACGACATTGGCCGATTTCGTCCGGTTGCCGGTCAGAAGTCCCATTTTGTACATGGTGAACAGCAACTTGCGGTGTGAAGGCTTGAAGCCATCGATTTCCGGGATAGCTCGCGAAACGATGACACTCATCGCATAGGGCATATAGTTGTTTTCCAGAGTCGCGGTGATCGGCTGCTGGTGGATGGGTGCTGTCTGGGTCATGGCGGGCTCCTCTTAAAAATGCACGATCTTAGCCGACGTCGAGGCTAGCCTACGTCGAGGTTGGTCAAGACTAACTCGACTTCGGCTAGCCTACGTCGAGGTTGGTCAAGACTAACTCGACTTCGGCTAGCCTACGTC
>CAZCMX010000001.1:103796-106082 GCA_964499985.1 uncultured Mageeibacillus sp.
GAGTTGGTCTAGGTATTTGTGGCCGTTTTGCTCGATGAAGGTTTTGCGGCCGGCCAGGTTGTCGCCGAGGAGCAAGTCGAAGGTTTCGAGCATGTCTTCGGCCTTGTCCGGCATGACCTGGATCAGGCGTCGGGTTTCCGGGTTCATGGTCGTCAGCCACATCATTTCCGGTTCGTTCTCACCCAGGCCTTTCGAGCGCTGGATGCTGCAGCGGTCTGCTCCCAGCCTGGCCAGCAGTTCGCTTTTTTCCCGCTCCGTATAGGCGAAAAAGGTCTTCTCCTCCCGCTTCACCCGCTGGGTGATTTCAAACAGGGGCGATTCGGCAATGAAGATTTTCTCCTTTTCCAGCAAGGTCGGTGTCAGGCGGTAAAGCATGGCCAGGATCAGGGTCCGGATCTGGAAGCCGTCCACATCGGCATCGGTACAGATGATGACTTTGTTCCAGCGCAGACCGTCGAGGTCGAATGAGGACAGGTCTTTATTGTGGCGGGAATGGATTTCGACCCCGCAGCCCAGAACCTTGATCAAGTCGACGATGATTTCGTTCTTGAATATCGCCTCATAATCCGCCTTGAGGCAATTGAGGATTTTACCCCGCACTGGAATGATGGCCTGGAACTCCGCGTCGCGGCCCATCTTGCACGATCCGAGCGCTGAATCACCTTCGACGATGTACAATTCCCGGCGCGCAATGTCCCGGGTGCGGCAATCGACAAATTTCTTGACCCGGTTGGTCAGATCCACCGAGCCCATCAGTTTTTTCTTGATGTTCAGCCTTTGCTTTTCAGCACTTTCGCGACTGCGCTTATTGACCAGAACCTGCTCCAGGACGCGGTCAGCCTCGGCCTTGTTCTCGATGAACCAGATCTCCAGGCGACTGCGCAGCAGATCCGTCAGGAATTCCTGGATATACTTGTTATTGATCGCCTTCTTGGTCTGGTTTTCATAGCTGGTCTGGGTGGAGAACGAATTGGTGACCAGGATCAGGGAATCCTCGATATCGGCAAAGGTGATTTTGGCTTCATTATTCTTGTACTTGTCCTGCAGCTTGGCCTGGCGGTCGAATTCATTGACCAGGGCATTACGCACGGCTTTGTCCGGCGAGCCGCCATATTCCAGCCAGCTCGAGTTATGGTAATACTCGATCAGGTTGACCTCATTATTGAAGCACAAAGCCACAGCAGCCTTGACCTTGTATTCCGGCTTGTCGGCGCGATCGCGGCCCTTGCCGCTGCCTTCAAAAAAAAGCGGGCTCGAGATGCCCTTCTCCTGGTCCAGCTCGCGGACAAAGCCCAGGATGCCTTCTGGATAGTAGAATTCCTCGGTGGTGCCGGATGGCTCGTCAAACAGGCGGAAGGTCACTCCGGCATTGACGATGGCCTGGCGTTTCAAAGTCTGCTGGAAATAGTCCAGCGGGATCATGATGTCAGTGAAAACGTCCCGGTCTGCCTTCCATTTCTGGATCGTGCCGGTCTGCTTCTGCCGGACCGGGGTCTTGGTCAGGCCACCGACATTATTGCCTTTTTCGAAGTGCAGATCATAGCGGAAGCCATCGCGCACCACCGATACGTCGAAGTATTCGGAAGCATACTGGGTGGCACAGGCGCCCAGGCCATTGAGACCGAGGCTGAACTCATAATGGTCCCCGCTGATATTGTTGTATTTGCCGCCAGCATACAATTCGCAGTAGACCAGCTCCCAATTGTAGCGGTTTTCCTTCTCATTGAAATCGAGCGGAATGCCGCGACCCTGGTCTTTGACCTCGAGCGATCCGTCGCGGTAGCGCTTGACCTCGATCAGGTTGCCATGTCCTTCCCTGGCCTCGTCGATGGAATTCGACAGGATCTCGAAAAAGGAATGCTTGCAGCCCTCCAGGTCGTCGGAACCAAAAATAACACCTGGCCGGAGGCGGACCCGGTCAGCCCCCTTCAAGGCGGATATGCTGGTATTGTCGTAGGCTTTGCTTTTGGTCATGGAAACTCCTGTTCAGCTCAGAATCGCTTCATTATAGCACAGGCGAAGAGGGCAAAAAATCGGACCGCTCCCTTGTTCAAAGGAGCGGTCCTGGCGAGCCTAGGAGGACTCGAACCTCCGACCCACAGCTTAGAAGGCTGTTGCTCTATCCAACTGAGCTATAGACCCATGTCTGCCTTGCCTCTGACCTGATTATACAAAAAACAGGCGGGAGGAGGCAAGAAAATGGCGGCCTGTGGCCGCCTTGCCGGCGATATTGGAGCGGGTGATGGGAATCGAACCCACGCAATCAGCTTGGAAGGCTGAGGTTCT
>CAZCMX010000002.1:0-51525 GCA_964499985.1 uncultured Mageeibacillus sp.
CAATGGTCTGAAATTTCTCAACGATACCTCTGGCCATGAGATGGGTGATCTTCTGATTCAAAAAGCAGCGGCGAGCATGCATAGTGTTTGTCGCGAAACGGATATCATCGCACGCTGGGGCGGTGATGAATTTGCCATTCTCCTGCCTCATACCAATACGGACCAAGCTTTGAAAATCGTTGCCCGGATCCAGGAACAGTATCGGGATATGAAGATCATGGACCTGCCGATCAGTGTTTCATTTGGCGTGGCGACCCGGACCCATCCGGACCAGGATTTGGCCTCTATAATGAAACAGGCTGAAGACCTGATGTATGAAAACAAGAGAAAGGAATCCCATGGACGTTCAAACCATCCTGGCCGAACTTGAATCCCTGGGCTCTGAACGACTCAAAAAGAACTATATCGGTCAGGGAGCCCATGAACCGCTTTTTGGAGTTGCGACCGGAGCGATGAAACCGCTGCTTAAAACCATCGGGCTGCACCAGCCCCTGGCCGAGGCGCTGTATGCTACCGGCAACTACGACGCCATGTATCTGGCTGGCATGATAGCCGAGCCCCAAATCATGACGGCAGATGACTTCGACCGTTGGATGGAAATGGCTTATTTCCACATGATCTCCGATTACATCGTCGCCGTTACCCTGGCGGAGACGGAAATTGCCCAGACGGTGGCAGATCAGTGGATCGCTTCCGGGCGCGAGCTTTACCAGTCAGCTGGCTACAGTTGCTATTGCTGGCTGATGGGCAACCGCCAGGACGCTGAATTCGATCGGGAAAAACTAGAACGCATGCTCAACACCGTGGCCGAGACGATTCATGGTAGCCCCGACCGTGCCCGTTATGCCATGAATGCTTTCGTCATCACGGTGGGCATTTCATATCGGCCACTGCATGAAAAAGCCTTGGCAGTTGCTCGGGCAATGGGTCCAGTCGAACTTTTCCGCGGCAAGAAAAAGCTCAGCGTGCCCGATGCGGCGGCAGCGATCGAGCATGCCGTGGCGAAAAACCGCCTGGGATTCAAGCGCAAATCTGTGCGCTGCTAATGGCCAGGTCGCAATTGCCTGTTTCCGTCTGAATCCGGACTAATTCGTCTTTCCCTGGGCGGATTTTTTCAGCCTCGGTTTGACCTGTTCCAGCTTGGCGATCTTGAGCAGCTCCTCCTTGGAGTCGCTGGCGAGCATCAGGACATCATTGCCTTGGATCACCGTATTGGCCCGGGGGGTGATCACGGATTTGCCCCGCTTGATGAACGCGATCAGGATATGCGAAGGAATATCGAGCTCGCGGATCTTGCGGTCGACGGCAGCGGAGTCAGCCGGGACTTTGACTGCCAGCAGGTCGGCAAAGGTATCCCCGCGATAATCGGTAAATGTGGTCAAGACCGTACCTTCTTTTTCGGAAAGTCCCAGCCACTTGGCAAAGGGCACCAGGAAGGAGCCCTGGATGAGCACGGAAAAAATGGCGACGAAGAAGACGATGTTGAAAATGAGCTCACCCGCTGGCAGCTGATACATCAGAGGCAGGATGGCAAACGCGATCGAGGCGGCACCGCGGAAGCCGACCCAGGAGATCAGGGCGGTTTCCCGGACTGAACGCTTGAACAAGGTCATGATCAGGGCAATGGCCAGCGGGCGCCCGACAAAGGAGATGAAAACGGCAATCGCCAGGCCCTGCCAGAACACACCGAGCACTCTGGAGGGGAAAACCAGCAGGCCAAGTGTGAAGAAAAGGAGGATTTGCATCAGCCAGGTCAGGCCGTCAAAAAACTTGACCAGGGAAATCTTATGGGTGAGCGGCCGGTTGCCCATCACGATTCCGGACAGATAGACGGCCAAGAAACCATTGCCGCCCAGGGTTGAGGCCAGACCAAAGGAGAGCAGCATCACAGCGACCGCAATGATGCTGTATAAACCATCGATGGCCAGATTGACATGGTTGATGAACCAGGTGGCTGCAAATCCGATCAAGAATCCGATCGCGATCCCGACCGACAATTGCAGGACCAGCATCCAGCCGATCCCGCTGGCCGAGCCCTGGATCAATGAGATGAACAGCAGGGTCATCATATAGGCGAAGGGGTCATTGGAGCCACTTTCAATCTCCAGTGTCGATGCCAGATTGCCCTTCAAATTGAGATTTCGCGAACGGAAAATGGAAAACACCGCCGCTGCATCGGTCGAAGATATGATCGAGCCCAAGAGCAGACCTTCCAGCCAGGACAAGCCAAGGGCAAAATGGGCGAAGGTGCCGACCAGAAACGAGGTCAGAATGACCCCGACCGAAGATAGGGTCATGGCCAGTCCAATTGAAGACCGGGCGGTTTGCCAGGAGGTATCAAAGCCTCCGGAAAAAATGATCACCATCAAGGCGACCTGGGCAATGGTTCCGGCCAGCTGATAATCATCGAAGTAGATCCCGCCCAGACCTTCGCTGCCGAGCAGAATGCCCAGGGAAATGAAAATGATCAGGGTCGGTACGCCGAAGCGGTACATGACCTTCGAGGTGAAGACGGCCAGGAACAGGACGATTCCGGCCAGGAGGATGGTCCATTCAAGTGTCACGCCGATTTACCTCACTGTTTCATCGTGACTTATTTAAACAGACCGGCGATGACCTTGATCGCGACGAAAAAGAGCACGAGGACAATGAAAACCCCGGCCAAACCGACTGCCGCAACAAAAAGGCCCTGGTCGATGAGGGATGCTTGCTTGAGTTGTTCAATCATGTGATGATACCTCCAAAATCGCTGAATTCAGATGCCACGTCCGGCCAGCAGCGTGACCAGGGCGATGACCAGGCCGCCGGCTACGATCGAACCGAGCTGGCCCGCCACATTGGCGCTGACGGCCTGCATCAGGATGAAATTGTGCGGATCCTCGGCCTTGGCAATTTTCTGGATCACCCGTGCCGACATCGGGAAAGCAGAGATCCCGGCAGCGCCAACCATGGGGTTGATCTTTTTCTTGAGGAAGAGGTTCAAGAATTTGGCGAACAGGACGCCACCTGCGGTGTCGAAGACGAAGGCGATCAGGCCGAGCACCATGATGGCTGCCGTATTCCATTGCAGGAACTGGTCGGCGATCATGGTTGAACCGATGGTGATGCCCAGCAGGATGGTCACCAGATTGGACAATTCATTCTGGGAGGCTTTGGAGAGCCGCTCCAGGACCCCGCATTCGCGGATCAGGTTGCCGAACATCAGGGAACCGACCAGCGGCACACTCATTGGCACGATGATCCCGGCAATGATGGTGATCGCGATCGGGAAAATGATCTTGACCGTCTGGGAGACAGTATGCTCCTGGAAATTCATACGGATTTTCCGCTCTTTTTCCGTGGTCAGGGCATAGATGACTGGCGGCTGGATGATCGGGACGAGTGACATATAGGAATAGGCTGCGACCGAGATCGGGCCCATGTATTCCCGCAGGTTGAAGTGGTTGGCAACATACAGGGTGGTCGGACCATCGGCGGCGCCGATGATGCCGACGGCTGAAGCCAGGCGCAGGACCAGATTGGGATCGGTTATGCCCAGAATCGGCAGCAGGCCCAAGGTGATCAGGAAGGTGGCGAATATGCCAAACTGGGCCGCTGCACCGAAAAAGATCATATAAGGGCTGGTCAGGAGCGGCGCAAAATCGATCATGGCCCCAACCGCGATGAATATCAGGATCGGGAAGAGCTCTGTTGCTATCCCGGCATTGAACAGGATCTTGAGAAAGCCGGGTTCAACCTCTGTGCCAACCACCGCAGCCATGCCTTCGACAACCGGCGGCAGGTTGGCCAGGATCGCGCCAAAGCCAATGGGCAACAGCAGGGCAGGTTCATAGTCCTTGGCAATCGCCAGATAGATCAGAATCCCGGAAATTGCAAACATGACCAGTGATTTGATGCCAGCGGCAGTTCCAAAATAGAGAACCCCACTGAAAATTTCCGCAAGCAGTTCCAACATGATGAATGACCATTCCTTTCAATTTATTCAAGGGCTATGGGAGAAAAGTCTGGTCAGGCGCATGGAACTTGAAGCCAAAACCTGGATGCCAAAATTCCCACGCTTTTCATTATACACAAAATTTTGAAACCTATTCACCGAAATCTCCGGTATGTGAACGAGATAGATTTGCAGCATATCAGATCTGCAAAACGCGAAAAACCGCAGCGGATTGATTTCAGGTGCCATCCATCGTTAAACTAAGATCTGGATCATGCAAAGAATTGCCAGATTGTGCGAGAATATTCTTTCGGGCTATCTGGTTGCAAGAAGCAGAAAAAGAAAGGCGTATTTTCGTGGCCCTTGACTACACGACCCTCGACTTATTGCGCAGGAACCACCCAGCCTGGCGCCTGCTCTGTGCCCAGCATGCGCCGCTGATCGCCAGCTTTCTGCATCGGGTTTTCATCGGGCCCAATGTCCGGAACCTGGCCCAGGCGGACCTGGTTGAGGCCCTGGAGGACGAACTGTTCGCCTTGCGGGAGCAACAGGGCGAAGATGCATTTCCCGGTTCAGCATTGTCCTATTTGAACGACTGGGCCGATAATGAGAAGGGCTGGCTGAGAAAGTTCTACCCTCAGGGGACCGATGAGCCCCATTTCGATCTGACACCAGCGACTGAAAAGGCTCTGGCCTGGCTGTCCAGCCTGACCGAGCGTGCTTTTGTCGGCACAGAGTCCCGCCTGTTGACCTTGTTTGACTTGCTGCGCCAAATGAACGAAGGCAGCCAGACCGATCCACAGGTCCGGATCGCCGAATTGCACCGCCGCCGTGACGAGATCGATGCTGAGATTGCCCGGATTTTGTCCGGGGATATGCCCCTGCTTGATGATACAGCCCTGAAGGACCGGTTTCAGCAATTCCTCCAGATGGCGCGCGAGCTGCTGGCGGATTTCCGCGAGGTGGAACATAATTTCAGGACCCTGGACCGGCAGGTGCGGGAGCAAATCGCCCTCTGGCAAGGTGGCAAGGGCGCTCTGCTGGAGGAGATCATGGGCGAACGGGATGCGATCGCAGACTCTGACCAGGGCAAAAGCTTCCGTGCATTCTGGGATTTCCTGATGTCCCAGTCCCGGCAGGAAGAACTCAGCCAATTGCTCGACCAGGTGCTGGCTTTGCCATCTGTGCGGGACTTTAAGCCTGATGCCCGATTGCGCCGGGTCCACTATGACTGGCTGGAAGCTGGTGAGCAGACGCAGCGGACCGTTGCCCTGCTCTCGGCCCAGCTGCGCCGCTTCCTCGATGACCAGGCTTTCCTCGAGAACCGGCGGATCATGGACATCCTGCATCAGGTCGAAAGCCATGCTCTGGCATTGCGTGAAGAAGCACCCAAAGGTGATTTCATGCCCTTGAGCGAAACAGCCGCTGCAATAGAACTGCCGCTGGAAAGGCCGCTCTATCAGCCGCCGGTCAAGCCTGTTTTTGCAAGTGTTCTCCTGGAGCAGGATGAAATCGAGGTCGACACATCAGCCCTGTTTGCCCAGGTTGTGGTCGACAAGACTCAGCTCAGGCGCAATATCCGCCTTGAATTGCAAAACCGGAGCCAGGTCAGCTTGCAGGACATAGCAGAAAGACATCCCCTGCAGCATGGACTGGCCGAACTGGTCGCCTATCTCCAGCTGGCCAGTGAGTGGCCCCAGACGGTTGTTGATGAAGCGACCACGGATACGATCGCCTGGCAGTCCGAGGCACAAAAGACGCGTCAGGCTACCTTGCCCCGGATCATCTTCCTGAAGGAGTAAGCTATGGATCATCATGAATTGTTAAACGGTTCCCGGATTGAAGGGACACCAGCCTTGCCGGTCGTGGTCGTGACCCTGCTCAAAGGCGTGCTTTACCAGGATGAAAATGCATCACTCTGGTCCCAGCTGCTTCAGTTGCAGGCTGCGGTGCGGGATTATGTCGCGGTCCTCGGACTGGATCTGATCCTGGACGAAGCCGAGGGCTATGCCTTTTTGCGCTCGCACCCGGACTTGGACAATCCAGAAACACCGGCTATTCCGCGCCTGGTGGCCAGGCGCCAGCTGTCGTATCCAGTCAGCCTGCTGCTGGCTTTGCTGCGCAAAAAGCTGGCCGAGCATGATGCCAGCGGCGGCGAGACCCGCCTGATTTTGTCCCGGGATGAAATCGTGGAACTGATCCGGATCTTTCTGCCGGCAGGCAGCAATGAGGCCAAGCTGATCGACCAGGTGGAAACCCACCTCAATAAGATTGCTGACCTGGGCTTTGTCCGGCGCCTGCGCGGTCAAAATCAGATGTATGAAGTCCGGCGGATCATCAAAGCCTTTGTCGACGCCCAGTGGTTGTCCGATTTTGATGCCCGCCTCGCTGACTACCGCAAACTCCATGTCGAGACCGAGGAGGATATCGATGGCTGAACAACTGTTGCTGGAATTGATGTCAGATGATACCCTGGCCGGCTTTCGACTCCAACGTCTGGAGGTCTATAACTGGGGCACATTTGATGGCCGGATCTGGACCTTGCCTCTCAAGGGCAAGAATGCCCTGTTGACGGGTGATATCGGCTCGGGGAAGTCCACGCTGGTCGATGCGATCACAACCCTTCTGGTGCCCAGTCAGAAGATTTCCTATAACAAAGCGGCCGGGGCGGACAGCCGGGAGCGGTCGCTCAGATCCTATGTCCAGGGCTACTACAAGACGGAACGCCAGGAAACGTTTGGCAGTGCCAAGCCCGTTCCTCTGCGCGATCTCAATTCCTATTCCGTCATTCTGGGCGTCTTCGCCAACGAAGGTTACCAGAAAACGGTCACCCTGGCCCAGGTCTACTGGATGAAGGACACGACCGGCACTCCGGAACGCTTGCTGGCCGCCTGTGAAAAGGATTTGTCCATTGCCTCTGATTTTTCCGGATTCGGTAAAGAGATGGCCGGCCTGCGCAAGCAGCTGCGGTCGAAAAATGTTGAGCTTTTTGACACATTTCCGCCCTATGGCGCCTGGTTTCGCCGCCGCTTTGGCATCGACAACGAACAGGCCCTGGACCTGTTCCTGCAAACGGTCTCGCTCAAGTCGGTCGGCAACCTGACGGGCTTTGTCCGGGACCACATGCTCGAACCATTCGAGGTCAAACCCCGTATCGATGCCCTGATCCAGCATTATGAAAACCTCAACCGGGCCCATGAAGCGGTGCTCAAGGCCAAACGCCAGGTCGAAATGCTCGAGCCCCTGGTTGCGGATTGTGAGCAATACAAGGAACAAGAGCTGGCTGCCAGCCAGCTGCGTACCTGCCGCGAAGCCCTCCATCCCTGGTTTGCGACACTCAAGCTGGACCTTCTGGCCAAAAGGCTGGCAACTCTGGACGAAGAGAAGACCCGGCACAATCTCGCGATCGCCCGTCTGGAAGAACAGAAAAAAGACCAATTGGCCAGGGAGCGGGAGCTGCGCCGCACCATCGCCCAGAATGGGGGCGACCGGCTCGATTCGCTCGAGGCCGAGATCCAGAAATCCGAGCACGAACGGGATCGCCGCCGGAAAAAAGCGGAACGCTATGCCGAGCTTCTGCAGACCCTGGATGTCCTGCCGGCCCAGAATGAAGATGCCTTTGCCAGCCAAATGCTGGAGATGGCCAATTGGCTGCAGACCGCCAGAGAAGAGGAGGTCCGGATCCAGAATGATTTCAATGAAACTCATTTCAACTGGACTCAGGAAAAGCAAGCTTATGACGGGCTTGCCACCGAAATCGCCAGCCTCAAATCGCGCCGCAGCAATATCGATGATAAGCAGGTGGCACTCCGGCGCCAGCTCAGCCAAGCCCTCTCCTTGTCGGAGGAAGAGATGCCCTTTGCCGGTGAATTGATTCGCGTCCGCGATGACGAACGGGACTGGGAAGGTGCAATCGAACGCCAGCTGAGAAATTTCGGTCTGTCGCTTCTGGTCCCCGACCAGCATTATGCCAAGGTTTCGGAATGGGTGGACCGCACCCATTTGCAGGGCCGGCTGGTGTATTTCCGCGTCCGGGAGACGGTGCGCCCGGAAGCAGTGGCGCTGCATCCGGATTCCCTGGTCAAAAAGCTCCAGGTCAAGACCGATTCGCCCTTCTATGATTGGATCGAACGGGAGATTTCACATCGTTTTGATCTCGCCTGCTGCCTGACCCCGGAGCAGTTTCGCCGCGAAACCAAAGCCATCACCCGGGCCGGTCAGACCAAGGCCCCCGGGGAGCGCCATGAAAAGGATGATCGCCACCGGATCGATGATCGCAGCCGCTATGTCCTGGGCTGGAGCAATACCGAGAAAATCGCCGCCCTGGAAAAACAGGCCAAAGCGTTGGAAAAGCAACTGGCCGAGCTCGCCAGGCGTAAGTCTACGCTGGAGAAAGAACGGGTCGCGGTTCAAAAGCGCTTGTCCCAGCTGGCTGCTCTGGGTGAATACACCGATTTCCGTGAGCTGGACTGGCAACCTTTGTCCATCGCTATCGGGCGGCTGGAGCAGGAAAAACGCGAGCTGGAAGCTGCGTCCGATTTGCTCAAAACCCTGAGCGAACAGCTGGCACAAGTCGAAACAGCCCAGGTCGAGACGGATAACCAGCTCAATGAACGCCGGGACCGGCGCTCCAAGACCGAGCAGAAAATCAGCGATGCCGAGAAGTTGTCCCAAGAGGCCAAAGTCATCCTCCAGGACAGTCTGTCCGATGCAGAGGCCTTGTTTGCTACCCTGGAGAGCATGCGTGAAGCCGCGCTGGCTGGCGCTCAGCTGACGGTTGAGTCCTGTGACAATCGCGAGCATGAGATGCGGGTCTGGCTGCAAACCCGGATCGATAATGAGGACAGGAAACTGAGCCGCCTGAATGGCAAAATCATCGAGGCGATGACGGTCTACAAGCAGCAATGGCCCCTGGAAACCCACGAGGTCGATATCCATCTCAAAGCCAGCCACGAATTCGCGGCCATGCTCGCGCACCTGAAGGCTGACGACCTGCCGCGCTTTGAGGGGCAGTTCAAGTCGCTTTTAAATGAAAACACGATCCGGGAAGTGGCTAATTTCCAGTCGCAGCTCAATAAGGAACGCGAAACGATCCGGGAGCGCATCGCCCAGATCAACCAGTCACTGACCCAGATTGACTACAATCCCGGCCGCTACATCAGTCTGGAAGCCCAGCTGAGTCCGGACCTTGAAATCCGCGAATTTCAGGCGGAGCTCCGGGCCTGTACCGAGGGCACTCTGACTGGCTCGGAACAAGCCCAGTATTCGGAAGCCAAGTTTCTCCAGGTCCGGCGGATCATCGAGCGTTTCCGCGGTCGCGATGACGCCTCCGACCTCGACCGCCGCTGGACGGAGAAAGTGACCGATGTGCGCAATTGGTTCCTCTTTGCAGCCAGTGAGCGCTGGCGTGAAGACAACAGTGAATATGAGCATTACACGGATTCCGGCGGCAAATCTGGCGGCCAGAAAGAAAAGCTGGCCTATACCGTCCTTGCAGCCAGTCTGGCATACCAGTTCGGTCTCGAATGGGGGGCGGTCCGCTCCCGGTCTTTCCGGTTTGTTGTCATCGACGAAGCCTTTGGCCGTGGTTCGGATGAATCTGCCCAGTATGGCCTGCAATTATTTGCCCAGCTCAATCTCCAGCTCCTGATCGTCACGCCGTTGCAGAAAATCCACATCATTGAGCCCTTTGTCGCCACTGTCGGTTTTGTCCACAACGAAGAGGGGCGCAATTCAGTCCTGCGCAACCTCAGCATCGAGGAATACCGGGCTGAGAAGAAGCGGGGTCCCGGATGAACTGGACCTATCCGGCTGACATCAAAGCCTTTGTCCAGAAGCTGTGGGACCGCGGGACGCTTTTAGCCGCCCTGGCCCGAGGGGAGTCGTTTGGCCCTTTGCATGTGCCCCTCAGGGGGCCGACCTCCAGTGAACTGAGCGAGCGTTTTTCCGAGGTGCGCCAATGGATCGGGAAATTGGCCGGATCGGAGAAGCACTACCGGATCGAGTGGCGGCAAGTCAATCACCGGATCATCGGCAGCAATGAAATTCCGGTTGCCATCCGGATCGATACTTTGGACGATGCCCTGGCCTTGATCCACAAGGAAAGAGAAGCCGAGCTGTTTTCAGATTTGCTGGCACTTGCTAACCAGCAACAGCCGGAGCTGCTGCCGTGGCTGGTCAAGCGACCGCTGAGGGCACTGGAACTTTTTGATGAGTGGCCCCGCCTGCTCGCATTGATCGCCTGGCTGCAACAACATCCGCGGCCTGGGATCTATCTGCGCCAGATCGACCTGCCTGGCATCCATACCAAATGGATCGAAGGTTTGCGCGGTGTCTTGATCGAGCTTTTCGACCTGGCTCTAAACCCTGCGCAGATCGATCCCCGGTTCACCGGTGTAGCTGGCTTTTGCCGCCGCTATGGGTTTCTCGATAAACCCTTGTGCGTGCGATTTCGCCTGCTCGACCCCGCGATCCCGTTGCTGCCCGTCGAATCAGATCAGGATATCACCGTCACTGCAGACAGCTTTGCGCAGCTGGACCTACCGGTCCGGACCGTTTTCATGACCGAAAATGAAATCAATTTCCTGGCTTTCCCGACCATCCCGGGTGCCCTGGTTATATTTGGTTCCGGTTATGGCTTTGATGCGCTGAAGGAAGCACGCTGGCTCCAAAACCGCGACTTCTATTACTGGGGTGATCTCGATACCCACGGTTTTGCGATCCTCAACCAATTGCGCGGGCTGTATCCACATGCCCAGTCCTTCCTGATGGACGAACAGACTCTGCTGGCGCATCGTTTGCTCTGGGGCAGGGAAGACCGCCCCGAAATCCGGCCCCTGACCCGGCTCACAGACGAAGAATGTGGCGTCTACGACCGGTTGCGACTGAATCACTGGGGGGACCAGATTCGTCTGGAACAAGAGCGGATTGGCTTTGGCTGGATCCAGCAAGCATTGGATCACTTGATGCGATAGGCCTGGACTGGCTACAAACACGGCAATTGCCGCCCCGGGTGCCACCCGTCACGCCGCCTGCCACTTTCTCAAATCTGCCAATCCGTATAAACAATAAAAATATATTGAAAAACGATAAATATATGCTATGCTGGAATCAAAACCAATGCAGAGGTATTGTCCATGAAGCGTGGTTCTACGTTGTTTCTCAAAGTCTCTGTTTTTCTGATCGGGCTGCCGGTTCTTGTCGCCTGCATCTTTCTGGTCCCCGGACTTTCCCACCTGATCACCCGCTATTCGCCTGAGCTCATTTTTCTCCGGCCACTCTTTCTGGCCGGTGTCTATGGTTCAGCTCTGGTCTTTTTCCAGGCCCTCTACCAGGCCTTTGGCCTGCTCAACCTGATCGACCGCAGCGAGGCTTTTTCTGCTGCTGCTGTCCGCGGCCTGAAAAACATCAAAATCTCGGCTGTGATCATCAGCATCCTCTATCTCGCCCAGCTGCCTTTGCTGTATCTGATGGCGGAGGGTGATGATGCACCCGGCCTGATCGTGCTCGGCCTTCTGATCATTTTCGCCTCGCTGGTCATTGCGGTATTCGCCGCTGTTTTGCAACGACTCCTCAATGATGCCATCTTGCTCAAGTCTGAAGTCGACTTGACGGTGTGAGGAGGGGGCTATGGCGATCGTGATCAATCTCGATGTGATGCTGGCTCGACGCAAAATGAGTGTCACGGAGCTGACTGAGAAGGTCGGCATCACGATGGCCAACCTGTCGATCCTGAAAAATGGCAAGGCCAGGGCGATACGATTTTCAACGCTGGATGCCATCTGCCAGGCGCTCGACTGCCAGCCGGGTGATATCCTGGAATACCGCTCTAAGGAGGAGTGACACCTTGGACATGAAAGATAAAATCCTCAGCAATCTGGAATCCCCCCATGATCTGGAACTGCTTTTTCGCCAGGACCCGGATGCTTTTCGCCGGGATTTTCCGCAAGCGCTCATCGAATCGCCTGAATCCATCGTGCTGGCTGTCTGGCAGGAGCGGCTCACCGACCAGGAAAAGGCAGCTGAAACCCGATCCGCCTGGTTGACCCGTGACCTGCGCCTGGCTCTGCTGCTGGCAGTCCTGGCTGGCCTATGCACCAGAACGATCCTGTATTTTTCGCTCGAACAAGCGATCGCTCCGGTCAATATCCTGTATGGCGTCGTTCCCTTCCTGGCTGCCTATTTTGTCATCAGACAAAAGCCGGCTCCCAAACTGCTGCTGACCTTGGCCGGCCTGTTTCTGGGAACCCTGGTTTACTTCAACGTCCTGCCTCTGGAAGAGACCGACAGCATCATCATGGCCTATCTGCATTTACCCGTTTTCCTCTGGGTCGTCCTCGGGATAGCCTATACGGGCAATGATTTTCGCCAATCCGAGGCGAGACTTTCCTATATCCGGTTCAATGGCGAATTTGCCATTGCTTATGCGATCTTTGCCATCAGTGGCATGATCTTGACAGCCCTGAGCCTGATGCTGTTTGACCTCGCACTGCCAGGCCAGGACTTCGCCAAATTCTACATGGAAAATGTCGTCGTTTTCGGCGCGGCCGCCTTGGCACTCGTTGCGACCGACCTGGTCATGACCCAGCTTAAGCTGGCCAAAACCATGGCCCCCTGGATCGCCCGGATCTTCAGCCCACTGGTCTTTCTGACCTTGCTGGCCTATCTGGCCGTGCTTTTCATAGCTGGCCGCAATCCATTCCTGGACCGTGATTTCCTGATTGCTTTCAATGGCATTTTGCTCGTTGTCCTGGCCATCACCATTTTTACCTTGACGGAAAAATCGCACGCGGACAAGCAGCAATGGGGTGATCTGCTCAATGTCGCCCTGATCAGCCTGGCTTTGATCATTGATATCGTTGCCCTGGCATCGATTTTATTCCGGCTTTCCACCTTTGGCCTGACCCCTAACCGGATTGTGGTGCTCGGCGTCAATCTGCTGATCGGCGGACATCTGGCCTGGATTTTGGCTGCCTATGCCCAATTCCTGCGCAAAAAAGCAGCCCCGCTGGTCATCTTGCGGGCGGTCACACAGTACCTGCCCGCTTATGGTGCCTGGGCTGCTTTTGTTTTCCTGGTTTTTCCCTGGATCTTTCGCTGAGCCGTTTCTGACGGCCTTCACGCCTCGGCTCAGGAGGGGCAGAGCACCCCGCTTCCGCGGTTCGGTTCATACCCGGAGCCCGGGCGCGCCACCCTGGTCCGCCGGTCGGTTTTAGAGTCCCATTTCCTGACGCACTGCAGCAAATGTCCGGATGGCAAAGTCCAAATCTTCTTGGGTATGGGCTGCTGAGATCTGGGTGCGGATCCGCGCTTTGCCCTGGGGCACGACGGGGTAGAAGAAGCCGACGACAAAAACGCCGCGCTCGATCATGCGCCGGGACATCTCCTGGGCCAGGCGGGCATCGCCGAGCATGACCGGTACGATCGGGTGGATGCCCTGACCGACGGAAAAACCGGCTTGGACCATCTGTTCCCGGTAATAGGCGGTATTGGCAAAAAGCTTGTCGCGAAGCTCAGTCGATGCCATGAGCAGCTCAAGCACCCGGATCGAGGCGGCGGCGATCGCTGGCGCCAGCGTATTCGAGAACAGATAGGGCCGCGAGCGCTGGCGCAGAAGGTCGATGATTTCCTTTCTGGCGCTGACATAGCCACCGCTGGCGCCACCGAGGGCTTTGCCGAGGGTGCCGGTCAGGATATCCACCCGGCCCATGACGTCTGCATGCTCGTGTGTGCCGCGGCCTGTTTTCCCCATGAATCCGACAGCGTGGCTGTCATCGACCAAAACCAGGGCCGAATAGCGGTCAGCCAAATCGCAGATTGATTTCAGGTCAGCGATCGTCCCATCCATTGAAAAAACACCGTCCGTGACGATGACCCGGATCCGGGCGTTTACGGCTGCCTGCAGCTGGGCCTCCAGATCAGCCATATCGTTGTTCTTGTAGCGGAAGCGCTGGGCCTTGCACAGACGGATGCCGTCAATCAGGCTGGCATGGTTGAGCTCGTCGCTGATGATTGCGTCCTGGTCTGTGAGCAGCGCTTCGAAAACGCCGCCATTGGCGTCGAAGCAGGAGGAATAGAGAATGGTATCCTCCAGGCCGAGAAAGTCCGAAAGCTTTGCCTCGAGCTGCTTGTGGACCGCCTGGGTGCCGCAGATGAAACGGACAGATGACAGTCCATAGCCCCATTGGTCCAATGCGGCCTGGGCGGCCTGGATGACCTCCGGATGGCTCGACAGGCCCAGGTAATTGTTGGCGCACAGGTTGAGGATCTGGTCGCGGCCGGCAAACCGGATCCGCGCCCCTTGGGCACTTTCCAGGACGCGTTCATCCTTCCACAGGCCACTGGCCTGGATTTTTTCGGCTTCGGTTCGGAACAGGTCGATTGCCTTGTGGTCCATGAAAATCAAAGTCCTCCTGGTTTATTGATTGCTGCCCTGCTGCCTTTGGCCTGCCAGGGATGCACCTGAAATGAGGTAAATGGCTCACTCCCAGTCGAGCACGACTTTGCCGGAATTGCCGGAAATCATCGCGGCAAAGCCCTTTTCGTAATCCGTATAATGGAAGTGGTGGGTGATGACTGGGGAAATATCCAGGCCAGTCTGGATCATCGCGGTCATCTTGTACCAGGTTTCATACATTTCCCGGCCATAGATGCCATGGATGGTCAGGCCGTTGAAAACCACCTTGTCCCAGTCGATGATGGTGCCCGGCTTCTGGATGCCGAGCATGGCAATCTTGCCGCCATGGCACAGAACATCGACCATGGTGCGGAAGGCCTCGGCATTGCCGGACATTTCCAGTCCGACATCAAAGCCCTCCTTCATATCCAGCTTCGTCATGGCATCCTGGATGCTTTCGGTGCGCACATCGACAGTCAGAGTCGCGCCCATCCGTTTGGCCAGCTCCAGGCGGAAGGGATTGACATCTGAAATGACCACATACCGGGCTCCGGCATGCTTGGCCACGGCTACGGCCATGATACCGATCGGTCCAGCGCCGGTGATCAGGACATCCTCACCCAGGACATTGAAGGCCAGGGCAGAATGGACCGCATTACCAAGCGGATCGAAGCAGCTGATGATGTCGAGGGGAATCTGAGGATCGCAGTGCCAGACATTGGTGACCGGAATCGACAGGTATTCGGCAAAAGCGCCGGGCCGGTTGACCCCCACGCCACTGGTCTTATTGCATAGGTGGCGCCGGCCGGCCAGGCAATTGCGGCATCGTCCGCAAACCACATGACCTTCGCCCGATACAATATCACCGACGGCAAAATCATGCACATTGCTGCCAATGGCCGCGATTTTGCCGACAAATTCATGGCCGATGGTCATCGGCACCGGGATGGTTTTCTGGGACCATTCATCCCAGTTGTAAATATGGACATCTGTGCCGCAAATCGATGTCTTGATGATTTTGATCAGGACATCATTGATGCCGATTTCCGGAACCGGCACTTCGTCGAGCCATAAGCCCGGCTGAGCATGCTTTTTGACCAGTGCTTTCATCATCTGCCTGTCTGCCATACAAGGGTACCTCCCGCTGATTCCATTATAATCAATCCTTTTGGGCAATGTTGCATTCAACCCCCTTCATGTTGAGCAATTTTTGCCACAGAATCAACAAGAATCAGGAGTCAGACGCGACAGGCTGCAAGATATGATGGACAAAGATCAAACAAAAGGAGCACTATACCATGGCTGTTGATTTGCGTCAGAAACCTTATTTCCTCGATGACGAAGGAATCCGCTGGGTCCAGGACACGATTGCCGGCATGACAACGGAAGAAAAAATCGGCCAGCTTTTTGTCAATATGGGGGCCAGCCGCGACGAGAGCTATTTGAAAAGTGTCGTCGATACGTATCATATCGGTGCGGTCCGCTACAATCCGGGCCTTGCCGGAGAGGTTTATGAGCAGAACCGGATCCTGCAGGAAAACAGCAAAATCCCGCTCCTGATCGCGGCCAATACGGAAGCCGGTGGCAATGGCGCCTGCCGGGATGGCACGGAAGTCGGCTACCACGTCAAAGTTGCCGCTACCAATGACCCCCATTATGCCTATGAACTGGGCCGGATCTCTGGGGTCGAGGCCGCTGCCGTTGGCTGCAACTGGAGCTTTGCGCCGATCGTTGACATTCTCTATAACTGGCGCAATCCGATCATCTCCAGCCGGGCTTTCTCCAATGATCCGGAAAAGGTCCTGGCCATGAGCCTGGCCTATATGAAGGGGATCCGGGAGAGCAATATTGCCCCGGCCGCCAAGCATTTCCCGGGTGACGGGGTCGACGAGCGCGACCAGCACCTGTCTTTTTCGGTGAATGCCTTCAGCTGTGAAGACTGGGATGCGACCTATGGCAAGGTTTACCAGGGCCTGATTGATGCCGGTCTGCCTTCGATCATGGCGGGCCATATCCATCTGCCTGCCTATACGCGCCGCTTCAATCCGGACCAGCCGGAGTCGGCGATGCTTCCCGCCACCTTGTCCAAGGAGCTGATCACCGACCTGCTGAAGGGCCAGATGGGCTTCAATGGCGTCGTGGTTACAGATGCCAGCCATATGGTCGCCATGACCGCCTCCATGAAACGGCGCGATATGCTGCCAACCTCGATTGCTGCAGGCTGTGATCTGTTCTTGTTCTTTAATGATCCGGACGAAGATTTCGGCTATATGATGGACGGCTACAAAAACGGCATCATCACCGAAGAACGCCTGCGGGATGCCCTGACGCGCATTCTCGGCCTGAAGGCCATGCTCGGCCTGCACAAGAAGGCCAAGTCTGACCTGCTGCTGCCCAAGGCTGAGGCCCTGGCCAAGATCGGCCTGCCGGAAAACAAGGCTGTCTTCAGCCAGGTTGCTGACAAGGCGATCACACTGGTCAAGAACAAGCAGGACATTTTTCCGCTGGACCCTGCAAAGACTAGGCGCATCCTGCTGGTTGAAGTCAAAGGTCCGGAAAGCCAGTTCGGCAAGGCCATCGCCGGCGGTGGCAATCCACTCGCCGACCTCAGGGACTTGCTGGCGGCAGAAGGCTTCGATGTCGCGATCTATGAATCACCCCTGGACAAGATCATGAAGCTGCCAGAAAGCGAGATCGCCAAGGGCATTATGAATGTCTATGCCCAGAAACGGCCGATCTGTGAATTGACTGACAACTATGACCTGATCATCAGCGTGGCCAATGTTGTGCCCGGGACCGTGCAGCGTGTGCTCTGGCCGGCCGCCAAGGGGACGCCGGATATTCCGTTCTATGTCTTTGAAGTGCCTTCGATCTTTGTCTCCGTCCAGTGCCCTTTCCATCTGGCTGATGTGCCCCAGATGCAGACCTATATCAATACCTACGATGCCAGGCAGGAGACGCTCCGGCTGCTGGTCGAGAAAATGGTCGGCCGGTCCGCATTCACCGGCATCAGCCCGGTCGATGCCTTCTGCGGTTTCGTGGATACGCATTATTGAGCGCAGCAGCGAGCGCGAACGGACAACTGGCTAACCGCATATGACGACAAAAGACTATCTCCGGGATCTGAACGGATCTGGAGATAGTCTTTTTTGGCAGCCACTGGTATTTTCTAGCAGATTTATCTAGAATCGGAATGAACCGATGACAGGACCATTCGGTGCCATGACAGGCTTCCAGGAGTGCTTAGCGATGGATCAAGACAATAGGGTGAAGGTTCCGGTTTCCTATCCGTTCCCCCGGCATACCTCATATCAGCTGGAGTTGATGTTCCGGCAATCTTTGACCGGCATTTTTTTCATGATGCTGGATGAACCCGTGGTCTGGGATGAAACGGTGGACCAGGAAAGGGTCCTGGATTATGTTTTTGACCATCACCGGATCACCGAGGCCAACCAGGCGATGCTCGACCAGTATCGGACCTCCCTGGTGGACTTCATCGGCACTACGCCGAGCCAGCTCTTTGCCCATGATCTGCCCTATGGACGCTCGGTCTGGCGTGAGTTATTCGACCAGGGCCATTTGCATATCGATACCGATGCAAAACGCCTCGATGGCTCCCGAATGGCTGTCCTGGGGGATTATATCTGCCTTTATGACGACCAGGGGCGAATCACTGGCCATTTTGGGGTCCAGATCGATATTACTGAGCGCAAAATGGTCGAAGAAGCCCTATATTTCAATGAAAAACGCTATAATCTGGCCCTGGACGGGACCAATGCCGGAATATGGGACTGGGACTTGGCCAATGACCGGGTCTATTTTTCGCCACCGTTCAAGAAAATCCTTGGCTTTGAACCCGACCAGATGGCTGACTCCGTAGCCGCCTGGCAAGAACGCTGGCATCCAGACGAGGCGGGGAAAATCAAACAGGCCATGTCTGATTTTCTGGAGGGCAGGAGCAAGACCTATAAGATGGTCCACCGCCTGCGCCACCAGGATGGCATGTGGCGCTGGATTCTATCCCGGGGCGGTCTGCTGCATGATGAGGCTGGCAAGCCTTCCCGCTGGGTGGGCACCATCACAGACTTGACTGAATTGATCGAAGAACGGGAGCAACACTCTGCTTTGCAACAGTTTTTCTCCATTTCTCCGGATCTGATGTTCATTCGCGATGATCAGGGTGTGGTCAAGAAGGCCAACCAGGCCTGGTTGACGATCCTGGGCTATCAAAGGGAAGAACTGGAGCGGATCCATTTGCCTGATCTGATTCACCCGGAGGATCGCCAGGCCGCACAGACCGTGTTCAAGCCGTCTTTGGATCAAAAACGTGAGTCCATGACCTGCCGGATGCAAACGAAAGCAGGCACCTACAGGTCGATCGAATGGTACCTGCAGACGGTTGATGGCTGGCTTTATGCGACTGGGCGCGATGTCAGCGAGCAGCTGCGCAATAAAGAACAGCTGGAAATCCTGGCCTCCCGCGACCAGATGACAGGCTTGTACAACCGGAATCACTTTGACAATGTGATCTCCGATCTGATGGAGCACTCGGACCGCTACAATGAACCGCTGGCCTGTTTCTTATTTGATCTGGACCATTTCAAGGCCGTCAATGACACGTTTGGCCACCAGACGGGTGACGAAGTGCTCAAGACAATTGCCTGGACTGTCGAGAAGATCATGCGCCAGTCGGATCTGGCCTTCCGGTTCGGTGGCGAAGAATTTCTCGTCCTGATGCCGCATACGGCCATTGGTGGCGCAGCCATTGCGGCGGAGAAATTGCGGGCCGCGATCGAGGCCACGGATTTTCCGAAAGTCGGCCGTCAGACCATCAGCATTGGTGTCTCGGAGCGAATGCGGGCGGAGTCTTTGCGCCATTGGCTGCGCCGGACGGACGATGCCCTGTACCGGGCCAAGCAAAGCGGGCGCAACCAGGTCGTGGATGCGGCTGGCTTTGACCGGACGACACTGGCCTCCGCCCAGCTCGACTGGCAGCAGGAATGGAACAGCGGTCATGCCCAGATCGACAGCCAGCATCAGGAACTGGTCCGGATCGCCAACCAGCTCCTGCACCTGTACCTGGCCAATGCCGGGCCCCAATCGATGCAAAACCAGCTTGAACTGATGTTCCAGCATGTTATTGTCCATTTTGAAACCGAAGAAAAGATCCTGGCCGTGGCCGGTTATCCGGAACTGGGATCCCATGCCCGGGTCCATGAGAAGCTGGTCACCAAGCTCAACCGACTTTACCAGGACTACCAGAACGGGGAGATCAAGCCTTCGGCCTTTTTCTCATTTGTCATTGATGATGTGCTGCTTGAACATCTGGCCAAAGTGGATATGCTTTTTTTCGACTGGACGACTCCAAAGGAATAGCGTATAACAAAAACGGTTTAAAAATTTCTGGAATCATTTAAGGAGAATTACGATGTCCATACGTATCGCAATCATTGGTTATGGCAATCTTGGCCGCGGCGTGGAAAGCGCCATCCGGCAAAATCCGGATCTGGAGCTGGTTGCTGTCCTGACCCGGCGTGACCCTGCTTCAGTCAATCTGCTGACCCCCGGGGTCCAGGTCTTCCCGATGGAAGCTGCGGAGTCCTTGAAATCACAAGTCGATGTCGCCATCCTTTGCGGCGGCAGTGCCACCGACCTGCCCGTTCAGACGCCACAGCTGGCCGGCCTGTTCCATGTGGTCGACAGTTTCGACACCCATGCCAAGATCAATGCCCATTTTGCCGCTGTGGATGCTGCCGCCAAAGCCGCTGGCAAGGTCGGCATTATATCGGTCGGCTGGGATCCCGGCATGTTTTCCCTCAACCGCCTCTATGCCAATGCCATCCTGCCTGAGGGCAAGGACTATACCTTCTGGGGCAAGGGAGTCAGCCAGGGCCATTCCGATGCCATCCGCCGGGTTCCCGGTGTCCTGAATGGCAAGCAATACACCATTCCGGTCGATTCAGCCCTGGAGAGCGTCCGGGCAGGGAAGAACCCTGACTTCACGACCCGTGAGAAACATATCCGCGAATGCTTCGTCGTTGCGGCCCCTGGTGCAGACAAGGCTGCCATCGAGCAGGAAATCAAGACCATGCCCAACTATTTTGCCGATTATGACACCATGGTCCATTTCATCACGGAAGAAGAGCTGCAACGCGACCATAGCGGCATTCCGCATGGCGGCTTTGTGATCCGCTCCGGTCAGACCGGCCTGTCCGGTGCAAGCAAGCATGTGATCGAATACAGCCTCAAGCTCGATTCCAATCCCGAATTCACGGCCAGTGTCTTGGTTGCCTATGCCCGGGCCGCCTATCGCCTGGGTGCCCAGGGTGACAGTGGCTGCAAGACCGTCTTTGACATTGCGCCGGGCCTTCTGAGCCGGCAGAGTGCAGCCGAGCTGCGCGAACACCTGCTCTGAGCCCTTCCCTCAGCGGCTTTTGATGAAAGTCCCCTTCTCCAGTTCCTTGAAGGCCAGCTCGAGCTCGGCTTCGGTATTCATGACAATCGGGCCACCCCAGGCGATCGGTTCCCGCAGGGGTGGCGCACTGAGCAAGATGAAGCGGATGCCTTCTGGTCCAGCCTTGGCCCAGAAGGTGTCGCCGGCGGAAAAGAGCACCGCTTGCTTTTCCCGGGTCAGCTGGGCCGGGTCGGACGCATTCTTGCCGGGGTCGAAAATCGCCGCGCCGCTGAAAATGTAGATGAACAGGGTATGGTCCGGCTCACTGGCCAGAGACCATTCCTGGCCGGGCTCCAGATCGATGTCGAGATAGGTGGCCTGGACATAGCGGCCCTGGAAGGCGCCGGCCTGGCCCTGATAGGTTCCAGCCACGATCCGGACGGTATGGCCATTGCCTGTGACGACGGGCACCTGCTGCTGCTTGATGTCCCCATAGGCAGGCGATGCCATTTTATCTCGGGCAGGCAGGTTGAGCCAGAGCTGGGCCCCATACATGCGGGAGCTGGCCTGGGGCATTTCCTGGTGGATAATGCCCGAACCTGCGGTCATCCACTGGCAGTCGCCATCCCGGATGCTGCCACTGTTGCCAAGACTGTCGCCATGCTCGATATCGCCCTGGATCAGGTAGGTGACTGTTTCGATCCCGCGATGGGGGTGCCAGGGGAAACCCTTGATATAATCCTCCGGATTGCCTGAATCAAAGGCATCCAGCATCAGGAAGGGGTCGAAATCCTGGGTGTCCCGGTAGCCCAGGACCCGGACCAGCTGGACACCGGCTCCGTCCACGGTTCTTTTGCCTGTAACGATGCGGCGGATCTGGCGTAAGTGTGTCATCTGGTTTGTCCCTCCAATAAATCCCGGTGTTCGGGATGTTTTTCAAAATAAGCCTGGGCAAATGGACACTGGGGGATGATTTTGAGTTCGTTCTCACGACTGTAGGCAAGGACATGCTCGACCAGTCGCTGGCCGACCCCCTGGCCCTGCAGTCCGTTTTTGACGATGGTATGCGTAATGGTGAGCACATGGCCCATGATCTCAAAATCGATCCAGGCTTGAGCTTGCTCGTAACTGTCGCCCAAATAAAACATCGATGGCCCTTGCTTGATCTCGCGCATGTCGCTGCCCCCTTTCCAGGCATTTGACTCCATTATAGGAAATCCAGTGCGTTTTTGATATCATGGATTCCATTATTCGCCCAGCAAGGGGAGGCCTTTCATTGAAATACGCGATTGAAACACATCTGATGCAACGCATTCTGGTTCTTGACGGCGCCATGGGCACTTCAATCCAGAAACTGTCTCTGGGCGAAGCGGATTATTGCGGCGGCTGTTCCTGCCAGCATAGCCAGAAGGGCAATAATGACCTCCTCAATTTGAACAAGCCGGAGGTGATAGCGGCCATCCATGAGGCATACCTTGCTGCTGGAGCCGATATTATCGAAACCAATACCTTCAATGCCAACCGGATTTCCCAGGCCGACTATGAGCTGCAGGCTGAGGTTTATGCTTTGAACCTGGCCGGTGCCCGCCTGGCCCGGGCAGCCGCAGATCTCTGGACCCGGAAAACACCAGAGAAGCCGCGGTTCGTCGCCGGTTCGATCGGACCGACCAACCGGACCGCCTCATTGTCACCGGATGTGGAGGACCCGGGTGCCCGCAATATCAACTTTGACGAGCTGCAGGATGCCTATGAAGAGCAGATCGACGCGCTGGTCGATGGCGGTGTCGACCTGCTGCTGGTCGAGACCATTTTCGATGCCTTGAATGCCCGGGCGGCCATTCTGGCTGCCGATGCCGTTCTGACCAGAAAGGGCATCGACCTGCCGGTCATGATTTCCGGAACCATTACGGATAAAAGCGGCCGCATCCTGACTGGCCAGACGCTGGAGGCCTTTGCCGAGAGCATGAAGCATGAGCGGGTCTTCTCGATCGGCCTGAACTGTGCTTTCGGCCCCCGGGACTTATTGCCCTTCGTCCGGGATTTGTCCCAGTCCCAGGACCGCTACATCAGCTTCCATCCCAATGCCGGCCTGCCCAATTCCCTGGGCGGTTATGATGAGACCCCGCAGGAGATGGCGTTTTATGTCCGTGAGCTGGCCCTGGAAGGCCATCTCAATATCGTCGGCGGCTGCTGCGGTACGACGCCGGACCATATCCGTGCCTTGGACGAGGTGGTGCGGGGAATTGCCCCGCGGCCTGTGCCCAGTCTGGAAAAGGAAAGCCGGTATTGCGGTCTGGAGGTCGTCCGCATCAACCAGGCGGCCAATTTTGTCAATATTGGCGAACGGCTCAATGTCGCCGGATCGGCCAAATTTGCCCGCCTGATCCGGGAGAAAAACTACGAGGAAGCCCTCTCCATCGCCCGGGAGCAGGTGGACAATGGCGCCCAGATCATTGATATCAATTTCGACGATGGCCTCCTCGATGCCGTCCGGGAAATGGATATATTCCTCAAGCTGATCGCCAGTGAACCCGAGATTTCGCGTCTGCCCGTCATGATCGACTCCTCGAAATTTGAGGTGCTGGTCACTGGGCTCAAGGCGATCCAGGGCAAACCGATCGTCAATTCGATTTCCCTGAAGGCTGGCGAAGCGGAATTTCTGGCCCAGGCCCGCCAGATCAAGCAGTTCGGTGCCGGGGTCGTGGTCATGGCCTTCGACGAAAAGGGCCAGGCAGATACCTATGCCCGCAAAATAGAGATCTGCCAGCGGGCCTATCGCCTGCTTGTCGATATTGCCCGGTTTCCGCCGGAGAACATCATTTTCGATCCCAATATCCTGGCCATCGCGACCGGGATCGAGGCCCATAACAACTATGCCGTCGATTTCATCCGGGCGACGCGCTGGATCAAGGAGAACCTGCCCCTGGCCAAGGTCAGTGGCGGCATCAGCAATCTGTCTTTCTCGTTCCGCGGCAATAATGCGATCCGTGAGGCCATGCACTCGGTCTTTCTCTATCATGCCATCCAGGCCGGCATGGACATGGGCATTGTCAATCCGGGCCTGGTCCAGATCTATGACGAGATTGAGCCAGCCTTGCTGGAAAGGGTCGAAGCGGTCGTCTTGAACCAGCATCCCGGGGCCGCGGAGGCCCTGCTGGAATTTGCCGAAACGGTCAAGGGCAGTGGCAGCGGCCCTGCCAGTGACCGCCTGGCCTGGCGCCAGGCCCCGGCCCGGGAGCGTCTCAAGCATGCCCTGGTCAAAGGGATCACGGACTTCATTGAACAGGATGTCGAAGAAGTCCGGCAGACCTTCGATCGCGCCATTGGTGTGATTGAAGGCCCCCTGATGGAGGGCATGAACCATGTGGGTGATCTGTTTGGCGAGGGCAAGCTGTTCCTGCCACAGGTGGTCAAGAGTGCCCGCGTCATGAAAAAAGCCGTCGGCTGCCTTTTGCCGTTTATCGAGGCGGAGAAGGCCGGTGGTGGTGGCAGCAGTGCCGGCAAGATCGTCTTTGCCACAGTCAAGGGCGATGTCCACGACATCGGCAAGAATATCGTCGACGTGGTGCTGTCCTGCAACAATTTCGAAGTGATCGATCTCGGGGTCATGGTTCCGGCGGAAACCATCCTCGAGACTGCACGGCGCGAGCAGGCCGATCTCGTGGCCGTCAGTGGCCTGATCACCCCTTCGCTGGAGGAAATGGCCCATGTGGCAGCGGAGATGGCCCGCGAAGGCTTCACCGTGCCGCTGATCCTTGGGGGTGCCACCACGTCCAAGCTCCATACCGCGCTGAAAATTGCGCCGCATTATTCGCATGGTGTGGTTTATGTGCCCAATGCCTCCAAGGCCGTGGAGGTCGCCCGCAAGCTGGTCGATCCGGTCACCCGACCCGGCTACCTGGCCGAAATTGCCGGCGAATACCAGGTCCTGTGCGACAGGCACCAGGCATTGCCGCGGCAGCTGGTTTCTCTGGAAGAGGCCCGGGCCAGGCGGTTGCAGCTTGACTTTTCACTCGACAATATCGTCGTGCCTAACTTCCAGGGCATCCGGCAGCTCGATGTCTCCCTGTCCGTGCTGCGGCCCTATATCGACTGGACCTATTTCTTCATGGCCTGGGACATGCAAGGGATTTATCCGAAAATCCTCGAGGATCCGAAATATGGCGAGGAAGCGCGAAAATTGCATGCCGACGCCCATTCGATGCTCGATGCCCTCGAGCAGGGCAACCTCCTTCAAGCCAGGGCTGTCTACGGCATCTTCCCGGCCAACCGTGCAGGTGACGATATCCTGGTTTTCGATCCGCATAACCATGAGCAAAAGGTTGCCACCTTCCATACCCTGCGCCAGCAAGTGAGCCGCAAGGATGACACCTATCGCAGCCTGGCCGACTATCTGGCCCCGCTGGACAGTGGTTTTTGCGATTATATCGGTGGCTTCATCGTCACCGCCGGCATCGGGGCCCAGGCTTATGCGGACCAGCTGCGTGAATCAGGCGATGATTATTCGGCTTTGCTGGTCAAGCTGCTGGCGGATCGTCTGGCTGAAGCCTTGGCCGAATGGCTGCATGAAAAAATCCGGACCGAGGACTGGGGCTATGCCGAGGCCGAGGACCTGAGTGTCGCCGAGCTGCTCAGGGAAAAATACCAGGGCATCCGCCCGGCCTTTGGCTATCCATCCCTGCGGGACCACCAGGAAAAGCAAATGCTTTTTACCCTGCTCGACGGCGAAAGCCTGGGCGTCCGCCTGACTGAAAGCCAGATGATGGATCCGCCAGCCAGTGTCTGCGGCCTCTATTTCGGTTCCCGGCAGGCCGAGTATTTCGATGTCCAGGAAATCGACCGTGACCAATTTGAAGATTACCTGCAGCGGACTGGCCGCACCCGCCAGGAGCTGGCTCGCAGCATCGGTCCTTTGATCCGGTTCCCCCTTTGATCGAGGGCTGGCCTGGCGCCAAATTGCCAGTGGGATGCCACTTGCTGTAACAAACAGCATTGCCAGGGAAATCAACTCCACCGTATTCTTGAACCATAACCAGAGCTGGCCAGCCGGTCCAGCATGAATCCACAGGAGGGACACCCATGACGCTTGAAGAGATGAAAAAAGCATTGCTCGAATATGGTGCCTCGGCCGGTTTTACCGACTACCAGGCTGAGCTGGACAAAATGACTGAAGATGAGATCCGTAAAGTCTACGCCAATACCTTTACAGTCAACAGCTAAGTTGCAGCCGCAAGCCAGAATCCATGCAAACACCGGCCAGGTATCTTGATGCCTGAGATCCGGTGTTTTCTTTTACGGCTGATCCGCGACACCCGGGAGGTAGACAATGAACAAGCAATTGACCAGACAATCCCTGATCACCATTCTCTGGCTCGTCTCGACCACGCTGACCCTATCTGCCTGCAGCCTGCCCGGCATCGAGATCCGGGCAACTCCGGTCGCCGAGACTGCTGCAACCGAATCCACCCCGACTGTGACAGACCTGGCAGTCACCGAAACGGAAACCCCCTTGACACCTGCCGACACCGAGCCGCAGGAGACGGTTCCGGATGAGCATGGACCAGTGGACGTCGTTGAGGACAATATCAATGCCGAGGATCTGGCAGAAGACCTGCGCCTGACTGACGAAGCCCAGGCCGGAGCGCAGGAAATCGCGGCCGACAGTGGGGCTGCGGGGGGCCAGGGGGCCGGTCAATTTGAGGCTGATCCTGCGATCGCCTACCAAGTGCGGCGCCGTTTCGAGACCGAAATGCCATCAGAGCTGACTGTGAACCTCAAGTACGACACCTATCGGGTCGAACCGGATTATGTCCTGATCACCTCTGGCGGGGCCAATATCCGGGAGTGGCCCGATGCAGCTGCGGCAAAAATCGGGCGCGCGGGCTATTTTGACAAGGTCAGGCTCCTGGCTGAGGTTGAAGGCGACTTTGTGGATACATACAACACCAATCTCTGGTATGAGGTCGAGCAGACTGTCGGGGACCAGGTCTTGCATGGCTTCATCCTGAGTGCCCTGGGTGAAGTCAGAACCTTCCAGTTTGCCCGCATGCTGGAAGCTGTCCAAACCTTGCAGACCGAGGTCGATCACCAGGTCACGGCCTATATAGCCAATTATAAAAACTGGAATGGGACGGCTCCCTTGTACCAGGGTGGCCAGGTCGATGCCTTCGGCACCAAGCGCCACCAGGCGGCGCCAGGCTATCGCGAGGCCAGCAGCTCTGCCGATTTTCGCTACCTGACCGATGGCACACTGGTCTCGCTGCTTGCTGAAACCGATACATTCTACAAGGTCCATGTGCCTTATCTGGACGAGACCCTTTATGTCCCGAAAAAATACATCTCATTGAAAAATTCCCTGGAACAATTGGCCAAGGTCATTGTGGTCGACCGCCTAAACCAGAATGAAGGGGTCTTTGAACGCGTGTCTGGCCAGTGGCAATTGGTCTCTTACATCTATGCCACGACCGGGGAAAAGGCCAGGTTCAAGGAACCGACAGACCTGGGCTATTTCATGGCGATCCAGAAGGTGGACCAGTTCCTCTATCTCGATGATGTCACCCGGGAAATTGCCGGCTATGCCCCCTATGGCATCCGGTTCAATGGCGGTGCCTATATCCACGGAGTACCGGTCGACTTGAAGACGGTCAATGGGAGCCGCGTCTTCCCGCCCCATCAGGAATATCTGCAGACCATCGGCAGCTTCCCGCGCAGCCACAAGTGCGTGCGAAACTATACCAGCCATGCCAAATTCCTCCACGAATGGGTCACCATCGGCCAGACTGCAATCATTGTGATCGAATAAGGTAAAATATGCGATAATCAAAGTATGAGATAGTCTTGCTTTGTACTGGAGGGCCGACCGGATGCCTGAACATTCAGATTCCTGGTTAGAATCTCTGTTTGATGTATCGCCTGATCTATATTTTGTCATCAGTCCGGCTGGGATCATCGAAGATTACCGGGCCCGTTCGACCACGGATCTTTATCTGCCACCAGAGGTATTTGTCGGCCAGTCGATCGATACCTTCATGCCAGCTGAGGTCGTGCAACAATTTTTCAAGTCGATGCAGGAGTCCGTCCGGAACGGGGAAATGGAGACCTTTGAATACAGCCTGACCCTGCCGGGCCAAGGCAACCGGTCCTATGAATGCCGGACCCGCTATCTGCCGAAAATCAACCAGAATCTGCTGCTGATCCGTGATATCACGGATAAAGCCGAAGCCCAGCATAGCCTGATCCAAATGCAGATGGATCTCCGGGAGCGATTGAAGGAGCGGACCTGCACCCAGGCTGTTTTTGATATCACCAGCCATGACAGCTGGAGCATACCGGAGATGATCCTGAGGGTGATCGAGGTCATTGGCAGTGGCTTCCAGAATCCCGAACAGGTGAATGCCAGGGTGAGCTTTGAGGGAAAGGTCAGCCAGAGCAAGGCCTTTGCTGCATCTGCTGTGCAGATAGAACGATCCGGCCAGCTGGAAATGGGTGACCAGATCGTCTTGACTGTGACATACGGCGGTGATGGTCCCGAGCAGACTGCGACCGATTTCCTGCCTGAGGAAGTGCAGCTGGTTGATTTCATCGTCAGCCGACTGGTCGATGTGATCAATAGCCGGCGCAACAATGCCTTGCTCAGAGAACAGGAGGAGCTGGTCCGGCTGATGTTTGACCATACCCAGGAGGCCATCTTGCTGCTGGACCTGAGAACCTGCCGGGTGCATGGTTTCAATGCGTCGGCTTGCCGGATCCTGGGCTATGATGCACAGTCCCTGAAAAACCTGCCGGTCACAGCTTACCAGGCCGAATTGTCTGAGGAACAGATCCGGGCAACCATGGACCGGGTCTGCTGCGGTGAAACCATCACTTTCGAGACCTTGCACCGGACCCTGGCGGGCCAGATTCTGGAAACCGAAGTATGCCTGATTCCGATCTCGCACCAGGGCCATCCCTATGTCTGTGCGGTCTGGTACGATATTTCATCCAGAAAGAGGCGCGAGCGGGAACAGCAGGCCATCGCCTGGCGCTTGCAGACCCGGATTAACCTGATCCGGGAAATCAGCTCGCTCGAATCAGGACTGTCCGGTGACTTGACCCGCTTCACCCGGTCAGCGATGCAGCTGCTGGCGGACCGTCTCAAGATCGACCATGTTTCGATCTGGCTGCTCGATGATTCCGGTATGGCTGCCGTCTGCCAGGACTCTAGCCAGCAGCAGAATCCGCACCAGGGGTTGCGCCTGGATGAGCCCTTGCTCGGCCAGGTCATGGCAGAACTGGCCGCCTATCGGTTCATGGTCTATGATGACCATCTGGGCCAGAGCATCGCTGGCTCCTGGATCATGCAAGTGCACCAGCTTCAGGACCTGCATCCGACCTCGGCGCTGATCCATGTCATTCGTTCAGATGGCAAGGACCGGGGTTTCATCTGCTTTGCCATGCAAGGACCCGGACATGCCTGGGAACCGGATGACATCGTTTTTTGCGGCCAATGTGCCGATCAGGTTGGCATCGTCCTGGTCAATCAGGAACGCCAGAAAATCACCGAGACTTTGCGCCAGAACGAGGCCTTTCTCAACCGGGCTCAAAGTGTTGCCCAGACCGGTCACTGGCATTTGGACATCATCAGTGGCCAGCTGACCTGGTCCAATGAAACGTACCGGATCTTCGGCCTGCCGCGTCAGGAGCCCCAGACTCTGGAGCAATTTTTCGAATATATCCATCCGGAGGATCGCGATCGCGTGGCTCTGGTCTGGGAGACTGCCAAGGCTGGCACCACTTACCAGGTGCAACACCGGATCGTCCGTCCGGATGGCGAGATCCGCTGGGTGGAAGAGCGGGCGGAAGTGACTTTGGATGCGAGTGGACAGCCGATCCTGGGACTCGGCACGGTCCAGGATGTCACGGACCGGGTGCGGACACTGGCTGAACTGGACCGTTATCGCCAGCATCTGGAAGACATGGTCCAGACGCGCACCGCCGAGCTGGAGGCCGCCCGGCGCCAGGCTGAATCAGCCAACCAGGCCAAGAGTTCCTTTCTGTCCAATATGAGCCATGAAATCCGCACGCCGATGAATGCCATCATCGGTTATGCCCATTTGCTGCAACAAGATCCTCTGACCCAGCGCCAGCAAGACCGCCTCGACAAGCTCAACGGGGCCGCCGACCATTTGCTGTCCATCATCAATGATATTCTTGACTTGTCCAAGATTGAATCGGGCCGGTTCAAACTCGACTACCATGACTGCAACCTGAGAGAGATTGTCGACCAGGTTGATGCGGTGATCGCCGGCCAGGCTGCCGCCAAAGGCTTGAACCTGGTGATCGATCTCCAGGATCTGCCAGATTTGATTTTTGCCGACAGCACAAGGATCCGGCAGATCTTGCTGAACCTGGCCAGTAATGCGGTCAAATTCACCCATCATGGGTCAATCACTCTTGCTGGCCAAGTCTGGCGCACCGCCGACCAGTCTTTAAGGCTGCGCTTTGCCATCCAGGACACGGGGATCGGCTTGAGCAGCCAGCAAGTCGAACGCCTGTTCCAGGATTTTGAACAGGCCGATATTACCACCAGCCGCTATTTCGGGGGAACGGGTCTTGGCTTGTCCATTTCCAGGCGGCTCGTCGAAGCCATGGGTGGCAAAATCGGCGTCACCAGCCAGCTCGGCCATGGCAGCACCTTCTGGTTTGAAATTCCAGTCAGTCCGGATGTCTCCGGACAATCTCCAACCAGCCAGGCCGATCCTGATCTGGCCACCAGGGTGGACTCAAGCCATGAAACCGACAGCCAGGCGGACCAGAAATCGCGGCCAGATGCTGGCCTGCCCCCGGTCAGGATCCTCCTGGTTGAGGACAATCCCATCAATCAGGAAGTCACCCGGCTGCTTCTGGAAGCGCTGGGAGTCAACGTTGATGTGGCTGACAATGGGGCAGTTGCGATCGAAAAGGTCCGGCAGGGCCTGTATGATCTGGTTTTGATGGATATCCAGATGCCAGTCATGGATGGTCTTCTGGCCAGCTCTGCCATTCGCCGCCTGCCTGAAGGTGCGACAATACCGATCATCGCCCTGAGTGCCAATGCCTTGGCAGATGACAGCCTGGCAGTTCGGTCTGCTGGCCTGAATGACCAGCTGACTAAGCCATTCCGGCCGGATGCATTGCGGTCCTGCTTGTCAAAATGGCTGGACCCGGCAAGGGCATCGACCGAATCAGGGAGGGTTTCATCATGAAAAAACAAATTCCGCTGCGGCTATGTGCCATCATCCTGACTCTTGGCCTGCTCTTTCTTTGCGGGTGCAGTCCTGCGGATACAACCCTGGCCCCAGCCGGGCAGATCCGGATTGCCTGCCTCAAAGGGCCAACCGGGATCGGACTGGTCCATCTGATGGATCAAAATGAGCAGGGCAAAACTCAAAACAGCTATGCGTTCTCGATCCATGGCTCGGCGGACGAGATCACACCGAAGCTGGTCAATGGCGAGGTGGACCTGGCTGCCATTCCGGCCAATCTGGCTGCGGTTCTCTACAACAATACCAAAGGACAAGTGGAGGTCCTGGCCATCAATACACTCGGTGTCAGCTACCTGGTGGAAACAGGTTCGGCCGTCCAGTCCTTTGCCGATTTGCGCGGCAAGACCCTTTATGCGACGGGCAAAGGCTCCAGCCCGGAGTATGCCCTGCGCTATCTGCTGCAGGAGCATGGCATTGACCCGGACCAGGACATCACCCTGGAATGGAAATCCGAACCCACTGAGGTGGTCGCCTTGCTGGCCCAGATGCCTGGCATGGTGGCCTTGCTGCCCCAGCCCTATGTGGCAGTGGCCCAGGGCAAGGTGCCTGGCCTGAAGGTGGCGATTGACCTCAATGCCGCCTGGCAGGACCTGGACAATGGCAGCCTGATGATCACAGGTGTCCTTGTGGGCCGCAAGGCCTTCCTGGAACAGTATGAAACCCAGGTCAAGGTTTTTCTGGAGGAGTACCGGACATCCACCCGCCTGGCCAATGAATCGGTTGCCGATACCGCCCAGCTGACCGAAAAATATGGCATTGTTGCCGCGGCAGCGGCCGAAAAGGCCATCCCCCAGTGCAATATCACCTATATGGCTGGCCAAGACATGAAAACCGCCTTGTCCGGCTATCTGGCGGTGCTCATGGCCCAGAATGCCAAGTCAGTCGGCGGCCAGCTGCCGGATGATGGCTTTTATTTCCAGCCCTGAAGCATGGCGAGCGCAGCAGCTGGCAAACGATCGTCCTGGGCCAGAGTCCTGTCGGTTCTCCTGGCCTTGCTGGTCTGGCAGCTGGCCGCCTGGCTGGTCCAGAGCCATCTGCTGCTGGTCTCGCCCTGGACGGCGCTGGTCCGGCTCGTGATCCTGGCTGGCCAAGGCTCCTTCTGGCTGTCTGTGCTTCATTCCCTGAGCCGGATCCTCCTGGGTTTTGCCTTGGCATTGCTCAGCGGCACCGGCCTGGCTGTGCTTTCTGCCCGCTGGCAGCTGGTCGATGCCCTGCTCTGGCCCTATCTGGCGGCGATCAAGGCCACCCCTGTCGCATCATTCATCATCTTGTGCCTGATCTGGCTCGACTCGCGCAGCCTGTCGGTCTTCATCTCATTTTTGATGGTGCTGCCAATCATTTACACCAGTGTCCTGCAGGGCATCCGCAGCACCGATATCTTGCTGCTTGAGATGGCTGCGGTCTTCAAGGTCAGCCGCTGGCGCCGCGTATTCTATATCTATCTGCCGCAGCTGCGACCTTTCCTGGTCGCTTCCTGTACGGTTGCCACCGGACTGGCCTGGAAAGCCGGGATTGCGGCCGAGGTCATCGGCATCCCGGCCGGAACGATTGGCGAACGCCTCTACCAGGCTAAGGTTTACCTGGATACCGGGGATCTGTTTGCCTGGACCGTCGTCGTAGTGGGGCTCTCAATCCTGGTCGACAAGGCCATTGTCCATGGCCTCGACCGCTTGTTTGCCTTTGTGGAGCACCGCTGAGCATGGCCATTGAGATCAAACATGTGAGCAAATCATATGCCGGCCGGCTCGTGCTCGACCGTTTCTTTGCAGTTCTGCCAGAGATGGAAACCCGGGTGATCATGGGCCCCTCGGGCTGTGGCAAAACGACCCTGCTGCGGCTTCTGATGGGCCTGGAACAGGCAGATGCGGGCCTGATCACCGGCCTGCCGGATCGGATCAGTGCCGTGTTTCAGGAAGAACGACTCTGCAGCCCATTTTCAGCCCTGGCCAATATCCGCATGGTTACCGGCCCATCGGTGAGCCGGCAGACCATTGAACGGCACTTGGCCGAAATCGGCCTGGCCGATTGCATCCACCAGCCGGTCCGGACCCTCAGCGGCGGCCAGCAGCGCCGGGTCTCGATCGTCCGCGCCATGCTGGCGGACAGTGACCTGGTTCTGCTCGATGAGCCCTTCAAGGGTCTGGACGCAGACACCAAAGACCGAGCCATCGTCTATGTTCAAGCCCAAGCGGCAGGGAAGACCCTGGTGATCGTCACTCATGACATCGCGGAAGCAACCGCTCTGGCGCCGGCAGAAGCGTGGATCCGGCTGCCGGCAGGTTCGCCCGGCTAAAATTCATAATGAAAGGACCGCGGACCGCGCATCTGGTTCTGGTATTGCAGCAGGCGCATCAGAATTTCCGTATGGTGGCCGTCATTGGCCCGTTCCAGGGCCATCTCCAGGCGGTCCTCAGGGACCAGGCCCTGCTCGAGCAGAATCTGGCAGCCTTCCAGATCCTGTTGGTTGATCACAACCAGAATGAGCTGGTCTATCTCATGGCGCATGAAATCCAGGTAGAGCGCCCGTCTTTCCCGGGTCAGGCGACTGGGGCTGCGAAACTGGACCACCGCCATGGCAAACCGTTCCTGGACCCGGTTCAGCTGGCTCCACAAGCGGTCGTAGCGCTGATAATCCACGACGACCTGGCCATCCTGGGCCTGGATGCATTGGCAAAAATCGGTGGCCTCTTCGTAAGTCAGCCGGGTCCAGTCCGGGAACAGGATGGCCTCATGCTCCTCAGGCGGCACCCTGGCAGCGGCCGGCAAGCGTCTGATCTCCACGAGCCGCAGACCCAGCCAGGCGCGCTCGCCGATGACCCATAGCCGGGCCGGAATCCTCAGGCAGCGGATGCTTTTACACTCGGCAAAGGCTTTGTCCGCAATGGCTTCAAGACCATCCGGCAATATCAGGGTCTCCAATTGGCTGCAACCGGAAAAAACACCTTCGGGCAGGGTTTTCACCTGAGCAGGAAGCACCAGCTGGCGCAGGCGTGAACAGCCAGCCAGGGACCAGGGGCCTATGTCCTCAAGTGAAGACGGCAATTCGAGTCGGACCAGGTGACGGCAACCTTTGCAGGCATGGGCAGCTATTTCACGCACACCTTCCGGCACCCTGTACTGGGCCGCTGGCTGCCCTTCCGGCAGGATCAGGAGCCGTTGTAGATTTTTGTCAAAAACGACCCCGTCACGGGAGGCAAAAACCGGATTGTCCGGGTGCACATCCAGGCGGGAGAGCTGTTCGCAACGGATGAATACGCCCTCACCGAGCGAGACCAGGCTTGCTGGCAACTCGACCTGCCTGAGCTTGCGGCAGCTGTCAAAGACCCAGCGGCCCAGCCTGGCCAGGCGGTCAGGCAATTGGATCTGCTCCAGGGCGTCACAGCTTTTGAACGCCATGTCGGAAAGGGTATGGATGCTGTCAGGCAGCTCGATCGACTCGAGCTGGATACAGCCGAGGAAAGTCCTTTCCTCGAGACGCTCCAGCCCTGCCGGCAGATTGACCTGGCGGAGGCTGTAGCACTTGGAAAAAGCCCCCAGGCCGATCTGCTGCACCCCCGCGGGCAGCTCCAGTTGGCCCAGACTCTGGCAATTGGCAAAGGCGGTCATGCCGATATGACGGATGGACTCCGGCAGCGAGACGGTCTGCAGGCTGAGGCACCCCTCCAGCAGATTGTCACTGACCGCATCGATACCCTCAGGCAAGGCCAGCGTCTGGAGTGCGGCGCAACTGGCCAAAGCACCCGGTCCAAGCTGGGCCAGGGTGGAAGGGAGCTCCAGTTGCCTGAGGTTCTGGCAATCCATAAAAGCGGATTCGCCGATTCGTTCCAGCCCCTCAGGCAGGCGGATCGATTCGAGATGGGTACAGCCGGCAAAAGCCTGCTTGCCAATGTCGCGGATCGTATCAGGCAAGATGACTTCCCGCAGGCTGCGGCAAAGCCGGAAGGTGCCTGGCTCGATCCGGGTCAGTCCGGCCGGCAGCTGGATACGCTCCAGGAATTCACAACGATAGAAGGCCTCGGCGGCAATTTCACGCACACTGTCGGGAATATGGATGCTGCGAAAGCGGGGCACATCGGCGACATTGTGATCGCGCATGCGGAAAAACGCCCGGCTGCCGATCCTAGTCACCCCATCCGGAATTTCGACCTGGCTGTCCGGGCAAAGCAGGCCGGAATAATTTTCCGCCCGGCCCTTTTCCATCAGCAGGATCATGCCCGGTCTCCTGCCGGCGCGGCAGAGGCTGGAGCATCTGCCGCACCATGGTGCAGACTGTCCATGGCCGACAAGATCACCTGGTGACGGTCAAAAAATTTCAAATCATCGCTATAGGCAAAATAATCGTCACAGCCGAAGCGGCTGATGAACCGGGCTGCATCCGGATGGTTGGTCAGCCCGGCCAGCCAGGTCCGGCGTTCCTGGCCATCGCCAAATGCGGCGTTCACAAAGTCAAATCCCTGATGCAGCCGTTGCCGGACCTGGGCTGAATCGGCCTCCAGCTGGCGGACAGCCTGGTCGAAGCTGGCCTTGAGCTGGTCAAAGGGCGCCTGGCGGGCGCTGCTGCCCCCGAGGATCAGGGCACGCTGGTCGTTTTCCAGGCTCTTGATCAGAAGCTGGAGCAAATGCTTGCGCTCCCCGGTCAAGGTCAAGGACCGCTCGCCGATTTCCAGGGCCTTTTGCTGCTGCAAGATCTGGTGCTCCAGCACGGACGGCGCATCCGCTGCGGGCTGTTCGATTTCACTTTTGATGCTCTTGAGGACCTGGTAGCGTTGCTCAACCAGTGTATCGGCCACCAGGCAGGCTTGCATGCTCTGGTTCAAGGCATTGAGCAGCAAGCTCAGCAAAGACAGGCGTTCATCGAAAGGGGCCGCCTGGGCCTGTCTGAGCACCTCTTCACCAGCCTGGCCGGACAGGATGGCTTCGATCCGGTATTGGTCCTTATACGTATTGTACAGCTCATAATAAAGGGCGAATTCGCGGGCGATCCTGGGATTTTGCAGATATTGGCCGGTCAAGTGCTGGTCTACCGGCAGACCCAGCTCTTCCGACAGGACGATCATTTTGGACAGGTCCTCCCAGCCACGGGCCGTGACGAAATATTTGCCATCGACCGTGGCCTCCACCGCATAGAAATCCTGCTGGCGCAGGTCGAGGTAGGACAGGATGCTGGCATGGACCTTGTAGCGCCAGGCATAGTCCTTCCAGACCTCGAAATCCGGCTCAACATCGATCCGTTTCAGGCGGTCCATCGTCACGATGTCAAATTCGCGGACCGACTGGTTGTATTCAGGCGGATTGCCCGCGGTGACGACGACCCAGCCGTGTGGCAGACGATGGCGGCCAAAGACCTTGAATTGCAGGAACTGCAGCATGGCCGGGGCCAGGGTTTCCGAGACACAGTTGACCTCGTCGAGAAACAAGATCCCTTCGGCGATGCCGGTTTCTTCGATGGTATCGTAGACCGCAGCAATGATTTCGCTCATCGTGTATTCCGATACATCATAGTCGACCCCGCCAAAGGATTTGCGCAGGATGAACGGCAAGCCGAGGGCGCTCTGGCGGGTATGATGGGTCATGGAATAGGATACGAGGCTGATCCCGGTCTCCTGGGCGATCTGCTCCATGATGGCGGTCTTGCCAATTCCCGGCGCCCCCAGCAGGAAAATCGGCCGCTGTTTTTCCAGGGGAATCCGGTAATTGCCCAGCTCATCCTTCTTCAGGTAGGCTGCAATCGCATTTTGAATTTGCTGCTTGGCATTCTTGATATCCATATTCGTTCTCCTCGTATCTGGCAGACTGCATTAAAGCTGGTCGAGGTCTTCTTCATGCAAGATCAGCTTGATGGCCCAGGGTGGAACTGACACCTGGCTGCCAGCATCATTGAGGAAGACAAAGGCTGTCTCATAGGCTGGCTTTCTTTCGGGATAAGTCCCCAGACCATCGGTGAAATAGATCAGGCCTTTGAGCCGCGTGAACTGTTTTTGCCGGATCATGTCATCGACCAGGTGGAACACCGGCCGAAAGTCCGTGCCGCCAAAGCCGCATAGCTGTTCGCTGGCGGTATAGCGGGCAAAATCTTCTGGCTGCTGCAGATGGATGACGGACTGGATCTTGGCATCGCACTGGATCAGATAGACATTGAATGTCTGGAAAAAGGCGGCATTCTGGCTGAGAATGGCTCCGGTTTTGCGGATGAAGGCCTGGACCGCCGCTCCGCTGCAGGATGCGGAGGTATCGATCGCGATGACCAGGTCGCGGATCTTGGGGACCTCTTGATATTCCAGGGGCTCGATCAGGGGCAGGTTGCGGTAGAGGGTCAGGCCATAGGTGTAGAATACGGTATCGAATTCGTCGTCATTGAGCCGCAGCGTCTCGCCCAGGACCATGAAGCGCCTCAGGAAGGCCCGGTAATCGACCGGGGGCTGGTTGGCGCGTTCGATGGCTGCGGTCAAAGTGCCCGATTGGCTGCCCCAGTTCCGGGACAGGGTTTCCAGATCGACCTGGACCCGGCTGCTGATGGCTTCCCAGCGCTGCCGGGCCTGTTTTCCGGCCTCTGGCATTTCGGTGTCAGGTTGTAACGATGTCTGATCATCCTGATCTGAATTTTCATCTGCGCCGGTGAATTCTGCCCGCTGCGGCCAGGCCTGGTGCGCATCCCGGAACACGATATCCTGCCAGTGCAGGAGTGTGGCATCGGATGGGGGCTGGCTGCTGAAAAAATGGTAGAGCCTTTCCGCCGTCAGGGCGCGAGCATCCTTTTTCAATTGACTGAACAAGGCTTTGCGGACCGGTGCCCCAGGGCAGTCTGTCAGGGCCAGGCCCAATTCATCGATGATCGCTTCCACCGCGATGTCACAGGCCAGGTCCCAATAGTCGTTGTGTGCTTTTCGACTGGCAAAAGGATGGAGGAGAACCAGATGCAAAACGAGATGCAGATAGTCGCGGGCCACTTGTTCACGGCTGGCCTGGTAGCGGGTGAGCAGGGTTTGCCAGCCATAGGCCAGGACTTGCCCATCGGTAGCAAACTGTTCCCGGCCAGTGTCCAGGAATACGGGCTGGCACAGGGCCGGACCGAGAAATCTCAGGGTCACCATCAGGGTGTCACGGGTCAACTCCATCACATCCTGGGCGATTCTGGCAGGCTGGTTTCGAGGGTCAGAGCTGGATGATCCTGGGTCTGGCATGGCTTCCTTCCGGTCGTGCACAATCTCTATACATCCATTTTCCACACATCCCGGCAAAATGCCAGCCTGATCCGTGGCCAATCCGGCCAGGACAGGTACAAACAAAGGGCCGGCATGCTAAGATGAAAGCAGATTCCAGCGCCAAGGAGGCTATTCCATGAGCTTGATCGGCAATATTCTCTGGTTCATATTCGGGGGTGTCCTGTTATGGCTGGCCTGGCTGATCGCCGGCCTTTTGTGCCTGCTGACCATCATCGGCATCCCCATTGGGCTGCAGTGTTTCAAATTCGCAGCTTTGATGCTGGCTCCGTTTGGCCGCGAAATCGATTATAGCCAGGCAGGCACGGTCTCGTTCCTGGCCAATATCCTCTGGATCCTATTCCTGGGCTGGGAACTGGCCATCACGGCGGTTGTGATTGGTCTGGTCTATTGCCTGACCATCATCGGCATCCCCTTCGGCCTGCAGGCCTTCAAATTTGCCCGCCTGGCCCTGATGCCGTTTGGAGCCCGGATTGTCCGCCAGGGAAATTGACGAAAGGGTTGGAGAATGGGTTAATAAGAGATGATTGCTTGAATACTCGGGGGAATTTGCCATGTATTACAAACAGTATGGAAACACAGGCCTGAAAGTCTCGGCCATTGGCATGGGCTGCATGCGCTATGATGAGGACGATATCCGGGCGGGGAACCTTGAAAAATGTGCCGAAGTGGCCCTTTATGCCCATAGCCGGGGGATCAATTATTTCGATACTGCACCGTTCTATTGCGAAGACAAGAGCGAAGAGATCACCGGGATGGCCCTGGGCCAATTGCCGCGCGACAGCTTCCTGGTCTCGTCCAAAGCCAATATCGGCACGACGGGCAAGCTCGTGACCGCCGAAGCCTTCCGCAAGCGCCTGGAGAAGACCCTGACCAGGCTCAAAGTCGACGCCCTGGATTTCTATCACCTCTGGTGCCTGATGTCCCTGGAGGACTATAAGAAGCAAAGCGATGCCCTCTACCGATTCTTTGAACAGGCGCAAAAGGATGGGCTGATTCGCAACATCGTCTTTTCCTCGCATATGCCCGGTGATGAACTGGAATTTGTGATTGCCAGAAACCAGTTCCGGGGCATGCTGATTGGCTACAATGCCTTGAATTATCGTTTCCGCCAGAGCGGCATAGAAGCGGCGGCGGCCAAGGGCATGGGTGTTGTGGTCATGAATCCGCTCGGTGGCGGGATCATCCCGCAAAACCCGGATTATTTCAATTACCTGACGGCTGGTACAGACCTCAATGTGGCCCAGGCTGCCCTGCGCTTTGTGGCGTCCCACCAGGAGATTTCGGTGACGCTCAATGGCCTGACCACCAAGGAACAGGTCGATGAGGCCTGCCAGGCGGTCGAAGGCCTGGTCGAGAAGCCTGTCCGCCAGATTGTGGCTGAAATGGAAGGGCAAGGCCTTTCGATGAACAACCTGTGCACGGGCTGCGGCTATTGCGACGAATGCCCGGTCGGTATTGAGATCCCCAAATACATGGATGCCTATAACCAGCAGCTCTTTGGCGGCTCGATAAGTGAGCGCCTGCAGTGGCACTGGTCCTTGCCAGCCGACGGGGCAGCCATCTGCACGGCCTGTGGCAAATGCGAGCGACTGTGCACCCAGCACTTGCCGATCATCGCCCGCCTGGCTGATATCGCTGCCCTGGAGGCTTGATTTCCAGTTTGCCCCTGGTAAAAGCCCTTGCGCATACCGGCAATTTGTTGTATCTTTCTTCCCGTTTTTGTACAATCGTGACGAAGAAACGGCCTCGTCCATGAAAGAGAAATCAGAAAAACCAGGAGGATCTATGGCCAAAGTATTGATTATTGGTGCTGGTGGCGTTGCCAGCGTGGTTGTCCACAAATGTTGCCTCAATCCGGATATTTTCACCGATATTTGCATTGCCAGCCGGACCAAGTCCAAATGTGACGCCTTGAAGGCGGAACTCGATGGCGGCAAGACCCAGATCACGACCGCCCAGGTCGATGCCGATGACACGCAGCAAGTGATCGACCTGATCAAAAGCTATGGTCCGGAACTGGTGATCAATGTTGCGCTGCCCTACCAGGATCTGACGATCATGGATGCCTGCCTGGCGACCGGTGTCCATTACCTCGATACCGCCAATTATGAGCCGCTCGATACCGCCAAGTTCGAGTACAGCTGGCAGTGGGCCTATCGCGAGCGTTTTGCCGCGGCTGGCCTGACCGCGATCCTCGGTTGCGGCTTCGATCCCGGCGTTACGGGTGTCTTTACGGCCTATGCGCAAAAGCATCATTTCGACCAGATCCGCCAGATCGACATCGTTGATGCCAATGCCGGCGACCATGGCTATCCGTTTGCGACCAATTTCAATCCGGAGATCAATATTCGCGAGGTCACGGCCAATGGCCGCTATTTCGAGAAGGGCCAATGGATCGAGACCGCCCCGCTGTCGGTCAAAACATCCTATGACCTGCCTGAGATCGGACCGAAAAACATCTACCTGCTCTACCATGAGGAGCTAGAATCCCTGGCAGCGAATATCCCGGGGGTCGAGAAGATCCGCTTCTGGATGACGTTCTCGGACAATTACCTGACTCATCTCAAGGTGCTCGAAAATGTTGGCATGACTTCGATCGAGCCGGTGATGTTCGAAGGCCGGCCGATCGTTCCGCTGCAGTTCCTGAAGGCGCTGCTGCCCGATCCGGCCTCGCTCGGCCCGCGCACCAAGGGCAAGACCAATATCGGCGTCATCGTCCAGGGCACCAAGGACGGCCAGCCGAAGACCTACTATGTCTACAATGTCTGTGACCACCAGGCCTGCTATCGCGAGGTCAAGTCCCAGGCCATCTCCTATACGACCGGCGTGCCGGCTGTGGTCGGCGCGATGATGCTCCTGAAGGGCCTGTGGAAGAAACCCGGCGTCTACAATGTCGAAGAGTTCGACCCGGATCCGTTCATGGCGGAGCTGGGCCCGCAAGGCCTGCCCTGGGTTGAAGATTTCAATCCGGTCCTTCTGGACTGAACGAGGTCAGCATGCCGATTGACTTTCATACGGTCCCTACGCCTTGCTATATTGTCGATGAAAAGCTGCTGGATCGAAACCTCCAGATCCTGGACTCGGTCCAGCAGCGCACCGGCTGCAAGATCCTTTTGGCGCTCAAGGGCTTCTCGATGTTTGCCACCTTCCCGCTGGTTGGCCGCTATTTGCATGGCATCACGGCCAGCTCACTGCATGAGGCCCGTCTGGGCCGGGAGGAAATGGACAAGGAAGTCCATATCTTTGCCCCCGCCTTCATTGAGGAGGACTTCGACGAGATCCTGAGCCTGGTCGACCATATGGTGTTCAATTCGTTCAACCAGCTGGCCAAGTACAAGGCGCGAGTCAAACAGTCCGGCCGTCCGATCGAGATCGGTGTCCGGGTCAATCCCGAATATTCGGAAATCGCCACCGACCTGTACAATCCTTGTGCGCCCTATTCGCGCCTGGGTATCACCCGGGCCAATTTCCGGCCGGAAGAGATGGATGGTGTCGATGGCATCCATTTCCATACCCTGTGCGAACAGAATTCAGATGCTCTGGCCCATACTTTGCCGGTGTTCGAAGAGAAATTCGGACCGTTCCTCAAGGGCCTGAAATGGATCAATTTCGGCGGTGGCCACCATATCACGCGGCCAGATTATGACATCGAGTCGCTGGTCCGTTCGATCACCTATATCCAGGACAAATACCAGGTCCAGGTTTATCTTGAGCCGGGCGAGGCGATTGCCCTCCATACCGGTTTCCTGGTCACGTCGGTTCTCGACATTATCGAAAATGGCAAGCAGCTGGCGATCCTCGACACATCAGCGGCCTGCCATATGCCAGATGTCCTGGAAATGCCCTACCGGCCGCAGATCATCGGTGCAGGCGAGGGTGGGGAGAAGCCATATACATACCGACTCGGTGGACCGACCTGCCTGGCCGGTGACGTCATCGGTGACTATTCGTTTGACCAGCCCCTGGCACCCGGTGACCGGCTGGTTTTCACCGACATGGCTCATTACACCATGGTCAAGAACAATACCTTCAATGGGATCGGCCTGCCCTCGATCGCGCTTTCGGATCTGTCAGGCCAGACCCGGGTCATCAAACGCTTCGGCTACGATGATTTTAAAGGCCGCCTATCCTGAATACAATCAGCTATGAGGAGCTTCCAAATGATCAAGACACCCGAACAGATGACCCATGAAATCAAAGCCCAGATGCGCGGCGGCAGCGGGGAAGTGGAGCTGCTCCACTTGTTCGACGCCGCCGAACTGACCGGAAAGTCACGCCTGGTTGCCAGGGTGACTCTCCAGCAAGGCTGTTCCATTGGCTTCCATGAACATGGCCAGGAAGAAGAGATCTATTATATCCTCGAAGGCGAAGGCGTTTTCAACGAAAATGGGCTGGAAACCGTGATCGGGCCGGGCACTGCGACCCTGACCGGCAATGGCTCCAGCCACAGCATTCGCAATGACAGGCCGGAGCCGCTGGTCCTGATGGCCATCATCCTGATGTTTGCCTGATCTCAGGACCAGATGTGCGGCCGGTATTACATCGAGATTGAATCGGACCTGGTTGAGATCAGAAAAATCCTGACCGATCTCAATGAACGGTTTTCCGGCCAGCCCGCGCTGGCCCGGCTGAAAACCGGGGAAATCTTCCCGACTGATGTCGTGCCCGTGATCCGGACCTGGGAGACAGACGAAGGCCCCCGATTGCTGCCTGACCTGATGCAATGGGGCTTTGCCGAACCCTATCCCTTGATCAATGCCAGAGCAGAAACGGCTGACAGCAAACCGACCTTTCGCCGCTATGTGGCGGACAACCGGGTTCTAGTTCCGGCAACGGCATTTTTTGAATGGCAAAAGCCAGCCGAAGCAGGACAGAAAAAGACCAAGCTCAAATTGTCCCGGCCGGAAGAAGCTGTTTTCTACATGGCTGGCCTCTACCGGCCACTGGCGCCCGAGCAGAACCCCCTGCAGGTGACCGGGCAGTTCGTCATCCTGACTGCAGCGGCAAATGAGTCGGTCAGCCCGATCCATGACCGGATGCCACTGATCGTTCCCCGCGCGTTGCTCAGGCCCTATCTGCAGGACCAGAACCTGGCCAGAGCGCTGCTGCACCAAGCCGTCCTGCAGCCCTTCCGGGCCGAAATCGCAATTTGACATAAAGGAGCAGCCCATTTGGAAATGCCAGTCACCTCGCCTCAACCTTTGAAGTCCAGGCGATTTTACACCATCTTGCGTGCAAACCGGCTGCTGCTGGGTTCATTTGCGATTCCGTTCATCATCCTCATGGTCAGCTATTTCAGCCGCGGCGTCTTCCCGGTGGGCAACCGCGATGTCCTGACGATTGACCTCTACCATCAATATGCACCCTTCCTTTCTGAAATCCAGGCCCGCCTGCGTTCCCTGGATGGCCTGTTTTATTCCTGGTCCGGCGGCCTGGGGACCAATTTCTATGCCTTGCTGGCCTATTATGTCGCCAGCCCATTGAATCTGATCCTGGTCCTGTTTCCAGCCGGACTGCTGACCGAAGCGATCTTCCTGATCATTCTGGTCAAGGTTGGCCTGGCCGGTGCGGCTTTCCATTATTTCCTGCGAGAAGTGCACCGCGAAGAAAGTCCGGTCATGATGGCTATCGCCAGCAGCTATGCCTTGTCCAGCTATGTCCTGTCCTATAGCTGGAATGTCATGTGGCTCGACGGCATTGTCCTGCTGCCTCTGGTCATCCTGGGCCTGGTCCGGATCATCCGGGACCAGCGCTATCTCCTGTATCCGGTAGCCCTGGGCCTGGCCTTGCTAGCCAACTACTACATCGCCTTTTTCATCACCGTTTTCACGGCCATGTATGCTGTGGCCGCCTTGTTTCTCTACCAGCGCCTGCCAAACCCCTGGAAGCTCACCGGCCAAGTGCTGCGGATCACGGGCCTTTCTCTTTTGGGTGGCGCCCTTTCGGCGGTCCTGTCCTGGCCGACTTATCTATCCCTCAAGCTGACTTCCGCGGCAGATGATGCCTTCACAGGCAAGGTCACCGAGTATTTTGATTTATTTGACTATATCAGCCAGCATTTCATGCTGATGAAGCCGACCATCCGTGATGGCATGCCCAATCTCTATGCCGGGCTCTTTGCCCTGGCCATGGTGCCACTTTTTTTCTTTGCCCGCCAGATTGCCCTCAAAGTCAAATATCTGCATTTGGCCATGCTGCTTTTCCTGATCATCAGCTTCAATATCAACTGGCTCAATTTCGCCTGGCATGGCTTCCATTATCCCAACCAATTGCCCTACCGCAATTCATTTGTCTACATTTTCCTATTGCTTTCCATGAGCTATCCCGCCTGGCGAAGCCGGCATGAATTTTCAGGCAAACAGATCGGGGCTGTCCTGGCAACCCTGATCGTGCTGCTATTGCTGGCCCAGAAAATCAATGACCAGGCGATCCCGGTCCAGGCGATGTATGCCACCCTGGTTTTCCTTCTGATCTATGCCGGTGTCCTGACCCTCGACAAGGTGCACCGGATCCATCCGTCCGATATGGCGATCGCCCTGCTGATCACGGTTATCGTGGAACTGACGGTCTATGCCCTTTTGACCATGCATACCATCGATACCACCGAGTACTTGTCATCGCGGGAAGGGTATACGGCAGGCACCGAGGTGACCCAGATCCGGCAGGAGCTTGCACGGATCGACCGCTCAGAGTCTGGCTTCTACCGGGTCGAGGTGTATCCACCCCGGACAACCAATGACGGCTTCCTGTACCAGTATCGGGGTTTGTCGATTTTCGCCTCCACCATGGCCACCCAGCCGGTCAAATTCTTTGAAAAGCTGGGCTATCACAGCAATAGCATCAATAGCTACAAATATGAAGGATCGACCATCGTGCTGGATTCCCTGTTTGGCATCAAGTACCTGGTCCGGCGCAGCAATTTCATCCATGACGAATTGCGGGAGCAGATTGCCACAACCAGTGAGCTGGAGGTCTATCGCAATCCATTCGCCCTGTCCCTGGGCTATCTGGGGCCTTCCAGCCTCAAAACCTGGGTCTTGCCCGGCGGCAATCCCCTGGCAGCCCAGAACCAGTGGCTGCAGGCGCTGGGAGGGCAGCAGGCTGTACTGGACCCGGTTGACCAGATCACTGGCCAGCAGACCAATATCGAGCTCGTTCCCTTCGGGACCAATGGCTACAATTTCAGCCGCCCCAGCAAGGACCAGACCTCGCGGGCCCAGATCCTGATTGATGTTCCAGAATCCAGGCAAGTCTACCTGTATCTGGATGTGACCGCCAACCAACCTGACCAGGGCTATGTCCTGGTCAATGACGAACGGATCGATTTCAATGCCAAACGGTCGACCCTGGTCGATTTGGGATTCATCCCAGCCGGGGCCCGGGTCGAGTTCAACCTGACCTTTAAGGCGACCAGCACGGCGACCGGAACCTTCAGCCTGTACAGCAGCGCTCTGGATTTGCCTGCCTTTGCCGCCGCGATCGCCAAAATCCAGAGCCAATCCCTGGTGGTGGACAAGTTCTCAGACAGTCATGTCCAAGGTCATCTGACCACCCAAGAGGCGGGCACATTCCTGATGACCATACCCTATGATCAGGGCTGGAAGGTCAAGGTCGATGGACAGGTGGTCGAAACCTATGCCGTTTCGGATGGCCTCCTGGGCTTTGACCTGGCCGCTGGATCGCATGAGATTGACTTGCGGTTCACCCCGCCTGGTTTCTGGCCCGGCCTGGCCGTAACCGGGGCGGCCCTGCTGATCCTGCTGGCCCTGGCGATCGTTGAACGGAGAAAAATCCAGCGCAGCTTAGACCCGGCAGCGGCAGCTATGGTATAATTGCAGTGGCAGTGCCCTGACCGATGCCCGAGCTCTGGAAAGAATCAGGCCACTGGGTTCAGCAGGCAACTGACAGAAGCATCAGATCTTACAGGAGGTATTTTGAAATGGCAGCTACCAAGAAGTTCTTCCGTTGCAGTCACTGTGGCAATCTTGTCGGAGTCATCAATGATTCGGGTGTACCGATGATTTGCTGTGGTGACCCCATGACCCTTCTCGTTCCCAATACCTCGGACGGCGCCACTGAAAAACATGTCCCGGTCCTGACCCGTGTGGGCAATCAGTTGCATGTTGCCGTAGGCAGTGTTCCCCATCCCATGACCGAAGCACACCTGATCCAGTGGATCTATGTCAGCCAGGGCAATCGGAGCCAGCGGATCGCTCTGGCAGCCGGTGATGAACCCGCTGCGGATTTCCTGGTCGCTGATGGACCCGTGACCGTCTATGAATACTGCAACCTGCATGGCCTCTGGCTCGCTGAAGGCTAAGCCGGGCAGATCTCGCCCCAGCATCGACAAGCCGGCCATCTGGCCGGCTTTTCTTGATCTTTTTGCCAGTTTCGTCTATTCTTTTTTCAGTAAGTGACGAAAACAGGAGGCAATCCGTGAAAACCCAATCATTTCTTGCAAGTTCCAATTTTTTTGCCGGCATTCGTCCGGATGAACTCGTCCAGAAATATGGCAGTCCGCTGTATGTCTATAATGAATCGATTTTCCGCCAGCGCTGCCAGGACATGCAGCAGCTGGTTGATTATGAGCATTTCACCGCCAATTACTCGATCAAGGCCAATAGCAATTTGCACCTTCTGGCCATCGCCAGGGAAGAGGGCCTGTATGCAGATGCCATGTCTCCGGGCGAAATCTCGTTCCTCCTGCGGGCTGGCTTCAAACCGGAACAGATATTTTTCGTTCCCAACAATGTCTCGGCGGAGGAGCTGCAGTTTGCGATTGACCGGCAGATTTTGACCAGCCTGGACTCCTTGTCCCAGCTCGACCGGTATGGCCGGCTCAATCCCGGGGGCCGGGTCGCCATCCGGATCAATCCCGGGGTCGGGGCCGGACACCATGAGAAGGTGGTCACCGGCGGTAAAAAGACCAAATTCGGCATCAGCATGGACCAGATCACCGAGGTCCGGCAAATCCTCACGCGCCACTCCTTGCACCTGGTCGGCGTCAACCAGCATATCGGCTCTCTGTTCATGGAGCCCCAGCCCTATCTGGAAGCCGCGCGCCATTTTCTGTCCCTGGCCGAGCAATTTCCGGAGCTGGAGCTGATCGACTTTGGCGGTGGATTCGGTATTCCCTACCATAAGCTTGAAGGCCAGGCCAGGCTTGACCTGGTGACCTTGCGTCAGGAGCTGAGTGGACTGATCCGGGAATTTGTAGCCCGGTATGGTCGCTCCGTCCATTTCAAAAGTGAACCTGGCCGCTATGTGGTCGCGGAAAGCGGCGTGCTGCTCGGCACGGTCCAGGCCGTCAAGCAAAACGATGTCACGACATTTATCGGCACCGATCTCGGCTTCAATGTTCTGGCCCGGCCGATGGTCTACGATTCCTGGCACGATATCGAAGTGTTCCGGGATGGCCAGCGGGTTGACAGTGAGGAGACCCGGCCGGTAACCGTCGTCGGCAATATCTGCGAGAGTGGCGACATCATCGCCAAACACCGGGAACTGCCCGCCATTGCCGAGGGCGATATCCTGGCGGTCCTCGATGCAGGTGCCTACGGCTATTCCATGAGCTCGTCCTATAATAACCGGCCGCGCCCGGCCGAAGTCCTGATCACCAGGACGGGCGAAACGCGCCTGATCCGCCGCCGGGAAACACTGGACGATCTGTACCGGCTATTTGAAACCGATTGATACCAGAAGAAAGGGGATCATTAGAAATGAGCAAAAGAACCAATTATATCAGCTGGGATGAGTACTTCATGGGCATCGCCCTGCTGTCCGCCCAGCGCAGTAAAGATCCCAGCACACAGGTGGGAGCCTGCATCGTCAATCCCCGCAACAAGATCATCTCTGTCGGCTACAATGGCATGCCTACCGGGATCAGTGACGATGAGTTCCCCTGGGTCCGCGAGGGTGCCCCGCTGGAAACCAAATACCCCTATGTCTGTCATGCCGAGCTCAATGCCATTCTGAACAATATTGGCATCAGCCTGGAGAATTGCAAAATCTATGTCCCGCTTTTCCCCTGCAATGAATGCTGCAAAGCCATCATCCAGTCCGGGATCCGTGAGGTGATCTTCATCTCCGACAAATACAAGGACACCGATGCGGTCAAGGCCTCCAAGCGGATGATGGACCGGGCCGGGGTCACCTACCGCCACTTGCACACCTCTTTGGAAAGCCTGACGGTCTCCTTCAGGGAGTCAGATATCTGACCCTCGGATTCTGATGCATGCTGCTGAGCCTGTCCCGGACGCTGGAGCCGGGGCAGGCTTTTTCTTGCAGCGCCCTTCGGGCCAATCCGTCACGGGCATTGCCCATTGCAAGGAAAGGGAACAAAAGTTCGAAAATCTCTTGACAGTGCCATCAAACCCGTTTATGATCAATCTATGAAACCGAACATATGTTTTATCCGGAGGGATTGCGTATGACACTGTTGACTGGATTGCTTTTTGGTGGACTTGCCGGGTTGGCCTGCATCGCTTACCTGGCTGTGGAGTCCTGGCATCAGGCGGAACTTATCGCAGAGCGTCAGCTGGCGAGACTGTATCGGGAGGCATTGCGCCAGGAGGCACTCGTTGCTGCGCAGAGCCAGCAGCTAAGGCCATCTGGGTTTTTCAAAGTGGGATCCGCCGGGCCGGACGAACAGGCAGTCGGACTTGATGCGCAATACCCGCGCGCCGATGCAGATTGGACCAGCCAGCATTGTGCCTGAGCGAGGCTTCACATGATCAACCCGAGGTAAAAAAAGATCCTGCCCTCTATCTAGAAGAGCAGGATCTCTCAGTTGTAGGATCTTGTTGCCGCAACCGCTTCTGACCAATCTTTTCTTGTATTCTGGTAATACAAGCAATTATTCAGGCCAATATGCAGTTTTCTGAATGAGTTGGGTCTTCGAGACTAAAAGCGATACCTTGCTCCTTTCACGAATCCCAGATGGGGGGCCGATGTGACTTTCGATGCAGCGAATTTCAGTTGTTTTCTGAAACAGGCGGATGTTCACGAATGGTCAATCGGTGCAGGGGCTGCGGCAACTTCTTTGCTAACTTCATTATATCAAAGTCACTATTGTAGAATATTACAATTGTGTGAAATTTTCACGAGCCGGCCAGCGTTCCATCGAGTCCGATGCTCGCGGCAATTTCCCGCATGGCCAGGATGGTTGATTCCAGGACATCATCCAGCGTCCAGCCGAGCCTGGCAGCGCCATTTTCAATGATCGACCGGTCCACCCCGGCGGCAAAGCTCGGTGTCTTGTATTTTTTCTTGAGTGATTTCAGTTCCAGATCGAGGACACTGCGTGAGGGCCGCATCAATGCGGCAGCAGTGACCAAGCCTGTCAGTTCGTCTATGGTATACAGGACTTTCTCGAGATCGCTTTGCGGTTCAGTATCTGTGACAATACCATATCCATGGCTCAGGACAGCACGGACCAGGGGCTCAGCATAACCTTCGTCTCGCAGAATTTGTGCAGCCTTGTGGCAATGCTGATCGGGGTACTGTTCATAATCCAGATCATGCAGAAGACCTGCCAGCGCCCATTCCTCAGGATCAGCTCCCGGGAAGCGGGCCGCCAGGCTGCGCATGGTGCCTTCAACCGCCAGTGCATGCCGGCGCAGGCTTTCGGATTGATTGTAGCGGGTCAGTAATTCCCAAGCTTGATCCCTGGTTTTCGTCATGGTTGTGGACACTGCCTTTCCTGGTTTTAAGTTATTTTAGCGTGACTCGGTTCGGATTGACAACTCTTGCTGCTTTCTGTGATACTTGCACTGTTGAGGCAGCAGGTGGATCCTGCTGGACCGGGCACCTCTTGAGGGCCCATATGTGCAAGGGGAGGCAAGTTTGATTCACGAGGAATGTGGTGTCTTTGGCATCTTTGGCCCGGAAGGAACCGAAGCTGCTGCAGCTGCCTATTATGGTCTTTTTTCACTGCAGCACCGTGGTCAGGAAAGTTGCGGCATTGCCGTCAATCATCAGGGAGATGTCCATGTCTACAAGGACATGGGCCTGGTCTCTGAGGTTTTTACCCAGCCGATCCTGGACTCCCTGGTGGGCAAGGCGGCCATTGGCCATGTGCGATATTCAACGACGGGCCAGAGTGTCCGCGAGAATGCCCAGCCACTGGTCACCCGCTATAGCAAAGGCACCTTGGCAATAGCCCACAATGGCAATCTGGCCAATACCAATACCTTGCGCCAGCAATTAGAGGACCAGGGCGCTATTTTCCAGACCACGATTGATTCAGAGATCATGGCTTATCTGATTGCCCACCATCGCTTCCATACCCAGTCCATAGAAGAGGCAGTCAGCCTGACCATGGAACAGCTGGAAGGCGCTTATTGCCTTCTCGTTTTAAGCCGGGGCAAGCTCATCGCTGCCCGGGATCCCCTGGGATTCCGGCCCCTGTGCATCGGTCAGCTGGGGGAAGCCTATGTGTTTGCCAGCGAGAGCTGTGCGCTCGATACCGTCGGGGCAACATTCATCCGGGATGTCGAACCCGGTGAAATCGTCATTGTGGATAAATCGGGCCTGAGATCCATCAGGAACCAGTGCCGCGGCCGGCGACACCACTGCATTTTCGAATATATCTATTTTGCCCGTTCGGACAGTAAACTGGACCAGGTCAGCGTTTACGAGGCTCGGCTCAGAGCTGGCCGCCTTTTGGCTGAGCAGTATCCGGTGGCCGCGGACATCGTCCTGGGCGTACCAGATTCCGGTCTCGATGCAGCGATGGGTTATAGCATGGCTTCAGGCATCCCGCTGGTGCGTGGCTTTGTCAAGAACAACTATGTCGGACGGACTTTTATCAAGCCCACACAGAGCCAGCGCGAGAATGCGGTGCGGATCAAACTCAATCCTGTCCGCAGCAGTGTAGAGGGTAAGCGAGTGATCATGGTGGATGACTCGATCGTCCGCGGGACAACCAGTGCCCGGATTGTCCAGCAGCTCAAGCTGGCCGGTGCCACCGAAGTCCATGTCCGGATCAGCGCACCACCCTTCCTCTGGCCCTGTTATTTTGGCACGGATATTCCGTCCACCGACCAGCTGACGGCACGCCAGCATACCTTGCCTGAGATTTGTGAAATGATCGGCGCGGATTCGCTTGGCTTTCTCCAGCTCGACAGCCTGCAGCAGATGCTGGGGGAGCCGGAACGGCATTATTGCGATGCCTGCTTCTCCGGCCGATATCCCTCACTGGCCCCGGAAGCAGTCGAAGGTTTCATTTATGCCATGGAGGCGCACTAAAATCACGCCGCCGAGCAGGTCAGCCGCGTGAATGCTGGGTCAGCCGC
>CAZCMX010000002.1:51625-97364 GCA_964499985.1 uncultured Mageeibacillus sp.
GGTCAGCCGCGTGAATGCTGGGTCAGCCGCTTGAGTTCGGAAATTTCCTTAGCGGTCAGGTAGCGCCACTGGCCAGGCTTGAGCGCGCCCAAGGTGACGTGCATGATCCGGATCCGGGTCAGGCGGACGACGTCATAGCCGAGTGCCTCACACATCCTTCGGATCTGCCGGTTCAATCCCTGGGTCAGGATGATGCGGAAAGTCCGGCTGGATTCAGGAAAGACCTGGCAGGGCAAGGTGACCGTATCCAGAATCGGGACCCCTGTCATCATGGATCTGATGAATTCATCCGTGATCGGATGGTCGACTTTGACCCGGTATTCTTTTTCATGCCGGTTACCTGCACGCAGGATCTTGTTGACGATATTGCCATCATTGGTCAGGAAAATCAGGCCTTCTGAATCCCGGTCCAATCGACCGATCGGGAATACCCGCTTGGGGTATCCGAGGAAATCGATGATATTGTCACCCCGACGTTGGTCGGTGGTTGTCGTGATCCCGATCGGTTTATAAAGCGCCAGATAAACCAGATCATCATCGGGTAAGACAGGCTCGCCATTGACCCGGACAGTCTGACCGGGCAGGACCCGGCTGCCGACCACGGCGGGATGATCGTCAATGGTGACCTGGCCTTGTTCGATCAGGCGGTCTGCTTCACGGCGGCTGCAATAACCAGTATCCGCCAGATATTTATTGACCCGGATGCCGGGTTGGATATTGGAATCAGGGGAGGGAAGTTCCTGGTGCGGCAAAGGCTAGACTCCTGTCTGACCGTCATGAATTGATTTGCCTGCCAACCGCTGGTCCGGTCAAATCCTGTCGCTGTCATCATGAATCCTGACGAGCTGCAGGGAGCCTTTTTCATCAATGCTGATCACCGGTATCTCCGGGAATTCCGATTCGAGCTCATTGATGAAGACACTCTGGTCCGGATCGGGGGGCATGCCGACGATCACGTAATGAGTATCGTTGTTCTGGATGAAATTGGCAACTGCTTCCGGGGCATAGTCATGGAATAAAATAATCATTTCAGCGTCCAGCTGCTTGGAGATCGAAAAGAGATATTCGAGGCTTTCACCGGCCAGTCCTGCCAGGGAATGCTGCGGCAAGACGGTGATGACTTTGAGTTCGAGGTGTTCGATCGTTGCCAGCCTCTTGCCGGCAAATATCAGACGATCACACGCATCCTGATCTGTCACACAAACCAGTACCATGATCCGTTCCTTTCTCACAGGTGAGATGCAAATGACCTGTGATCCCTAGTTCCCAGTCTATCGGCTGAATGTGAATGCTTTATGTCTCCAGGGCAACATTTGCATTTCTGCCATGTTATAATAATGAAACTCAAAATTTAGCAGGTGATGTATGTTTCTTTCTGACCGTTGGCTCGATTATGAATTGCTGGATGCAGGGGATGGCGATAAGCTCGAGCGCTGGGGGGATATCGTTCTCCAGCGACCGGACCCTCAGGCCATCTGGCCGCATGGACCCTGGCCCAGGCCGGATGCCCGCTACATCAGAAGTTCTGCCGGCGGGGGCCATTGGCAGGTCAACCGGGCCTATCCACCCCAATGGATCATTCGCTACCCGGGGCTGGCAAAGCCCCTGTCTTTCCTGATCGAGCCGACGGGTTTCAAGCATACGGGCCTGTTCCCAGAGCAGGCGGCCAATTGGGATTATTGCACGGAACGGATCGTCGCCGCCCGCCAGGCGGGGCGCAATGTCAGGATCTTGAATCTGTTCGCATATACCGGAGCGGCCTCGGTGGCCTGCAGTGCAGCAGGGGCGACAGAGGTTGTCCATGTGGATGCCTCGAAAGGCATGAATGCCCGTGCCCGGGAAAACCTGCAGGCCAGCGGCCTGGCGGACCAGGTGGTTCGTTGCCTGGCCGACGATGTCCAGAAATTTGTCGAGAGAGAAATCCGGCGTGGTCGCAAATACGAGGGCATCATCATGGATCCGCCTTCCTATGGCCGCGGCCCGTCTGGTGAGCTGTGGAAACTCGAAGAAGCCCTGTATGGCCTGATTGAACGGACCAGCGAGCTGCTTTCAGACCAGCCCTTGTTTTTCCTGGTCAATTCCTATACGACAGGACTGGCCCCGCTCGTATTGCGCGATATTCTCGGCCTGGTCATCAAACCACGCTTTGGTGGCCGGGTTGAAGCCGCTGAGCTGGGCTTGCCAGCCACCTTGCGCGACCTGATCCTGCCTTGCGGGTCCACCGGCCGTTGGGAGCCCTGATGCTGCCTGATCAGCCCATTGAAATCATCTATGAAGACAACCATGTCCTGGTTGTCCGAAAACCGGCTGGCGTCTTGTCCCAGGCTGATGCCAGCGGCAAACCGGATCTTTTGACCTTGTTGAAAGAGGATATCAAACGGCGCTACCAGAAGCCTGGCGCTGTATTCCTGGGCCTGGTGCACCGGCTGGACCAGCCTGTTTCCGGCCTGATGGTTTTCGCCCGGACCTCGAAGGCTGCCTCGCGCCTGTCGGAGCAGGTCCGGGCGCATCAGCTGGGCAAGCATTACCTGGCGGTCGTCCATGGCTGCCCGGTGCCGGCTTCCGGTCGTCTCGAGGATGACCTGTACAAGGATCAGCAAGCCAATCGTGTCCAGGTAGTCGCGCCAGGGCAGGGCCAGCACGCATACCTGGATTATGAGCGGGTGGCCTATGACTGCGGACAGGATTGCTCATTGCTCCGGATTACCCTGGGAACCGGTCGCAGCCACCAGATCCGCGTGCAGTTTGCATCGCGGGGCTGGCCTTTGCTGGGTGACCAGCGCTATGGCCACCAGACCCGGCAAGAAGGCCAAAAAAACAAGGCCCGGCTGGACCTTGCCTTATTTGCCTATCGCCTGAGCTTCAAGCATCCAACCAGAGACGAGGTGCTGGATTTCACGATCGAACCCCCAGCGGTCTATCCCTGGTCCTGTTTTGCCAGCCTGGACAAGATCAAAGAACCACACGGGTGACGATTTCACCAGCCGATTTGTAGATGCTATTGGGTGGGACGACACCCCGGACCATGGAAAGCGGGTAGACATGGCTGGCCCGGCCGACAATTGAACCGGGATTGAGGACACTGTTGCAGCCGATTTCGACCTTGTCGCCCAAAATCGCTCCGAATTTTTTCAGGCCTGTTTCCAGCTTGTCCTCGCCAAGCCGGACGGTGACCAGGGACTTATCTGACTTGACATTCGACGTGATCGATCCAGCCCCCATATGGGCCTTATAGCCGAGCACGGAATCCCCGACATAGTTGTAATGGGGCACCTGGACCTGGTTCATCAGGATCACGTTTTTCAATTCGGTGGAATTTCCAACCACACAGCCCTCACCAATCAGCACCTGGCCGCGGATGTAAGCACAATGGCGGACTTCAGTTTCATGGCCGATGATCAGTGGTCCGTTCAAGGCAGCCGTTGGTGCAATCAGCGCATCCCTGGCGACCCAGATCGATTCGGCAATCTGTTCATATTCGTTCTTCGGCAGCCGCGATCCCAGCTCCAGAACCAGTGCCTTGATCTGGGGCAGAATTTCCCAGGGATACTGGCAGGACGTGAGCCAGGGGGCGGCCATGGTCTGAGTCAGGTCAAACAGGTTATTGATTTGCAAATCACTCGCTTGCATCATGAAACCTCCGAGTCGTAAGGAAAAAGCCCGAGACCATGCAATCTCGGGCTTCCATCTGGTCGAGGTGAAGGGATTTGAACCCCCGACATCCTGCTCCCAAAGCAGGCGCGCTAGCCAGCTGCGCTACACCTCGAAGTGGTTGGACCTTGACCACTATATCAAATCAGGACTCAGTTTGCAATTCCTCGCGGCAATCAGATTTAACAAGGTTATAATGGTAATCAGCCAGTTGATTTGCGACAATCAACTCAATTCGAAAGAACGAGAGGCAAGGAAGCGATGGGCAAGCGAATTGGACTTCTGACCAGCGGTGGAGATTGCCAGGGACTGAATACGGCCTTGCGAGGGGTCGCCAAGGCCTTGTACGAACAGGTCAAAGAGATTGAACTCATCGGCTTCAAGGATGGGTACAGGGGTCTGATTGAAAAGGACTTCCAGAAAATGTCCCCGCCTGATTTTTCCGGCATCCTGACGGTTGGTGGCACCATCCTGGGCACATCCCGCCAGCCCTTCAAACTGCTGCAAGAGCCAGTGGATGCCCAGAAACCGGATGGCCCCACCCGCCTGGAGGCGATGCTGGCCACCTATAAGTCCCTGAAGCTGGACGGCCTGGTAATCCTGGGCGGCAATGGGACCCATAAAACGGCCTATGCCCTGGCACAGGCCGGCCTGAACGTCATCACCTTGCCCAAGACGATTGACAATGACTTGTGGGGGACGGACATCACGTTTGGCTTCCAGAGCGCCGTTGACATCGCAACCCTGGTGGTCGACAGCATCCACACGACAGCCACGTCACATGGCCGGGTTTTCATCATCGAGCTGATGGGACATCGAGCGGGCTGGCTGACCTTGCATGCGGGGGTTGCCGGTGGCGCAGATGTCATCCTGATTCCGGAAATCCCTTACAGCATCGATTCGATTGCCCGGTCATTGAGTCAGAGGCAGGCCCAGCACAAACGTTTTTCGATCATTGCCCTCGCCGAGGGCGCTCTGACCCAAGAGGAAGCCAGCCTGCCCAAGAAGGAACTGCGCAAACTCAGGGAACAGGAGGCCTATCCGTCGGCGGCTTACCGGCTGTCCCATGAGCTGGGGGTGAAAATCGGCCAGGAAATCCGGGTGACGGTGCCCGGACATTTCCAGCGGGGCGGCCAGCCGGATGCCTATGACCGGGTTCTGGCCACCATGCTGGGCACCGCTGCAGCTGAACGGGTCCGGGACAACCATTTCGGCTGCATGATCGGGCTGGTCAACAGTCAGACGGTTGCCGTTCCTCTCGCGGAGGTTGCGGGCAAATTGAAAAAAGTTCCTCTGGATTCGATCATTATCCGTTCGGCCCGGGCCATCGGGACCTGCTTTGGTGATGATTGATGGATATTGATGATCTTATGACAGGAGTTTTCCGATGGCAAAGAAAAGAACAATCGCCGCTCTGGATGTCGGTTCCCATGAAATCACCCTGAAAATTGCCCAGCTGGAGCGCAATGGCTTGCCGCTGGAGCTGGAAACCATCCGGAAGACACTGGCCATTGGTACGGATACCTACCGGACCGGTGAAATCCATGACGACACCGTCCGCGAATTGATCCTTGTGCTGGAGCAGATGACTGGTAAAATCCGCGAGTACAAGGTCACCTCGGTGCTGGCCGCCGCGACCAGTGCCATCCGGGAGGCCAGAAATCGCCAGCTGGTCCTGGACCAGATCGACCGGATTTGCCGCTATCCGATCCGGGTCCTGAGTAATGCCGAGGAACGATATTTCCATATGCTGGCCACGATCGCCAAATGGCCGCAGCTGTCAGACCTGATCCGGGAAGGGACCCTCGTCCTGGACCTGGGGGCTGGATCGATCCAGGTGACGGTCTATGACAAGGGCGAATTTGTCTTCAGCCAGAACATGCGGCTGGGCGCCCTGCGCATCCGTGAGCTGCTGGCTGACCTGGAACGCCGGACCTCCGATTTTGGCCGCCTCATGGAAGACTATATCACCACTGACCTCGACAATTATCGCGCTCTGGAGCCCAAGGGCACGACCTACAAAAATCTGGTGGTCCTGGGCGCCGACACCTGCTATCTCAAATTACTGGCTGGACTCATCCCCGATCAGCCCAATACCTTGACCGCCGTGCAACTGGAAACCATCTACCGGAAGCTGCTGGTGACCCACCCCAGTGAATTGGCGATGAATTATGACATCCCTGGTGAACATGCCTCCCTGCTCCTGCCGGCCGCGATCCTTGTCCGCAAATTTATCCACTTCACCGGCGTCAAGATGCTCCATATGCCTGTGGCAACGCTGTCGGATGGCTTGCTGGTCGAAATTGCCCGCCAGCATGTGCCGGTTGGCTTGAGCCATGATCCGGACCAGGATATTTTGCATGCTGCCCGCCAGATGGTGCGCCGCTACCAGTGCAATAAACGCCATGTCCAGTATGTGGAACAATCCGCCTGCCGGATATTTGATGCCACCAAGCGCTTGCACCGCCTGGGTGCCCGGCAGCGCCTGCTTTTGCAGCTGGCATCACTGCTGCATGATACGGGCAAATTCGTCAATATGAACCACCATAGAATCCGCTCCTTCCACATCATCCTGTCGACTGAAATCATGGGCCTCAGCGATGATGAGCAACGCCAGGTGGCCTGGATTGCCCGCTTCTATAATGGGGCAGTGAACTTCACGGAACCGGGACTGGAGGAACTGCCCCCCAAAGCCCAGATGGAGGTGATCAAGCTGGCGGCGATTCTCCGGCTGGCGGATTCGCTGGATGCCAGCCACCGCCAGGCTGTGATGATCGAGGAGGTTACCGTCGAAGATGAAAGCCTGGTCATCTCCATCACGTCACCAGAAGATTTGACCTTGGTCCAATGGAGCTTTGAACAAAAATCCCATCTGTGCCGTTCGGCCTTTGGAGTCAATCCCCGGATCAAGGTCAGGAGGAAATAGATGCATGAAAAAAGAAAAAACTGAACCTGTGCTGGCGCCCCACTACATCAATCGTGAGCTGAGCTGGCTTGAGTTCAACGAACGCGTGCTGGAGGAAGCCCGCGACAAGCATAATCCCTTGCTGGAGCGCTGTAAGTTCCTGGCGATCACCGCCTCCAACCTGGATGAATTCTTCATGGTCCGGGTGGCCTCTCTCAAGGATCTGGTCAATGCCCGCTATGACCAGCCCGATCCGGCGGGCCTGACTCCCGCCCGCCAGCTGGCTGCCATATCGGAACGAACCCACCAGATGGTCAACCGGCAATATTCAACCCTCAACCGGTCCCTGTTGCCGGCCCTGGCCCAGCACAATGTCCGCATCCTCAAACCGAAAGACCTGACTCCTGCACAAAAGCAGGTGGTCGCGGCGTATTTCCAGTCCACGGTCTATCCGATCCTGACCCCGATGGCAGTTGACTCTGCCCGTCCGTTTCCCTTGCTGGCCAATCGCTCCCTCAACCTGATTGTCAAAATCACCGGCAATCATCCGGTGGGCATCCTGGTCAACCTCGAGCAGACAGAGGAGGAAAAGTCGTTTGATTTTGCCCTGATCCAGATCCCGACGGTGATCCCGCGTCTGTTTGAACTGCCTTCAGAATCCGGCACGGACCTGATCTTGCTCGAAGACATCGTGCGCATGCACCTGGACCACCTGTTCACCGGCGTCACGCATGGGGAGGCGGCTGCCTTCCGCATCATGCGCAATGCCGACCTGGACCTGGAAGAGGAGGATGCGGCTGATCTTTTGAAAGCGATTGAGAAACAGCTCAAGCTCCGCCAATGGGGCCAGGTGATCCGGCTGGAGGCTGAGGATTCCCTGGACGATGAACTCTTGTCCGTACTGGTCCGTTCCCTGTCGATCAGTGAAACAGACGTCTTCCAGATCAATGGCCCGCTGGACCTGACTTTCCTGTTCAAGCTGCATCAATTACCGCTTGACGCCCCATTGCGGTTTGCACCCTATGAACCACAGCCTGTGGCCGAATTGCAGTCCGACGATCTGTTTGCCGTGATCCGGCAGACCGATGTCTTGCTGCATCATCCCTATGAAGCCTTTGATCCCGTGATTGAGCTGGTCCGCCAGGCCTCCGAGGACCCGGATGTCCTGGCCATCAAGCAAACCCTGTACCGGGTCAGCGGCGAGTCGCCGATCATCCGCCATCTGGCTGCCGCAGCAGAAAAAGGCAAGCAGGTTCTGGTCCTGGTTGAATTGAAAGCCCGGTTTGACGAAGAAAAAAATATCCAGTGGGCCCGGCGGCTCGAGCAGGCTGGCTGCCATGTGATCTATGGCCTGGTCGGCCTGAAAACCCATAGCAAGATCACCCTGATCGTCCGCCATGATGATGACCGGATCCGCCGCTATGTCCATCTGGGCACCGGCAACTATAACGACGTCACGGCAGGCATCTATACGGATCTGGGCCTGATGACTTGCAATGAAGGGATCGGCGCCGATGCAACCGATTTTTTCAATATGCTGTCCGGCTATTCAGCCCCCATGACCTGGCGCAAGCTGGTCATGGCGCCCTTCTGGCTGCGGTCCAGCCTGTCGCGCCGGATTGAACGGGAGAAAAACCATGCGCTCCAGGGCAAGCCGGCTCGGATCATTGCCAAGCTCAACTCGCTGGTCGATCCGGACTTGATCACCAGCCTGTACCAGGCATCGCAAGCCGGTGTCACCATCGAACTGATCGTCCGGGGAATCTGCTGTCTCAAGCCCGGGGTGCCCGGCCTCTCGGAGACGATCACGGTGCGCAGCATTGTTGGCCGGTTTCTCGAACATAGCCGGATCTACTATTTCGAGAATGACCATGCTCCGGAATTGTTCCTGTCCAGTGCAGACTGGATGCCGAGAAATCTCGATCGCAGAGTGGAACTGATGTTTCCGGTCGAGGATGCCAGGGCCTGGGACAAGGTGATGGCTGTCCTGGAGACGCAGCTGGCCGATACCGAACGCAGCTGGCTGATGGGGCCGGACGGGCAGTATACGCGTGTAGACCGACGTGGTAAAATGCATCTGGATTGCCAGAAAGCCTTCTGTGACCAGGCTATCTTGGTCGGGAAGCTGGTTACCAACCCCGAAAAAGACCAGATTCTGATCCCAGTGCAGCGAGAACCAGGACCCATGGACGTGGGCTGAATATCCATGGATCACCCTTGGGAGGTGCGAAATGCCGGAGACGATTGCAGTTGTCGATCTTGGTTCAAATACAACAAGGCTCAATGTCTATGCCATCCGGAAAACGGCTGAACCAGAACTGGTGGCCGAGGCCAAGCGCAAGGTCCGCCTGGGCGAAGACATGGGGGATGACAAGGTCCTGATCAATCCTGCCGCGACCAACCGGGCCATGGAGGCGATGGCAGACTTTGCCCAGATCCTCGAGAGGTTTCCGGGCGCCAGAGTGATCGCCGTAGCCACCGAGGCCATGCGCAGAGCCAGGAATGGCAAGGCCCTGGCGACCCTGATCGAGCAGACGACCGGAATTCCCGTGCGGATCATTACCGGGGACGAAGAAGCATATTTCGACTTCCTGGCGGTCCGGCATACCATGGACCTGGCGGATGCCCTGATCATCGATACGGGCGGTGGCAGCTGCGAGCTGATTCTGATGCAAGGTCACCAGTGTCTGGCCCGGATAAGCCTGCCCATGGGCTCGGTCGTCTTGTCTGAAAAATTCACCGATAAGGGTGATATGAGTGCAGCCGCCATATTCAGACTGTTCAACCATGTCCATGCCCGCCTGTCCCAGGTCAGCTGGCTGGAGCAAGCCCGTGGCCTGCCGGTGATCACCGTCGGTGGCAACCACCGGGCGGTCGGCAAACTGTGGAAAAACAACCTCGATGACGATGCGCCCCTGCATGGCTATGCCATCACGCGTGAGAACCTCAACAGCTTGTACATTGACCTGCTGGATGCCGACAGCAGCCGGCGCCAGGTCATGCTCGGCAAAAACAAGGACCGGGCCGATATCATTTCAGCTGGCCTGGCGCCCTTGATCCAGACCATCCGGATCCTGGGCAGCCAGACCATCCACTTTTGCGAGACAGGCTTGCGTGATGGCGTCCTGTACGATACCTTAAACACTTGACCAGACTAACCTGACCAGGAGGATCGATCCATGAATTTTCGCCAAGCCATTCTAGATGGCCTTGCTCCCTTGACCCAGCTGCCCACTCAGGCCATCAGTGACTTGCTCGAAATTCCGCCCCAGCCGCATCTGGGTGACTATGCATTCCCCTGCTTCACCCTGGCCAAGACTTGGCGCAAGGCCCCGGCGGCGATTGCAGCCGACCTGGCCGGCCAGCTGGGCCAGTCTCTGCCATTCATCGAGCGGATTGAAACCATTGGCGGCTATCTGAACTTTTTCATCGACCGGGCCACGCTGGTGAGCCAGACAGTCCGTGATACCCTTGCCGCGCAGGGCCAGCTCGGCGCTTCGCAAATCGGCGCGGGGCAAACCATCATCGTCGAATTTTCATCACCCAATATCGCCAAGCCTTTTCATGTCGGCCATGCATTCACCACCATTCTTGGCAATGCCCTGGCCAGGTTTTACCAGCATTTGGGATACCCTACCATCCGGATGAACCATCTCGGTGACTATGGCACCCAGTTTGGCAAACTGATCGTCGCATACCAGCTCTGGGGCGACGAGAAGGCCCTGAACGAGCACCCCATCCAGGAGCTGCTCCGGATCTATGTCAAATTCCATGACGAAGCCAAGGAACGCCCGGAACTGGAGACCCAAGCCCGCGACTATTTCCGGCGCCTGGAAGCCGGTGAACCGGAGCAGGTGGCGCTCTGGCAGCGGTTCCGAGACTTGAGCCTGCTGGAGTTCGAACGGGTTTACCAGCGCCTGGGCGTCTCCTTTGACAATTACAATGGAGAGAGCTTCTACTCCGACCAGATTCCGGCAGTGGTGGACTGGCTCAAGGAAAAGAGCCTGCTCGAAGACAGTGAGGGTGCCCAGGTCGTCCGGCTCGATGAACAGAACCTGCCGCCCTGCATCATCCTCAAATCCGATGGTACGACGATCTATGCGTCGCGGGATATTGCGGCAGTTCTTTACCGCGACAAAACCTACCAGTTCGCCAAAAACATCTATGTGGTTGGCACCCCGCAGGCCATGCATTTCCGCCAGGTCTTTGCAGTGCTCGAAAAGGCCGGGTTCAGCAAGGCACAGGACTGCATCCATGTTGGCTTTGGCCTGGTCAAATTTGCCGATCGCAAGCTTTCCACGCGCAGCGGGGATGTGATCCTGCTCGAAGACCTGCTGGCGGAAAGTGTTGACAAGACATTGGAAATCATCCGCCAGAATGCAGCCTTGCGTCATCCGGACATGACGGACAGCGATATGCAGCAGATTGCCGAAAAAATCGGCATAGGGGCTGTGGTTTTCACCTTCCTCAAGAACAGCCGCGAGCGGGACATTGTCTTTTCCTGGGAGGAAATGCTCGACTTTGAGGGCGATTCGGCACCTTATGTCCTGTACACCTATGCCCGGGCCCGCAGCATCCTGCGCAAGGCGGAACTGGAGGGGATCGCCTATCAGGACTGCCCGGAGAGCTCGCTGCGCCTTTTGGCTTCAGATGATGAGTTCGCCCTGGCCAAGCTCCTGGAAAGCTTCGGTTCCACCTTGGAAAAAGCGGTCAGCGTGCATGAACCGTTCATGCTGGTCCGTCTGGTCACCAATCTGGCCCGAGTGTTCAACAAGTACTATCACCATGAGCCCATTCTCAAAACCCAGGACCCTGGCTTGCGGTCTGCCCGCCTGGCTCTGGTCGATGCGGTCAGCATCGGCATTAGGACCGGCCTTGACTTGCTGGGGATCTCAGCGGTTGAGCGGATGTAAGCTGCCATGGCCTTCGCACAGGAAATGGCAGGCAGGGATGGCCAGCTGGCCAGTCTGGCCGGAGATTATCAGCGTCCGGACCTGAAAATCACGCTGGAGCAGATCCGCCGTGCGCGGCTTCGCCTTCGCCTGGCCATGAGTGCCCAGTCAGCAGCCCACGCGGTTGAGGAGCTTCTTTCCTGTTGGCAGAACTATGCCCAGTCGAGAAACCTGGCCGGCCTGATCCATGAGCAAAAAGCGAGCAATACGAATTTTACCCAGGAAATGCTGTTTTTTGCTGCTTCTGACGGTCCCGTCCAGCTCAGTCTGGCCCAGGCGCTCAAGGCCATCGACGATTGCCGGTTTCGCGACGAGGTCCTGGCAAAAGGGCCCCCTTTTGACCTGGCGGCGGCCCGAGCCTGGGCTGACCTGGCCAATGAACGTGTCCAGAGCGAATGTGAACTGGAAATCACCCAGGTCCTGGAAATCAAAGACTGGCTGGCCCAGAGTCGAGTTTTCTGCCTGGGGCAGCGTTGGCCGGTCGCTGCCTTGCCAGCCCTGTTGGAATCCCCCCAACGCTCGATCCGGCGTGCGACTTGCCGCGGCATTCTCGATTTCATTAAAAATCATGAAGATTGGCTGAACCGGCAAGCCCAGGATCTGCTCGATATCCGCAGCCAGATTGTCAAAAAGCTGCATTTAGCCAATTTCAATACCTATGCCAATCTGCGGACCGGACTGGCCTGTGCCAGTGATGACCGCTTTTCCAGCTTCAAACAGTATGTCCAGCACTATTTTGTGCCCATCGGTGTGGAAATCCGGCGTCTGCAACGGAAACGACTGAATCTGGAACACTTGTCTGAGCATGACTGGCTCTGCCTGCTCCCGGATGGCCATCCCGTGCCGGCGATCAGCCGGGATACCCAATTGACTGCGATCACCGCCAGCCTGACCGGGCTCTTGCAGCGCCTTGCCCCGGAGCTTGCGATCGATTTCTCGGTCCTGGAGCGGCCACGCCTGGACTTCCAGCTCGGACCCGACATGTACGGGGCATCGCGGGCAAGTCTGCTTGGACCCAAGGGTCCGGTTTATTGGCGTCTGCCCCATCATGGCACCATGATGGACATCAGCCACCATCTGCATGCATACGGACCTCTGCTGGCAACTCTGGCTGACCAGGCTGCGGCCTTGCAGGCTGGTTGGACCCGGGCACCCGAATTGCCGGACCTGGCCCGGACGACCCTGCAGGCCTGCCTGACGGAGCAAGTGGCCCAGCCGCTGCTTTCAGACTTGATCCTGGAAAATGATTTGTTCAGCCTGCTCCGCCTGACGCAAAAGGCCGAAGCTCTGGTTTTCCTGACCATGCAGGCCGACTACTCCCAGCGGCTCCACCAGGACCCTCTCCTGGACCCGGCTCAGCGCCAGGCGCTCTGGCTGCTGCTCGAGCAAACCTATTTGCCAGACCTGGTCCATGGGGAATGGCCCTATCTTTCTGACGGCGGACTGGCGCATCTGGCACTGGCAGCCTGGCTGGAGCCCGGCCAGACTCTGGCGCAAGCCTGGGGCTTATTTGCTGCCCTGGCGATCTGGCAGCAAAACCGCACCCAGCCAGAAAAGCTCAGCCAGATCTGGGCCAGATTGATCAGCCAGGGCCAGCACCTGACTTTTGGCCAATTGCTGGAAAATTTCCAGATCCCCGCCCCCTGGGATGAGGATTCTTTCAAACGGCTGGCCTTTGCTGTCAGTGCGGAATTGAGTCTATAGCATGCGGCTCCCTGCGGATTTCATCACTGAAATGACTCGCCTCTGGGCGCAATTCGAACCGGAAGGCTCACTTGAAGAATTCCTGGCTGCTCACGACCAGCCCAGCGCGTCCGGCATCCGGGCCAATGGCATCAAGACCAGTCCGGCCGAGCTTAGGCTTTTGCTGCCGGATCTGGTCGAAGCAGCGGTTCCCTGGTCAGAGCCCGGGTTTTATACGCCGGAAACGGCCAGTCCTGGCCGTCTGCCGCATTACCATGCCGGCTTGTTCTATATCCAGGAACCCAGTGCGATGCTGCCAGCCGAAATCCTGGCTGCCCAGCCCGGAGATCTCGTGCTGGACCTATGCGCAGCCCCTGGCGGCAAATCGACCCGGCTCGCCGCTGCCGTCGGTTCCGCTGGCCTGCTATGGTCCAATGAGATCAATGGCGACCGGGCCAAGGCCTTGCTGCGCAATCTCGAGCTGGCTGGCGCGGACCGGGCTATCATCACCCAGGAGACGCCCGAACGGCTGGCCAGGCAATTGCCCGACTTTTTCGACCGCATCCTGGTCGACGCACCTTGCTCAGGTTCAGGCATGTTCCGGCGCGATCCCAAGGCCGCCGCCAGCTGGGAGCGCTATGGCCCGGCAGCCTGCACCCCGGTCCAGACAGAAATCCTGGATGCTGCGGACCGGATGCTCAAGCCAGGCGGTTACCTGGTTTATTCCACCTGTTCCTTCTCCCTGGCTGAAGATGAGGCGATGATCAGCCAATTCGTCCAGCGCCACCCAGATTATGAAATTGTCGCCGTTCCGGCCAGACCGGGCATCAGCCCCGGCTTATTGCTGGCACCAGACCTCGACAAGACAGTCCGGATCTGGCCGCATCTGGTCCGTGGCGATGGCCACTATTGTGCCCTGCTGCACAAAAGAGCCCCGGTCGAAGCGGCGTTTGCCCTATCCCATCCCGAACGCCCCGCCAGCCCATCCCGGCCGGCCCGGCAGGGAAGAGACCGGCTCCAGACGTCCCCGCACGGACCGGATTCCGGGGCAGCGGTGCTGGCCTGCTTCCAGGACTGGGCCAGGGCAACCTTATCCGAGCCAGGCCTGGCCAAATTCACCCGGCGGGAACAAGCTGGATTCTACCGGGTGCACCAGGACCGCCTGCATCTGGTCCCTTGCCAGATCTCCCAACTGGACGGACTGCATTGGGTCAAAACCGGGCTTTATCTGGGCCAGACCCATGCCAAACATAAAAACCGGCCCAAGCCTCAGGCTGCTGTTCGCTCAGGTCCCATTTCTCAGCCAGCCCTCGTTTTTGAACCCGCCCATGCCCTGGCCCTGACTCTGGAGGCAGACGATTTCCAGTATGCCTTGCGTTTGGAGGCCCAGGATCCGGCCTTGCTGCAGTACCTGCGCGGGGAAACCGTGGCCTGGCCAGAAGCCCTCTGGCCTGCCAGTGGCTGGCCCGAGGGTGCCTTCGTGGCGGTCTGCCTCGGCCGATTCCCCCTGGGCTGGGCGAAAGCTCAGAACCGCGGCCAGCTGAAAAACCTTTATCCGCCCGGCTGGCGAAAACTGTCATGAATGGAGATATCCGATGGCTCAATTGATACTCGCCACAGAAAATGAAGGAAAAATCAACGAATTTCTTGAATTGGCCCGCCATTGTGGCCTGGAGCTGGTCAGCATGCGCCAGGCTGGTTTTACCGGTGAGATCATCGAGGATGGTCTGACTTATGAAGCCAATGCCTTGATCAAGGCGCGGGCAGTCCATCAGCAATTGGGTGGCTGGGTTCTGGCCGATGATTCGGGCCTCTCCGTGGATGTCCTGGATGGTGCGCCAGGTATTTACTCAGCCCGGTTTGCCGGTGAAAACGCGACCTACCCTGATAAAATCGCCCAGCTGCATGCCTGGCTTGCCCCGTTTCCCGTGGAGACATGGCATGCCTCCTTTGTTTGCGCCATAGCGATCATCCGGCCGGATGGCTCAGAAGAGGTGGTCCGCGGGGAGTGCCGCGGCCGCATCGCTCCTGCTGCTGCCGGGACGAATGGCTTTGGCTATGATCCGATCTTCTATCTGCCGGAATATGGCCAGACCATGGCCCAGATCGATCCGGCGCATAAAAACCGGATCAGCCACCGGGCCCGGGCCTTGGCCCTGGCTGAGCAGATTCTGCCCCATGGCCTGGGTCGGGATCCGGCGGACAAGGCTCCGGCCTTCTGATATGGAGCCGCTTCTTCAGCACCTGCAAGCTGCACCGGCACTTCGCCTCTTGGTCGTTTCCGATTCGCATGGCCGGATTGATGGCATTTTAGACCTGCTGGCCAGGACTGGCCAGCCGGATTTGATCCTCCATCTGGGCGATCACCAGGACCCCCTCGATGAAATTGCCTGGGCCACGGATTGTCCCGTGCTTGGTGTAGCCGGCAATTGTGATTCCTGGCCGGCTGCCGGTTCATTGCCAGACCAGCGGCTGGTCATCCTGGCCGGCCGGCGGTTTTTCCTGGCCCATGGCCATCGCTACCAGGTCAAAAACAGCTGCGGCCTACTGGTCAGGACGGCTGTCGAGGCCCCCTTTCAGGCAGATGTGATCCTGTTCGGCCATACCCACCACCAGATGGTGCACCAGCAGACTGTTTCGGGCCGCCCCGTCTGGCTGGCCAATCCGGGCAGCGCCTTTCCTGGCCGTGGCGGACCTCAGGGAATCTGGCTGGAAGTATCACCGGATGAAATCCGGCTGGATCTCTTGCCGGATTCACAAAGGCCATGATATAGTATCCTTCACGGACGATTGTTCTTCCTAAGCGTACAATGAAAGGATGCCAGACCGTGTCTGACAGTGAGTTTTTCCTCGTCAAAGCGGAGGTTCTGCCTGACGTCTTCAACAAGGTCATGGCGGTCAAGCGTTTGCTCAACAGTGGCAAAGCAGAATCGGTCAATGTGGCCTGTAACCGGATCGGCCTGTCCCGCAGTGCCTACTACAAGTATAAGGACGCGGTTTTGCCTTTCTACGAGACCTCACGCGGCCGGATGGTGACCTTGATCTTTGCGGTCGAGAATTTTCCCGGTATCTTGTCCGGGATCATCACCGTCCTGGCAAAAGAGCAGGCCAATATCCTGACCATCAACCAGAATATCCCGATCAATGGACTGGCAGATGTGTCGGTCTCGATTGAAACGGACCGGATGACCCGTTCGCTGGAGGATTTGCTCGATGAGCTGGGGAAAATCCCCGGCGTCCGTTCCTACAAAATCCTGGCTCGAGACTGAATGAACACATCACATGGAGGATTCGACATGATCAATATTGCCATCCTGGGCTATGGCGTCGTCGGCAGTGGCGTCGGCGAGGTCATCTATATGAACCAGGCCTCACTGGCCGCCCGGACCGGACAGCCCATTGACGTCAAGAAAATACTTGATTTGCGTACCTTCCCCAATGATCCCTATGGGGACCGGGTGACCACTTCGGCCGACGAAATCATCAATGATCCAGAGATCGCTGTGGTGGTGGAGACCATTGGTGGCGTCTCGATCGCTTATGAACTGACCAAGCGTGCCCTGGCAGCTGGCAAGCATGTCGTCACGTCGAACAAGGAGCTGGTGGCTACCCATGGCCCAGAACTGATGGCTCTGGCGGATGCCGGCAATGTCAGCTACCTGTTCGAAGCCAGTGTCGGTGGTGGCATTCCGATCATCCGGCCTTTGCACAAGTGCCTGGCTGCCAATGTGGTGCTTGAAATTTCCGGGATCCTGAACGGGACGACCAATTATATCCTGACCCGGATGGAGCATGCCGGGATTGATTTCGATGCCGCGCTCCGGGAAGCCCAGGACCGTGGCTATGCCGAACAGAATCCGACAGCCGATATCACCGGCATCGATGCCTGCCGGAAAATTGCCATCCTGGCCAGCATTGCGACCGGCGAATACATTGACAGCCGAAAAATCCATACGGAAGGCATCACGGCGGTGACCACCTCCGACATGGCCTATGCTCGCCAGATGAACCGCAAGGTCAAGCTGCTCGGCCGGTTCCAGAGACATGACGGTCAACAGTATAACCTGATCGTAGCCCCGATGCTGGTCGATGCCGGCCAGCCCCTGGCGGTCGCCGATGATGTGTTCAATGCCATCCAGGTTCGCGGCAATGCACTCGGGACAGCGATGTTTTATGGCCGCGGCGCCGGCAAGCTGCCGACTGCCAGTGCAGTGGTTGCCGATATCATCGAATGTGTGATGCATCTGGGCAAGAAACCGCATATTGCCCTCTGGCAGGATACCGGCCGGGAGAATATCCTGCCCCATGACCAGGCCCCGGTCCAGGCCCTGGTCCGGCTGGATCCGCAAGTGCCGCGGAGCCAGGTGGAATCCCTCTTTGGCGCCTATGGCCTGGACTGGCTGGAACCTGTCGTTGCCGGGGAGATCGCCTGCCGCGTAGGCTTCAATCCGGAACAACCCCTGGCAGAAGGCCAGCTGGCTGATATCCTGGCGATTCTTGGCGATTACCTGACCGGCTGGATGCGCATCTGCACCTGTGACTCGAACCATTGAGCCAGGCCAGAGACCAGACCCAAATGAAAAACCGTCCCTGGCGCTCAATGTGCCGGGGACGGTTTTGATTTGCGGTCGGGGAGGGGATGCCAGATTAGAATCTGTTGTCCATGCCACCCTGTTGACGTCTGCTGTTCTTGCGGGCCTTGCGGCAGTCCGGGCAACGAACGGGTTCGTTCTCAAAGCCCTTCTCTTTGTAGAATGCCTGCTCACCTTCGGTGAACGCGAATTCAACTCCACAGTCTTTGCATGTTAAAATTTTGTCTGGCATGTCGGAAAAACCTCCCAATTATTCTCGGATCAAGAAAGTGACAGTGGCTTTTTCTAAGAAATCAGGAGGTCAGGACCTACTATTTCTGTCCGGCTCAGGCTGTGAACAAACTTTATCCGTTGTTCGGATGATAGCATACATGTTATAATCTTTACAAGTGTGTTTAGACAACCTGTTGGACACATTGCCGAAATATGAGCTGACAACTGTGCAAGATGAACCTCTTCTACAACAATCTCACAAGGAGATCCCTATGAAACTGAGTGCATGTGTCGATGCCATCTCTGCCAGTATCCTGGTGGCCGGTGACGATATGGACCTGGATGTCAATGTGGCCTGTGGCGCCGACCTGATGAGTGATGTCATGGCCTTTTCCTGCTCGACCAACCAGATGATGCTGACCGGCCTGGTCAATCCGCAAACCATCCGCACGGCCGAGATGATGGATGTCAAGGTCATTGTTTTTGTCCGGGGCAAGGTGCCGGACCGTGGCATGCTCGACCTGGCCCGCGAAAAGGGGATTTGCATCTTGTCGACCCCGCTGCCGATGTTTTCCGCCTGCGGTATCCTGTACCAGAACGGGGTCAAGGGCAAGGGGGAATAAATGATCGAACCGGTCAAACTCGAATATAAGATCCGCGGATCGGACTTTATCAATGCTGGCGAGGCCTCCAGCGGCACCAAAAAGGCCCTCAACCGGCTCGGTGTGGCTCCAGTCGCGGTCAAACGGGCGGCGATCGCCATGTACGAGGCTGAAATCAATGCCGTGATCCATGCCGACGGTGGCCAGGCCGAGGTGGAAATCTATCCGGACCATGTGATGATCCGGATCATCGACCAGGGACCGGGCATCCCGGATGTCAGCCTGGCCATGCAAGAGGGCTGGTCCACCGCCCCTGACATTGCCCGTGAGATGGGCTTTGGTGCCGGCATGGGCCTGCCCAATATCAAAAAGCATTCGGACGACCTGTCCATTGAAACGGAGATCGGCAAAGGCACCACTGTAACGATCATGGTCCGTTTCTAAGCATAAAGGAAACCTGTCATGGCTAAACTCCATTCAGTGCGGCTGAACGAAGAGAAATGTGTAGGCTGTACGAACTGTATCAAGAAATGTCCGACTGAAGCGATCCGGGTCCGCGATGGCAAAGCCAGGATTGCCGATGAACGCTGCATCGATTGCGGGGAATGCATCAAGGCCTGTCCCCATCATGCCAAAAGCGCCGAAATGGATACGCTCGATGCCCTGAAGGCGTACCGGTATACAGTCGCCCTGGCTGCACCCTCTCTCTATGCCCAGTTCGGGGCTCCGGCCACCCGGCCGATGGTTCTGGCTGCATTGCTCAATATCGGATTCGATGATGTCTACGAGGTCGCTCTTGGTGCCGAAATTGTCACCAAGGGAACGGTGGATTATTTGCCCCTGGCCCGGCAGCAAGGCCGGCTGCCCCTGATTTCGTCAGCTTGTCCGGCCGTCGTCCGGGTCATCCAGGAGAAATATCCCGGCCTGATTGACAACCTGGTGCCGTTTGATTCGCCGATGGAGGTGACCGCGGAGCTGGCCCGGCGCGATGCGCTGGCCCGCACCTCTTTCAAAACCGAGGAAATCGGAATTTTCTTCATCAGTCCCTGTCCGGCCAAGCGGACCGCCGTGACCAATCCGATCGGCGAAAGGCCGACCCAGGTCGACGGTGTCCTGGCGATCGCCGAGGTCTACCCCCAGATTCTGGCCAAGCTTGAGAAAATGAACTCGGACCAGGTGGCTGAATTTGAACAGCGGATCCTGGCCGATGCCAATGGGGTTCGCTGGGGCGCCACGGGCGGCGAGGCCATCGGCCTGATGATTGAAAAATACCTGGCCGTTGACGGGATTCACAATGCCATCGCCATCCTGGAGGAAATCGAAAATGAACGGCTGCGCGATATCGAGTTCATCGAAGCCAATTCCTGCATGGGCGGCTGCATTGGAGGCCCTCTGACCGTTGCCAACCGTTTCTCGGCCAAATCCCGCATGAACCGGTATATCCGGGAGGCGGAGCTGTTTGAAGAAGCCCATGGCGAATCGACCTATAAGACAGACCAGGTCACGATCCAGCCCTGGCCCGAGATGCCGGCAGCCAACAATGCCTTGAAACTGGACCCGGATATATTCAAGGCCCTGGAAAAGTACGAGCAAATGGAAAAAATCACCCATCAATTGCCTGGCCTCGATTGTGGGGCCTGTGGTGCCCCGGATTGCTCCGCCCTGGCCGAGGACATTGTCCGCGGGCTCGCGGTCGAGTCGGACTGCATCTTCAAGCTCAAGGAGCGGATCCGCGCGGTGGCTGCCCAGATGAGTGATCTGGAATATGAAATGAACCGGCATACCAAGCCGGTTGGAGGACAGGATGGCCATGTTCACCCTTGACCAGGTGGTTCAAGCCCTAGATGCCCAAATCCTGGTCGGCGGCGATTTGCCGGCCCGCCAAGTGACTGGTGGCTATGCCTGTGACATGCTCAGCTGGGTCATGGCGCATGCCCAGCCAACCGATGTCTGGATGACCATTTTGAACAGCATCAATGTCATCGCCGTTGCAGTCCTGACCGACTGTGCCTGCGTCCTGCTCACGGAAGGCGTCGAACTGCCGGCCGAGGTGGCGGCCCGGGCGGCTGACAAAGGGGTCATCGTACTGGGCACCCGCGACTCCACCTATATGGCCAGTGCCAGACTGCATGCCCTCCTGAACCCGCTGCCGTGATTGCCCAGTGCGATCTCCATATCCATTCGGCGCTTTCGCCCTGCGCGGATGATGAAATGAGCCCGGGCATGATTGTCGGGCTGGCCATGCTGGCCGGACTGGACTTCATTGCCGTGACGGACCATCAGAGCTGTGGCAACTGCGAAGCCGCGATGGCCATCGGCGAGGCCTATGCAGGTCCGGTGGTGATCCCGGGCATGGAGGTCGAATCCAGCGAAGAAATCCATTTGCTCTGCCTGTTTCCCGACCTGCCTGCCGCCCGGTACATGGAACATCAAATCCAGGCGACGCTGCTGCCGCTGAAGAACCGGCCAGAGATATTTGGCGAACAGCTGCTGTTTAATGAGGATGACGAGCCGGTCGGCCACCAGGACCGGCTGCTCATGCAGGCCTGCCAGCTGTCCTGTGATGACATCGCCCGTCAGGTCCTGGACCTTGGCGGTGTCTGCATCCCGGCCCATCTGGACCGTGAAGCCAATAGCATGCTGACCAGCCTCGGGGCGGTCCCGCAGGATTTTCCCACCCGCTGGATCGAATTGTCACGGCGAGTGGATCCGGGCCAGTTTTTCAAGACGCACCCGGAGCTGCAGCGATATCCGTATCTGGTTGATTCCGACGCCCATCATCTGAACCAGATCGACGGACCTGGCTGGCCCATCGAGGTCCAGCCCTGGTCCAATCCCCAGGAGGCCCGCCTCCATCTGCTGGCTGCCTTGCGGCCTGAAACCAGGCAATGATATAATATTGCCCAGTTTCAATCGAATGGAGACGCTATGCGGGATTTGTCGCTGCATCTGATGGATATTGTCCAGAATTCGGTCAAAGCCCGGGCGACGGCCATCGCCATCGAAATTGATGCCCGGCCCGAGGCCGACCAGCTCATCCTGGCTGTCCGTGACAATGGCTGTGGCATGTCCCCAGATCTCCTGGCAAAAGTCCAAGACCCTTTTGTCACATCCAGGACGACCCGATCCGTTGGCCTGGGGATTTCCCTGCTCAAGGAACTGTGTGAATTGACGGGCGGTCAGCTGGACTTGCAGTCGACCGAAGGGATAGGGACCGATCTGGTCGCCACCCTGGGTCTGTCCAGCATCGACCGGCTGCCCCTGGGCGATTTGGGCGACACCCTGTATATCTTGTTATCGGCTGATCCTGACCTGGACTATTCCCTGAAATTGTCAGCCCCGGGCCGGCTTTTCCACCTCGACCTGGTGGAGGTGCGATCCGAGATTCCGGATCTGCCCATCGACGATCCTGCCGTTCTGGCCTGGATCCGTGATTATGTCCGGGAAAACCAGACCGAGGTCTTCAGCGGCTTTCTCGAGGAAATCGAAGCCTGACCCTGGCAGACCAGTTTGCAGCAATAGATCGTGAACCAGTGGCCTTACGGACTCGACAAGGTTCCGTAAGGTTTTTTCAAAGGAGACACCATGAACCTGATCCTGACCCTCGAAGCCTTGAAAGTATACAAGGTCAAGCATGAAAGACTGGTCCAGATTGCTTTTGTCTTTTTGTACCTGGTCAATATTGCCCCCTTCGTCCTGCCCGTCGGAGACATGGACTTCAGCGGCTTTTTCTATGCCGTGGAACAGTTCATGCAAGATCCCGGCCAGACGCTGCCGACTTTGTCTGCGGGCAACCTGGTGTCGGTGGCCCTGATCACCCTGACGGGCCTGGTCGATCTATTGGCCAGCCTCGCCTATGCCGCGCTGATGGCAGGTGAACAAACCGGCCTCGGCGGCAGGACGCTCCTGGTCCGCCTGGCCAAGGGCTTGCCCGCTTTGCTGCTCACCCTGGTCCTGCTGGTGGTTCCGGTTTTGTTGTCATCCTTCCTGTTCATGATCCCGGCCCTGATCCTGATTGCCAATCTCTATCTCCTGCCGATCCTGCTGCTGGGAGAAAATCGCAAACTGCCTGAAGCCATCCAGGCTTCGATCCGACTGACCCATGGCTTTAAAATGATGATCCTGCTGCAGATGTTTTTCCTCTCGATTCTGCTCTCGCTGCCGGAAAGCCTGGTCCTTGGCCTCTTGCCCCAGACGGTCCTGACGTCCATCCTGGTGCCGCAGTTTTTCGCCGTTCTCCAGGTATTCGCCCAGGGGCGCCTGCTGGGCATGTTTTATCTTTATCTTGTAAAGAAAGTTCCGGTTGTGATACCATCGAAGCCACAACTTTGAGCCATTTTCAGGCTTGAATCACCATTTTGGGAGGTCGTCATGCATAAGAAAGAAGAAATCCTCAGCCTGTTGGAAAGCAATGCCAAGCTGACGGCAGCAGAGATTGCTGTATTGATCGGACGTCCCGAAGCAGAGGTTGAAAAAACGATTGCTGATCTGGAAAGCAGCAAGCTGATCCTGGGCTATAATGCCGTGGTCAATTGGGAGCGGACCAGCAAGGCGCCGGTCACGGCTCTGATTGAGGTGCGGGTCACCCCCCAGCGTGGCCAGGGCTTCGACCATATTGCCCAGCGCATCTACCGGCATGACCAGGTCAAATCCTGCTATCTGATGTCAGGCGGCTTCGACCTGATGGTCATTATCGAAGATAAAAGCCTCAAGGACGTGGCCATGTTCGTGTCTGACAAGATCGCACCCCTGGAATCCGTCTTGTCGACCCAGACCCATTTCATTTTGAAAAAATACAAAATGAATGGCACGGAATTCCACAGCAAGGATGAGGATAACCGGGAGGCGGTTGTCCTATGAATCTGGACACACTGATTTCCGACAAAGCCAAGGCGATTCCGCCCTCGGCCATCCGCCGGTTTTTCGACATGGCCAATGAGATGAAGGGGCAGGTGATTTCCCTGTCCATCGGCGAACCGGATTTTGTCACGCCCTGGGCGATTCGCGAGGCCGGGATTTTTTCACTCGAGTCTGGCAATACGCATTATTCGCCTAACCAGGGCTTTATCGAATTGCGTGAAGCCATCAGCCATTATATGAAACGCCGTTTCCATTTGAGCTATGTGCCCAAGTCCGAGATCGTGGTCACGGTTGGTGGCAGCGAAGCGATTGACATTGCAGTCCGCGCGGTCATCAATCCGGGGGACGAGGTCATCATTCCCGAGCCTTGCTTTGTCGCCTACAAAAATTGCGTCATGATGGCCGGTGGTATTCCCGTGACCATCCCGCTGAATGCCGAGGACAATTTTGTCCTCCGGCCGGAACAGCTTCAGGCGGCACTGTCGCCCAAAACGAAAATGATCATGCTGGGCTATCCGAACAACCCGACCGGTGCCGTCATGAGCCGGGAAGAGCTCATGGCCATCACCGAGGTGATTCGCGACCTGCCGATTGTTGTCCTGTCCGACGAGCTTTATGCGGAGCTGACCTATGAGCCGGCCAGCCATTGCTCGATCGCTGAGCTGGAGGGCATGGCTGAACGGACCATCCTGATCGGGGGCTTTTCCAAAGCCTTTGCCATGACGGGCTGGCGGATCGGTTTCGCCTGCGGTCCCGAGCCGATCCTGGCCGCGATGAATAAAATCCACCAGTACATCATCATGAGCTCCCCGACGACCGCCCAGGATGCCGCCCTCGAAGCCCTGCGCCACAGCAATGACCATATCACTCCGATGCGTGAAGAGTACAATCGCCGCCGCCGCCTGGTGGTCCATGCCTGCCGGGAGATGGGCCTGGGCTGCTTTGAGCCCTTGGGTGCCTTTTATGTCTTCCCGAATATCAGCTCAACCGGCTTGTCCTCGAACGAGTTTTGCGAACGCTTCCTCCAGGAGGAAAAAGTCGCCATCGTCCCCGGCAATGCCTTTGGCGAATGCGGCGAGGGCTTTGTCCGGATCAGTTATGCCTCATCCCTGGAAAATATCCGTGAAGCCATGCTTCGCCTGAAACGATTTGTAGAAAGGAACACCCCCAAATGATTGAATACGACCAGTACCGTCAAGAGCTGGGCCAGTACGTAGAAAAGCTGGACCAGTTGCGGCTGGCCTTGCACATTGACCATGTCCGGGATGAAATCGCCGAGCTGGAAGCCCGGGCCCAGGAGCCCGGTTTCTGGGAGGATGTCGAGCGAGCCCAGAAGATCCAGACCAAAGTCAAGCACTTGCAGAAAAAAGTGGACCGCTTCCAGGCCCTGGTTTCAGAATATGATGATCTCGAAGTGCTCCGCGAGCTGGGTGAAGAGGCCGAAGATGCCGAGATCGCCGCTGAAATTGGCGAGAAATTGAAAAAGCTCGGCGATGATTTTGAGCAGATGCGGCTGGAGACCTTGTTCACAGGCGAATATGATGGCAGCAATGCCATCATCACGCTGCATGCCGGGGCCGGTGGTACGGAAGCGCAAGACTGGAACGAAATGCTTTACCGCATGTACACCCGCTGGGCGGAAGCCCATGATTTCGAGATCAAGCTGCTGGACATCCTCGACGGGGATGAAGCTGGTTTGAAAAGCGTTTCTTTCATGCTGATCGGCGACAATGCCTATGGCTACATGAAATCCGAAATGGGGGTTCACCGCCTCGTCCGGATTTCGCCCTTCGATTCATCGGGCCGCCGCCACACCTCCTTCGCCTCCGTTGAAGTCATGCCGGAACTCGATGATTCGATTAAAATCGATATCCGGTCCGAGGACCTCCGGGTGGACACCTACCGCTCGTCCGGTGCTGGTGGCCAGCATGTCAACAAAACCGAATCCGCCATCCGCCTGACGCACCTGCCAACCGGTGTGGTCGTGTCCTGCCAGACCGAGCGCTCCCAGGTCCAGAACCGGGAAACGGCGATGGGCATGCTGAAGGCAAAGCTTTTTGCCATGGCCCGCGCCGCCCAGATGGACCGGATCGAAGATCTCAAGGGCAACCAGATGGCCATCGCCTGGGGCAGCCAGATCCGATCCTATGTCTTCTGCCCTTATACCATGGTCAAGGACCTGCGCACCGGCTATGAGGTCGTGGATGTCGACAGTGTCATGGACGGCAATCTGGATGGCTTCATCAATGCCTATCTGTCCGGCCAGAAAGCAAGCAAATGAACCAGGCACATTGGAGATCCCCCGCTGACTTGCTGGCGGCGCTGACCGGGGTCTTGCAACCACTGGGGAAAATATCCGTCGCCTGCTCGGGTGGGGTGGACAGCACCGTCCTTGTGGTCGCGGCGGCCCGGATCCTGGGCCGGGACAATGTCCTGGCGGTCACGGCTCTGGCCCCGATGGTGCCACAGGAGGACCAGGCCGCAGCCAGCCAGGTGGCCATGCTGGCTGGCGTGAACCACCAGATTGCCCACCTGCCGGATACCATTCTCGAGCTGCCTCCCTTTGCCGGCAATCCACCGGATCGTTGCTACCACTGCAAGAAGATCATCTTCGACGCCTTGCGCGCGCTGGCCCGCGGGGCCGGCTACCCGATCCTCTGTGATGGAACCAATGCCGATGATCTCAAGGATTACCGGCCAGGTCTTGTCGCACTCAGGGAGATGGCGATCCAAAGCCCCCTGGCCCAAGCTGGCTTCACCAAAGCGGAGGTCCGGCGCCTGGCCGCGGAAATCTGCCCTGCCTATGCCGAAAAACCGGCCATGGCTTGCCTGGCCACCCGCATTCCGACCCATACACCCATCACCCTGGCGGCCATGACCCGGATTGACCAGGCTGAAACCCTGTTGCGCCAGCATGGACTGGGCCAGGTCAGGGTCCGCGACCACAATGGCCTGGCCAGAGTCGAGCTCGATCCGGACCAGTTGGCCAAGGGCCTTTCTGCCGAATTGCTGGCGATCCTGCGCAATCTGCTCAACCAGGCCGGATTTTCTTACGCCACTTTGGACCTCAATGGCTATCGCACGGGCAGCATGAATCCAGCAGCCCGGCAACCTGGACAGGATCATGAAGCAAAATGACTGAACAATTTGAAGATTTGGGTTTTGCCAAAGTCGATCATTCGCGCAAAGCCAGGAATGGTTTTGCAGAAGTTGTTTTTTGTGAAGGGAAGACCCCTGAACAAGTCGCCCAGATTGCCATCAGCATCCTCGAGCATGGGGACAACCTGCTGGCAACCCGGGCTGACCTCGAACATTATGAAGCCATCCAGGCGGTAGCCGCTGACGCGGCCTATTCGGCCCGGGCCAGAGTGATCAGTGTCCGCCGGTTCCCGGTTGCCAAGAATGGCCTGGTCGCGGTTGTATCCGCCGGTACGGCTGACCAGCCGGTCGCTGAAGAAGCGGCGCTGACAGCGGAAGCTCTGGGCTGTGAGACCCGGCGGTTTTCCGATGTCGGGGTAGCGGGCCTGCACCGGCTGCTGGCTGTGATCGATGAGATCCGCCAGGCGGATGTGATCATCGCCGTTGCCGGGATGGAGGGGGCGCTGGTCAGTGTTTTGGGCGGGCTGGTGGATAAGCCAGTCCTGGCTGTACCCTCCGGGATCGGCTATGGCGCCAATTTTGCCGGTGTGACCACCTTATTGGCGATGATCAATTCCTGCGCCAGTGGAGTGGCCGTCCACAATATCGGCAATGGCTTTGGTGCCGGCTATATGGCGGCAACCATTTGCCGCCAGATTGAGCAGCGGGTCCAGGCTGCCCTGGCCCGGCAAGACCAGGAAAGGCAAAATCAGGCATGAAACAGAGAATACTCTATCTCGATTGCTTTTCCGGCATCAGTGGTGATATGTTCCTGGGCGCCCTGCTCGATATCGGGGTTCCTTTGGCCGTGGTCGAAAATGGCCTGAGCACGCTGGGCCTTGCCGCTGAATATCACCTGCATGCGGAAAAAACCAGCAAAAGTGGCATTCAGGGCACCTCGTTCCAGGTTCACCTGGCCGAGCACGGCCATAGCCACGATCAGGGTCATGGGCACGACCACGACCCTGAGCACAGTCACGACCATGACCACGAGCACGAACATGGACATCATCATGGCCATCAAGCCAAACATCACCATCGGCATGAGCACACCCATGGCCGGACTTATGCCGATATCCGGCAATTGATCGAAGCGGCCAGCCTGCCGGAATCGATCCGCAAGCTCGCCCTGGCCGTCTTCCTGGAAATCGGCCAGGCTGAAGCGGCTGTCCATGGCGTCCCCCTGGACCAGGTCCATTTCCATGAGGTCGGCGCGATCGACTCCATCGTCGACATCGTAGGTGCGGCCATTGCCCTGGATTACCTCAAGATCGACCAGGTCCTGGCCTCGCCCTTGCATGATGGTGCAGGCTCGATCCTGTGCCAGCATGGGTCGATGCCGGTACCGGTTCCTGCCGTCATGAAAATGCTCGAGAATACGGATATTCCTTATGTGACGGGCACCAGCGATACTGAGCTCGTCACCCCGACCGGATTCTCCCTGGTCAAAACCCTGGCCCATTCCTATGGACCCCTGCCCCAGATGAAACGGCTGTCGACAGGGTATGGCTTCGGCCAGCGTGAAATCGGACGCCTCAATGCCTTGCGGGTCATCCTCGGTGAAACCGGCAGCCGGACAGTGCCTGCAGTCCAGGAATCGTCCGGACCAAGGCTCGAAGGACCAGAACCAGCCGGCACAATCCCTGGCTTTGATCCTGCTGAACTGGACCGTGTGGTTCTGCTGACTTGTCATATTGACAACCTGACCGCTGAGCAGCTTGGTTTTCTCAGTGAACTCCTGCTGGAGCGGGGCATGCTCGATGTCGCAGTTGGTCCTTTGCAGATGAAAAAGAATCGCCCAGGCCATGTCCTGACCGTTGTCACCCGGCCCGAGCTCGAACGGGAAGCGGTCAGCCTGCTGTTTACCCATGCAGGTACCATTGGAGTCCGCCGGGAGTGGATTGACCGCCATGTCATGCAGCGGTCGGTGACAACGGTGCTCGTCGCGAACCGGCCTGTCCGGATCAAGACCGTCCGCTGGCAGGATATCGAGCGGGCCTATCCCGAATATGACGATTTGGCAGACCTGGCCAGACAGCTGCAGATCAGCCTCGAGGAAGCCAGTCGCCAGGTCCGGGCCGCCATGGCCCCGCCGGTTTGACGAACCCCAGGGCCCTTGTTACACTTTAGGCAATTTGCGGCGATTTTGGCAATTTAGAATCAGCCAGCCGGATTGGGTTATGATTGAGCGGAGGAAAAACGATGCAAAAAAAAGTACTGGTCGTCATGGGCTCAGATTCCGATTATCCTGTCATGGAGGCTTGCTTCAAGACCTTGCAGGAATTCGGGGTTGCATTTGAAGCCACGGTTTGCTCGGCCCACCGCACGCCTGACCGGGCGGCAGAACTGGCCAAATCAGCTGCGGCCGAAGGCTTCGGGGTGATCATTGCTGCCGCAGGCCTGGCAGCCCATCTGCCGGGTGTTCTGGCTGCCATGACGACTTTGCCGGTCATTGGCGTTCCCATCCATGGCGGCGCACTGAATGGCCTGGATGCCCTGTATGCCATTGTCCAGATGCCCAGCGGCATTCCGGTCGCAACGGTTGCGATCGATGGCGCAGCCAATGCGGCCATCCTGGCTGTCCAGATGCTCAGCCTCGGCCAGGCTGATCTTGTGCAAAAGCTGGCGGCCTACAAGGCCAAGCTGGCTCTGGCGGTTGACCAGCGCAACCAGCGTCTCCAGGAAAAATTGGCTGGACTTTGACCTTTATGGGAGAATCAGGGATGTTACATGATGAATGCGGCGTTTTCGCGGTCTATGATCCCAGTGGCCGGATTGAGGATGCTTCCCGCCTGGCCTTCCTCGGCTTATTTGGCCTCCAGCATCGGGGCGAAGACAGTTCCGGCATCGCCGTCAACCAGTCTGGCTCCCTGATCTGCCAGCGCCGGCGTGGCCTGGTGACGGAAGGCTTTGATGAAATGGCGATCCAGGTCCTGAAGGGTCATGCCAGCATCGGCCATGTCCGTTATCCATCGCCTCTGGACCAGAGCCTCGAGGCGGCCCAGCCGATGCTGATCAAATCGCGCCGTGGCCAGGTCGCCCTGGCTTTCAATGGGGCCCTGACCAATGCCAGCCAGCTGCGCAGCCAGCTGCAGGAACAAGGGGCGATTTTCCAGTCCCGGGCTGATTCCGAAATCATCCTGGCCCTTTTGGCCCGGCATCAGGTCCTGGAAGACCATCTCGAATCATCCCTGCGGGCGATGCTGACAGAGCTGGCCGGTGGCTATGCGCTCGTCCTGATGACCGCAGACCGGGTGGTCGGCGTCCGTGATCCCCGGGGCATCCGGCCCTTATGCCTGGGTGAACGGGATGGGGTCTACCTGCTGGCGTCGGAGAGCTGTGCGATCAGCTCGGCCGGTGGCCAGTTCCTGCGGGATATCGAACCGGGTGAGATCATCAGCCTGACTGCTTCCGGGGTCACTTCGAGTCTGCCCCAGGACCCGCCGGACCGCCATTCCTGCCTGTTTGAATATGTCTATTTTGCCCGCCCGGACAGCACTCTGGACGGAACCAATGTATTTGCCGCCCGGGTGGCTGCCGGCCGGCGACTGGCACAGGAGCATCCTTGCCAGGCGGACCTGGTCATTGGGGCCCCGGACTCCGGGCTCGCAGCTTCGATCGGCTATGCCGAGGCTGCCGGGATCATCCATGGCAGTGGCCTGTTGAAAAACCGCTATGTCGGCCGGACCTTTCTGCATGCGGACCAGCTGCGGCGCGAATGGCTGATCGACTTGAAATTTACAGCCCTGATCGATGCCGTGCAAAATAAATCGATCGTCCTGGTGGACGATTCCATCGTTCGTGGGACGACGACCCGGCGGGTCATCAGCCTGCTGCGCCAGGCCGGAGCCCGGTCGGTCCATATGCGCGTCGCATCACCGCCGCTGCAGTACCCCTGCCTGTATGGCATCGAAACCCCTGGCCAGCATGACTTGTCGGCCTGTGAGATGACTCTGGGCCAATTGACCGCCTATATCGGAGCCGACAGCTTGCAATTTCTCAGCCTTTCCGGTCTCAAGGCTTGCTGTGGCGATCCCGCGACCAGCTGCTCCGCCTGCTTCAATGGCCAGTATCCGGTGCCCCCCGCTCCGGCAATTGCCGCCAGCATCCGCCCGATTGACTCTGCCTGGTTTTTCGGCCAGCAGAAGGAGAGGTAGACCAGGATGTTCAAGCTGGCGGTCTTTGTTTCTGGCGGTGGCACCAATTTGCAGGCCATTTTGGACCAGATGGCAGCGGGTCGGCTGACTGGGGTGTCGGTCGCCTGTGTCATCGCCTCAAAACCAGGTACCTTTGCGCAGATCCGGGCCGAGCAGGCCAAAGTCCCCTGCCTGGTGATTGCCCGCAAGGATTACCCAGACCTTGCGGCCTATGACCAGGCCATTCTGGCTGCCCTGGAGCCTTTCGCCGTCGACCTGGTCGTCCTGGCGGGCTTTTTGAGCTTGCTGGGACCGGGTGTCGTGGCAGCCTTCCGCAACCGGATCATCAATATCCATCCCGCCCTGATTCCCGCCTTCTGTGGTCCGGGCCTCTATGGCATCAAGCCCCACCAGGCTGCTTTGGCTTATGGGGTCAAGGTGTCTGGGGCGACCGTCCACTATGTCGATGAACACTATGACGAAGGCCCGATCCTGCTGCAGAAGGCTGTCGATATCCTGGACTCCGATACGCCGGAAACCTTGCAGCAGCGGATCATGACCGAGGCCGAGCAAGTCATCCTGCCCGAGGCCATTGCCCTGATTGCGGCCGGCCGGGTCCGGATCGAAGGCCGCCGCACCCTGATCAGCCCCTGAGCCCATCCACCTTGAAATCGTTCATGCATTTGGAGGTTACTAAAATGATGAAACGTGCATTAATCAGTGTCTCAGACAAGACCGGCCTCATTGAACTGGCCACAAAGCTAAACCAGCTCGGGATCGAACTGGTATCCACCGGCGGGACGGCGACGGCCCTGGTCCGGGCCGGCATCCCGGTCACCAATGTGTCCGATGTGACCGGCTTTCCGGAATGCCTCGACGGCCGCGTCAAAACCCTGCACCCGAAAATCCATGGCGGCATTCTGGCCATCCGCAGCAATCCGGAACATATGGAGACGATTGCCCGCCTTGGCATCGAGCCCATCGACCTGGTGATCATCAATCTCTACCCCTTCAAGCAAACGGTCATGAAACCGGGTGCCACGCCGGAAGAATGCATCGAAAACATCGATATTGGCGGCCCCAGCATGCTGCGCGCAGCTGCCAAGAACCATCATGACGTGACGGTCCTGGTGGATCCGGCCGATTATGATGTCGTGCTCGCCGAGCTTGAAGCCACTGGCAATACCACTCTGGGCACCCGGTTCCATCTGGCCAGGAAAGTCTTCGAGCATACGGCAGCCTATGATGCCCTGATTGCCCAGTATTTCCAAAGCCAGTCAGACCCGAGCCATGCAGGGGAAACCGCGCTCCCAGGCTTGCCTGAACAGCTGACCCTGACCTTTGAGCGGGTCAGCCATCTGCGTTATGGCGAAAATCCGCACCAAGGGGCGGCGTTCTATCGCGAAGCCCTGCCCAAGGCAGGCTCTCTGACCGAGGCTGAGCAGCTGGGCGGCAAGGAATTGTCCTACAATAACATTGCGGATACCGATGCCGCCATTGCCCTGCTCAAGGAATTTTCCGAGCCAACCGTCGTGGCAATCAAACATGCCAATCCTTGCGGTGTAGGCAGTGCGGACTCCTTGCTCGAGGCCTGGACCAAAGCCTATGAAGCAGACAAGGTGTCGATTTTCGGTGGCATTGTCGCTTTGAACCGGCCCGTCACCGCCGAAGTGGCAGAGCAGATGAAGGACGTCTTCCTCGAAGTCATCGTTGCGCCAGATTATGCGCCGGAGGCACTCGATATCCTCCAGAAAAAGAAAAACCTGCGCCTGCTGAGATTGCCTGCCGTGGCCGAGCCGATCGCAGCCGGCGAGCTCATGATCAAGCAGGTCTATGGCGGCCTGCTGATCCAGGACCAGGACACGGAGGTCCTGCCGGCGGACGGGTACAAAATCGTCACCGAGGCCCAGCCGACTGCTGCGGACCAGGAGGACCTGCTTTTTGCCATGAAGGTGGTCAAACATGTCAAATCCAATGCCATTGTCCTGGTCAAAAACCGCCAGACGGTTGGCATTGGCCCTGGCCAGCCCAACCGGATCACGTCAGCTGGCATCGCCATCAATAATGCCGGAGCCAAAGCCAGGGGGGCGATCCTTGGCTCGGATGCGTTCTTCCCCTTTGCCGATACCGTTCAGGCTGCCGCTGCCGCTGGCATTGCAGCCATTATCCAGCCCGGCGGCTCCCTGCGCGACCAGGAATCCATTGCTGCCTGCAACCAGGCCAAGATCCCGATGGTCTTTACTGGCATGCGCCATTTCCGGCACTAAGCTCGCTTTTTACCCGGCCCGGGCTTAAAAACCGGTGCCAGACACTGTGTTTTGAGGCTGTAACAGGAGGAGAACCCCTTATTTTATGAATTTGTTGATTGTCGGCGGCGGTGGCCGCGAACATGCCATCGCCTGGAAATTCAGCCAGAGCCCCCAGGTGACCCAGCTCTACTGTGCCCCGGGCAATGCCGGTATCGCCCAGATTGCCACCTGCGTGCCCATCAAGGCGACTGACCTCGAGGGCCTGGTCCAGTTTGCCGTCGCAGAAGCGATCGATCTGGTTTTTGTGGCTCCGGATGATCCACTGGCCCTGGGCCTGGTGGATGCCCTGCAGGCCGCCGGGGTACGGGCCTTTGGCCCATCGAAAGCCGCCGCCAGGCTCGAGGCCAGCAAATCCTTCGCCAAGGACCTGATGCGTCGCTATCGGATACCGACGGCGGATTATGCCGTCTTTGAAACCGTTGACTCCGCCCTGGCCCATCTGGCCCAATCCGACCTGCCGATTGTCATCAAGGCCGATGGCCTGGCCCTGGGTAAAGGGGTGATCATCGCCCAGACCCAGCAGGAAGCCGAGCAGGCTGTCCGTGACATGCTGGAGGGCAATGCCTTTGGCCAAGCCGGCAGCCGGGTGGTCATCGAATCCTTCCTGACCGGCCCGGAGCTGACGGTGCTGGCTTTTGCCGATGGCAAGACGGTCGTGCCCATGGTCTCGTCCCGGGACCATAAGCGGGCCTATGACCAGGACCAGGGTCCGAATACGGGCGGCATGGGCACCATTGCGCCCGGGGCCAGCCTCACGCCTGCAGAACACCGGCAGATGATGGAGACCATTTTCCAGCCCACCATTGATGCCATGGCCGCCGAAGGCTGCCCTTTCAAGGGTGTCATCTATTTCGGCCTGATGCTGACCCCGGATGGCCCGAAGGTGATCGAGTACAATGCCCGCTTTGGTGATCCGGAAGCCCAGGTGGTGCTGCCATTGCTGGCGACCGATCTCCTGGATATCAGCCTGGCTGTGCTGGAAGGCCGGCTTGACCAGATCGAGATCAACTGGCTGGACCGCTGTGCCTGCTGTGTGGTGATGGCATCTGGTGGCTATCCGGGTTCTTATACGACCGGTTATCCCATTTCAGGCCTGGCCTCGGTCACCGACAGTCTGGTTTTCCACGCCGGCACCAGACAGGAGGGCGATTCGGTGGTCACTGCAGGTGGCCGCGTCCTGGGCGTGACGGCTCTAGCGGACTCGCTGCCGGAAGCCATCGAACAGGCCTATCGCGATGTCGCCCGGATCCATTTCGAACAGGCCCATTATCGCAGGGATATCGGCCGGACGTGACGACGATCGGCTTGATTGGCGGGACTTTCGATCCCTTTCATAATGGCCACCGCAGACTGGTCGAAGCCACGCTAGCCTCCGGCCAGGTCGACCGGATCTTGCTGATGGTATCCGGCCAGCAGCCGCACAAAATGAAGCTGAAGGTCTCGGCCGCCGGCTATCGCTTTGAAATGGCCCAGCGCGGGGTGTCGGATCTGGCCCAGGTTGAGGTTTCCGATCTGGAAATCCGGCGGACGGGGCGATCTTATACGGTCGATACACTTGCCGAATTGCGCCGGCTGATCTCGCCTGACGATCGGATCGTCCTGGTCTATGGCTCAGATGTTTTGTTTGATCTGCCTGATTGGCGCTCGCCTGAGCTCATCCTGGCCGAGGCGGACCTATTGATCGCCCATCGCGGCGGCATCTCTCCGTCTGCCGCTTTGGTCCAGGCCGAGCTGCTGCGCAACCAATATTCAGCCCGGATCCGGTTTCTGGATACTGCCATGCTGGAGTTGTCAGCCACCGAAGTCCGGGAGGCCGCGGTCCGGGGTGAGCTGGATCCCGGCAAGGTGCCCGAGCGGGTCTTGGCATTGATCCTCCGCCACGACCTGTACGGCTATGATGACGAATTGGCGGAGGTCGCACCGGAAATCTGGCACATCTTGTCTGACTATGAATGTCAGGTTCGCCCCCTGCTCAACCCCAAGCGGCTGCTGCATTCGCTCAATGTCATGCGCTATGCCATGCATCTGGCCAGAAAGCATGGTTTATCTGTCGAAAAGGCGGGGATCGCTGGCCTGATGCATGACTGTGCCAAATGCCTGGATGCCCATACGGTGCTCCATTATGCTCGCCTGGCAGGAGATCCGGAGCTGCTGGAGCCTGCCCTGGCCCATGGCCCTGCGGGTGCCTATCTGGCGCGCCACCAGTTTGGTATTGAAGATCCGGAGATCCTGCAAGCCATCCACTTCCATACCACTGGCAATGGAGCGATGACTGCGCTGGACCTTTTGATTTATGTCGCTGACAAAGTTGAACCTGCCCGGACCTATAACAATCTCGAGGCCATCCGCCAGGCTGCCGAAACCGACCTGCTCCAAGCCATGCGCCTCTGCCTGGTCGAAGTCGAAGCCTTTCTCGAACGGGAACAAAAGCCCTCGCACCCCTATGCCCAGGCAGCCATCCGGGCCTTGGGCATCCCGGTCCATTCCCCAAAAGCAAAAGATCATAAAGGAGAAATACATTGACTGCATCAGATTTGGCCCAGAAAATCAAAACCATCCTGGACGATAAAAAAGCGAAGGACATCGAAGTCATCGATGTGTCCGACAAGACCATCCTCGCAGACTATTTCATCATCGCCACCGGCACCTCGACCACCCATGTCAAAGCCTTGGCGGATGAGGTGGAATATCTGATCAAGGAAAAGGACAACCGCCCGGTCGACCATGTGGAAGGCTTTGAGTCTTCCCGCTGGATTCTTCTCGACTATGGCGATGTCGTGGTCCATGTTTTCCATACTGAAGAAAGAGAATTCTACAGCCTGGAAAAGCTCTGGCAGCATAGCCGCAGCAAAGCCTGACTTGTCGCCTGCCTGGCCGCGGCAAGCCCTCTGCGGGCAAGGCTTGCGCAAACGGCTGTCGATTCCTGTCGAGATTTGACGTCTGAACCCCGGGCAGGACCGCCTGCCCGTTTTGCTATGCTTGTCTTGATTTGCGAAAGAGGGAAGCATGCAGACGATCGAACTCAAACGCCGCTATGTCCTGCTCCTGATAGGGCTTTGCCTGTTTTCCCTGGCCGCTGCCGCCCTGGAAATCAGGCGCAGCCAGCCGGCGGGACTGGCCGTCATCACCCAGGCGGGCCAGGCAACAGAGGGCCCTTCTGACCGGACAGACCAGCCGGCGGCTTCGGGTCAGCCAGTAAAGGATAAGGATCGCGATCTGGTCCCCGTTTACCTGGTGGGCGCCATCCAAAATCCCGGCATTTACCAGGTTGAACGTGGCAGCTACTTGTATGAGCTGGTTGCCCAGGCTGGCGGATTGCTCGCCAATGCGGCCCGGGAGGAGATCAACCTGGCTCTGGCCATTACGGGCAATTGCCATATCCGGATCCCGACCCAGGCCGAGCTGGCCGAAAATCCGGCCAGCAATGAGGTCCTGGTCCATGAAATCAGCCCAGACCAGCAAAAGGTCGACGTCAATTCGGCGACCTTGGCCGAGCTGGACCAGCTGCCCGGCATCGGTCCGGCAACGGCCAAGGCGATTATTGATTTTCGCACCAGGAATGGCCCTTTTAAAAGCCCGGAGGACTTGATGCAAGTCTCCGGAATCAAGCAAAGCCGACTCGACGCCATCCGGGATTTAATCCGCATATCCTGAACCAGAGAGGTTTGAAACCGGAAACAGAGGTTACCGGAGAACCGGATCGCCAGGGTTAGAATTTACAAAACCGGCCAGATTGATTATCATGAAATGGCCTGTCTACAGCATCCCGAAATCTTGCTGGCAGGCTTGGAGGTTTTTATGTCTGATTTTTCCGATGCGTCCTACCGTCACGCATTTCGCCATACGTCATCGCATATCCTGGCCCAGGCGGTCAAGCGGCTCTATCCCCAGACCAGACTGGCCATCGGACCGGCCATCGAGTCCGGATACTATTATGATTTTGACCGCGATGAGCCCTTTTCACCGGAGGAACTGGGGAAAATCGAAGATGAAATGCGAAAAATCGTCAAGGCCAATTTCCCCATCGAGCGATTTGAATTGCCGCGGGATGAGGCCCGGGCCCTGATGGTACAGGCAGGCGAGACCTATAAGGTCGAGCTGATCGATGATTTGCCGGCCGATGCCGTGATCAGCTTCTATCGCCAGGGTGAATTCGTCGATTTATGTGCCGGCCCTCATTTGGCGGCGACAGGCGAGGTCAAGGCCTTCAAACTGACTCAGGTCGCCGGTGCCTACTGGCGCGGCAGTGAGAAAAACAAAATGCTGCAGCGCATCTATGGGACCAGCTTCCCCGACAAACAGCAGCTCAAGGATTATCTCGACCAGCAGGAAGAAGCCAAAAAGCGCGACCACAACAAACTGGGCCGGGAGCTGGGCTACTTCACAACGGTCGATTATATCGGCCAGGGCTTGCCGATCCTGCTGCCGAAGGGCGCCCGCACCATCCAGCTGCTGCAGCGCTTTGTCGAGGATGAGGAAGAACGCCGCGGCTACCAGCTGACTAAAACGCCCTTCATGGCCAAATCGGACCTGTACAAGATCTCCGGCCATTGGGACCATTACCGGGACGGCATGTTCATCATCGGTGATGCCGCAAAGGCAGATACCGAGGAGGTCCTGGCCCTGCGGCCGATGACCTGCCCGTTCCAGTTCCAGGCCTATCTGACCAAGACCCGCAGCTACCGCGACCTGCCGATCCGCTATGGCGAGACCTCGACCCTGTTCCGCAATGAATCATCCGGCGAGATGCATGGCCTGATCCGGGTCCGCCAGTTCACCATTTCCGAAGGCCATCTGATCTGCACGCCGGACCAGCTGGAAGAAGAATTCAAGGGAACACTGGACTTGGCCAATTTCATGCTCAAGGCGGTCGGACTCGACGATGATGTCAGCTACCGGTTCTCCCTCTGGGATGAAAACAACCGCGAGAAATACATCGGCTCTGCGGATGAATGGGAAGCCGTCCAGTCGACCATGCGCCAGATCCTCGATCATGCCGGGATCCCTTATGTCGAGGGTATTGGTGAGGCTGCCTTTTACGGCCCGAAACTCGATATCCAGATCCGCAATGTCTTTGGCAAGGAAGATACCCTGATCACGATCCAGATTGACTTCCAGCTGGCAGAACGGTTTGGCATGGAATACGCTGACCGCGATGGGGAGAAGCGTCATCCCTATATCATCCACCGCACCTCGATCGGCTGCTATGAACGGACCCTGGCTCTGCTGATTGAAAAATATGCCGGGGCCCTGCCGCTCTGGATTGCCCCGGAGCAAGCCCGGATCCTGCCCATTGCGGAACGCCATCTCGATGCGGCCAGGGCCATTGCGCAGCGCATGCGCCAGGCCGGCCTGCGGGTCGAAATCGATGGCCGTGACGAGAAAATCGGCAAGAAAATCCGTGAGGCCCAGATGGACAAGCTGCAATACATGCTGGTCCTGGGAGACGCCGAGATTGAATCAGACAGTCTGGCTGTCCGCTCCCGCCAGGCCGCCGATCTCGGGGTGATGCCTGTTGATGCCGTGATTGCCCGCCTGAAACACGAATCGGATACCCGCTACATCGCTCACTGAGCCGGTGAGCTTGCCAACTTTTGCGTCTGCCGGACCTTGGATCCACGGATCTTGGCGAAGTTCCAAATCACCCTTGACACTGTGGTTTTTTACCAGTAGAATAGCAAAAGTCGACGGGGTGTGGCTCAGGTGGTAGAGCGCTTGGTTCGGGACCAAGAGGCCGGAGGTTCAAGTCCTCTCACTCCGACCAGTATCAGATGAAGACTTGATTTCCATGGGTGACCAGAGGAAACCAGGTCTTTTTCTTTATCGGCCGCCAGGTTTGGCAGGTTAAGGCCGGCTTTGTGATGACAGTACCCATAAACCGTTTTTATAGCTTATACTGTATGGAAACACCCTTGATTCTGACAGACAGGAAGGAAGACCGAGCCATGAGTCTCGCAGATGATATTTTCATTGCCAATTGCCAGCAGATCCTGAGCCAGGGCTATGATGAAACCGGCAACGATGTCCGGCCGCGCTGGGAGGATGGCACACCCGCCTATACCATCAAGTCCTTCGGGATGGTCAACCGCTACAATCTGGCTGCTGAATTTCCGATCCTGACCTTGCGCCCGATCAATTTCAAGGCTGCCATCGACGAGCTGCTGTGGATCTGGCAGAAAAAGTCCAACCGGGTTGCGGATCTCGGCAGTCATATCTGGGACAGCTGGGCTGATGAACAAGGCACCATCGGCAAGGCCTATGGCTATCAGCTGGCCCAGAAATCCCTCTACAGGGAAGGCGAATTCGACCAGGTCGACCGGCTGCTGTTTGATCTCAAGCATCATCCGAGCAGCCGGCGGATGCTGACCAACCTGTACAATCACCACGATTTGCATGCCATGCAGCTCTATCCCTGCGCCTATGGCCTGACCCTCAATGTCTCCGGCCGCACGCTCAATGCCATTCTCAACCAGCGCTCCCAGGACATGCTGGTCGCCAATAGCTGGAATGTCACCCAGTATGCAGTCCTGGTCCATCTGTTTGCCCAAGTGAGTGGCCTGGAGCCCGGCGAGCTGGTCCATGTCATTGCCGATGCCCACATTTATGACCGGCATATCCCCCTGGTCCGGGAATTGATCAGCCGGCCCACTTATCCGGCTCCCATACTGGCCATCAATCCGCAGATCCAGGATTTCTACCAGTTCACAGTCGATGATATTGTCTTGCACAATTATCAGACCGGCGAAAAAATGGTCCGGATTCCGGTGGCGGTCTGAAATCATGGCCGCGCTGGAAGCCATCGTAGCCGTAGACCAGAATTGGGGCATCGGGCATCAGGACGAGCTGCTGTTTCGGATCCGGGCAGATTTGCAGCGCTTCAAGGCCATGACCCTGGGCCAGGTGGTCATCCTGGGCCGGAAAACCTTACAGACCTTTCCGGGCGGCAGACCCTTGCCCGGTCGTGTCAATCTGGTCTTGACCAGGAACCCGGACTGGACGGTCGAGGGGGCTACTGTCTGCCACAGCCGCGACGAGGTCCTCAGAGCAGTCTTGGCCCACCCGGACAAGCAGATCTTTGTCATCGGCGGCAGCAGTGTCTACCGGGCCTTCCTGTCGGATTGCCAGCGCATCCATGTCACCCGCATCCATGACCAACGCCCTGCAGATTCCTTTTTCCCCAATCTGGATGCATTGCCAGACTGGCAGATGGTCTGGTCCAGTCCGGACCAAGAGGAAAATGGCCTGGTATTTACTTTTCTGACTTATGAAAAAAAGCAGGACTGAACGCCTGGGACCCAAGCTCTGCCTGCCGGCCAGGGCGATTGCCCTGGCTTTGATTTGTCTCGGCCTGGCGAGCTGCTCCTTGCCCAGCCAGACGGATTATCCGGTTCTGCCAGCGCCCAGTGGTTCTCCGGGCGCACAGACCGATCCGCAAACCGGTCTGGATGTGAATCAGCCAGATGACCAGCCAGCCGCAGGACAGACCCTGATCACCTTGCAGGTCGCAGGACCCTGGCAAAGCACGGAGCTCGATTTGTTGGGCCGCTATTTCGAGCTGACCCGGAGCCAGCTGAGCACCTTGGGCCATGAGGACAGCAATGGCAAACAGATCAGTCTCGATTATCTGTCCGCCTATGCATCCGACCTGCGCCTGGTCGCGATCCCCTTGTCACGCGAATCCTTTCTATCTGATGATTTGGCTCGGGAATGGACCGCTGCCGGCACCTGGCCGGATCTGGTCCTGACCGACCATTATTCTCCCCGGCAAGCCAGCCAGCTGCTTGATCTGACCCCCTTCCTGATGGATGAGCCAGCCCTGGCTGCAGACAAGATCGATCCCGGCCTTTTATCCAGCTGCTTCAGTCCGCAGGGCTTTCTCTACCTGCCCTGGCGTCTTGGTGTCCCTTTGCTGTCTTATCAGGCGGCTGCTTTTCCTGCGGCTCCCGCATTGGCTGCAGATCAAGTCATGAACTGGCCGCAATTTGTCGAGCATTGCCATCTGCTGGCTGATGTTTCAGGCCAGACAGAGTCGCCGCAGGTCGTCCTGGCCAATCCGGAGCTGCTCTTGCCGGTGCAAAGTGGAGGGGACCGGGCCCGCACGGGCTGGACGGGCTGGGATGGCGACCGCTATGATTTCCAAAGCCAGGAATGGCTCAATACGGTCCAGGCTCTGCGTCAGCTGGTGCAAAGTGGCATGACCCTGGCAGGACCGGACATCGGTTATCAAGACTACCTGGCGGCCACTGAGCAATTGCTATCGAACCATCAGGCAGCCTTTCAGGTCCTCGATTCCAGCCGGCTGGCCGATTGGCCACGCGGCCGTTTGAGTCCACAGGTGGTTCCGCTGCCGATGGCTGCGTCTGATCCAAGTGCCTACCCGGTGCAAGTCCAGGCGCTTTCGGTCAGCAAAGCCTCCAGCCAGCCCGCTTTAGCCAGCCAGGTGGCCGTATTTCTGGCGGCTGATCCGGATGCCCTGCAGCTGCAGCTTCGCCTGGACCCCCGTCCGGGATTGTTTCCGGTCATCAAGGACGAAACAGTCTGGATGGCCAGCCTGAACCAGGTGCCGGGGCGGACAAAGGCTTTGGCGCAATTGCCGGGACTTCTGAAACACCCGTCGGCTGGCGGTTCGTTCAAATCGGATCAATGGTCAGCCTTGCAGCTTGAATTGACTGGCCCATCAGGATACCGGCTGCTCACTGCTCCCGACATCATGCCGGAGCTGGTGGCCTTGCAACAGACTTGGGATCCGCAGGAGGATTGAACACGTGGTCAAGCCATCAGAAAAGCCAATACCGGAACCTGAACTTTCCTATGACGCCATCCTGACTTTCCCCGGTGGGGCCTTGCATATCGAAAGCAATTCGTCTGCCATTGTCCGGGTGGAATTTCTGGATTCCACATTTCCCGGCGCCCGCCGGCCCGGGCGCCAGATGGTGGTTGACGATGCACCGCCGGTGCTCGTGGAAGCATGCCGCCAATTGCGGGCTTATTTCAATGGCCAGTGCCGGTCCTTCACCGTACCCCTTTCCATCCAGACGGGCAGCCCATTCCAGCGCCAGGTCTGGGACAGTCTGCGCCGGATCCCTTATGGGGCAACCTGGTCCTATGAGGAGCTGGCGGAAACGGTCGCCAGGCCCGGCCAGGTGCCGCGCCAGCTGGCCAGGGCGGTCGGGGCTGCCTGTGCGGCCAATCCACTGCCCGTCCTGATTCCCTGCCACCGGGTGATCGGGAAAAATGGCCGCCTGGTCGGGTTTGCCGGGGGAATCGACGTGAAAGCTTTTTTACTCAATCATGAAATGCTCGGAATCTGAACTGTGAGGGAATGATGATGGACCAGCCGCTTGATTGTGCAACCCTGCCACCCCAGCCGCAAGGCTCGAGAATTGAGCTCAATCCGTCCACTTTGCTGGCGCCGGTTCCAGTTGTCCTGGTGTCATGCTGTGGCCTGCCCGGCGAGGGCTGCGACCAGCCGAACCTGATCACGATTGCCTGGGCTGGCATCATCAATTCCGAGCCGCCCATGGTGTCTGTGGCGATCCGGCCATCGCGTCATTCGCATGCCCAGATCAGCCAGAGCAGAGAATTCGTCATCAATCTTGTCGATGAAAACCTGTTGCAGGCAACAGATTTTTGCGGGGTCAAGTCAGGCCGTGACCTGGACAAATTTGCAGCCTGCAGTCTGCAGCCTGAAAAAGCCAGCCAGATGCACCATGCGCCGTCTGTCGCCCAGAGCCCGCTGACCCTCTCGTGCCAGGTCGAACAGATCCTGCCACTGGGTTCACATGACTTGTTTCTGGCCCGCGTGCTGGCGGTGGAAGTCCAGGCCGCCCTGCTGGACAAGGATAAGCGCTTATGCCTGGACAAAGCCAGATTGGTCGCCTTTGCCCATGGCAATTACTATGCCCTGGGCCAGATGCTGGGCTTTTTCGGCTATTCAGTCGCCAGACCACAGGTGCTGGCCAAACGGATGCCCAAGCCCAAGCCAGTGCCGGAGCCCAGGAATTCGACCAGGCGGACTAAGGCCCTGCCGGCGCAAAGACCACCGAACTCGCATCAGAAAAAGCCCAGAACCTGAATGTGAACGGCAGGACCGGCCTGACTCTTGCCATCCGTCACGACCTGGCTCCCAGATGAAAAAGAGCTGCCAGCTTCAAACTGGCAGCTCTCGCTTTTTTAGCTTTCCAACCGATAATTACTTTTTCTCAACCAGCACTTTCTTGAGCTTGGCAAAGCGGGGCAGGCCATCTTCGATGGCAATCTTGGATTCGCCCTGGATCAGGGGCAGGGCATATTCGATGAACTTCTCATTGACGAAGTTGCCTTCTTCATTGATCCATTCTTTCGGGACAACCTTTTCGGTATTGGCGACATCATTCAAGGGGATCAGCTTGATCTCGCACTTGTATTCACCCTGCTCCGGACGCTGGAAGCCGACCATGAAATCGGTCATGCCGTCGACAGCAATGCGGACAGCGGTCTGGCCAGACAGGAAAGACTCGTCAACATCACTTTTGGAAGCCAGATGTGCCGCACAGCGCTGCATCAGGGACAGCTCGATCCCACGGACCTTGCAGCCCAGCTTGCCTTTGATATAGCTGGCCAGGACGCTGGCCGTGCCACCCATCTGCTTATGGCCAAAGGCATCGACCGAGACTTCGCCAACCAATTCGGGAATATATTTGCCGTCTCTGGTTTTGACACCTTCGGAGACGCAAACGATGACCTTCTTTTCTTTTTCATAGATCTTCTTGACATCAGCCAGCATTTTGTCGATATCGAAATCAACTTCCGGCAGATAGATCAGGTCCGGACCTTGGCCCTTGGCTGCAGCCAGCGCAGAAGCAGCGGTCAGCCAGCCGGCATTGCGGCCCATGATTTCGATGACCGTAACCATACCGGTGTCATAGACGCGGGCATCGAGGTAAACCTCCATGACCGTGGTTGCGATGTACTTGGCAGCCGATGCGAAGCCCGGGCAATGGTCCGTACCGAACAAGTCATTGTCGATCGTTTTCGGCACACCGATGACCCGGCATTCATAGCCGGACGCTGCAATGAATTTCGAGATTTTGTTGCAGGTGTCCATCGAGTCGTTGCCGCCATTATAGAAGAAATAGCGGATATTGTATTTTTTGAATACTTCGAGGATGCGCTTATAGTCCGTATCATCGACCTCCGGCCGGGCCAGCTTGTAACGGCAGGAGCCAAGGGCAGAGGAGGGGGTGGTTTTCAGCAATTCGAGCTCGGCGGGATCTTCCTGGCCGATATCGTAAAATCTTTCGTTAAGGATACCCACAATGCCATTGGCTGCACCGTAGACCTTTTCAATCACGCCGGTTTGCTTGAGTGCTTCGGTAAAAACACCAGCAGCACTGGCGTTGATGACCGAGGTCGGGCCGCCGGACTGGCCGAAAATCGCATTACCAATCAGTTTGCTCATGAACAATTCCTCCTATAATTCCCGGACTCCATCCGGGACATCGAATTCCGAAATAATCTTACCATGCCACCCTGAGGTCGGACAAGCCAAACCTGCAAACGGGTCAAGGGGACTTGAATGCCGTTCAAAGAGCCTTGCTGGCCAGGTATTCGTCCCTGAGCAGCCCAAAGACCAGCATGTCGCGAAAATCGCCCGAGCGGCGGACATGCCGGCGCAGGACGCCTTCCTGGACAAATCCGGCCCGGGTAAACAAGCGGACCGAGGGTTCATTGCCGCTGATGATGCGGCACCAGATCCGCTGCAGATTGAGTTCGCCAAAAGCAAAGTCCAGCAGCAAGTTCAGGGCTTCACTGGCAAAGCCCTGGCCGCGCTGCAGTTTGCTGGTTATGGCAATCCCGATTTCGGCATGGCTATTGGGGAAATCCAGCCCGTCCAGATTGACCAGGCCACAGATCTGGTCTTGCTGCCGGATGGCAAATACAAAATTGGTCTGGCCATCATTCCAGTCCTGGAGCAGCAGTCCGACTTGCTCGAGGTTGAAAGGGCGGACCGTGGTGGGCAGATAATAGCGCAAGGTCGCCATGTCCTGGAAAAAGGGCAATAAGGCCTGCAGATCTTCTTGGCTATAAGCGGTCAATGACAGGCGCGGTCCGGTCAGGGGCAATTTTTCCGAAACGGGCAGGGGATGGCTGGCGTTGAGATCAGGCATGAAACAGTCCTCCTGAAGTGAATGTGTAAAAATTCAAACCTCTCTGATAGCTCAGTATAACAGAGCCCGGAACAGAGGAAAAATGGGCTGGGTGAATTTTCAAGGATCGCTTGACAAGGCTTTGCATGATCCTTATAATCACTTCGTGCCACGGCAGCCGGGATCTACGTGGTGGGATTAGCTCAGTTGGTTAGAGTGCCAGATTGTGGCTCTGGAGGTCGTGGGTTCGATTCCCATATCCCACCCCATTTTTCTCCCGCACGGGGCCGCCAGGCACCTGTGACCGATCATGCCGACCGGTGGGGTGTCGCCAAGCGGTAAGGCACGGGACTTTGACTCCCGCATGCGTAGGTTCAAATCCTGCCACCCCAGCCAATGATCCACTAGCTCAGTCGGTAGAGCACCTGACTTTTAATCAGGGGGTCCGGAGTTCGAGCCTCCGGTGGATCACCAGAAAAGAGCCTGCAGCCTCAGTGTTTGCAGGCTCTTTTTTCTATCATTTGCCGCGCTGGTTACTTCATGCTAGCATCTAATCAGAATCTGATCAAA
>CAZCMX010000003.1:0-1470 GCA_964499985.1 uncultured Mageeibacillus sp.
AAATTGATTTTTCATCATTGGGTTAGAAGTTTTCATGACTATTTTGTATGATTGAAGTGACGATTTCTCGACAAAAAAGTGTGTGAGGTGAAAAATGGACCCGGTCCGAAAATTGAACTTTGGCATTGTTGGTGGCGGTGTTGGCGGCAATATCGGCAAAAGTCATTTGCGCGGGGCTTTGATGGATAACCAGGCGGTGCTGGTCGCGGGGGCTTTTTCCCGGGATCAGGAACGAAACCGGGCTTCTGGTGATCTGTGGGGCGTATCGCAGGACCGGGTGTATCCGGACTATGGGACGATGGTCGCTGCCGAGTCGCAGCGTGAGGATGGCATCGATTTTGTCATCATCGTCACGCCCAATCATCTGCATTATCCGGTGGCCAAGGTATTTCTGGAGCATGGCATCCATGTCGCCTGTGAGAAGCCGTTCACACTGACGGTGGCTGAGGCGGAGGAGTTGTGCACGATCGCGCGGGAAAAGGATCTTGCGATCGCGATCACTTATACCTATGCGCATTACCCCATGATCCGGCAGGCCCGCAGCCTGATCCGCGATGGAGCAATCGGCGAGGTGATGGAGATTGTCGCCGAATATCCGGAGGACTTTCAGATGCTGGCCCAGAACCAGAAGCCGGACCACTTCAGCAACTGGTTCAGCGACCCGGCCAAGGCGGGTGAGTCGAGTGTCGTCGGTGGCATGGGCATCCATGCCTGGTACCTGCTGCGCGCCATGACAGGCCTGAAAGAGGAAAAGGTCATCGCCCAGTTCGGGTATTACCCGAAAAATGCCCGTCTGGAATCGAACGCGCGGATTTTGCTGCGTTATCAGGGCGGCGCACAGGGCGTGTTGTGGACCTCATCGACCGCTATCGGTCATGACTGCACCCTCTCGATCAAGATTTTCGGCGAAAAGGGCGCGATCGAATGGGAGCATGATGATCCGACCCGTTTGCGCGTGGCGCTGGTAGACCAGCCGGTCCAGATCATGACCTGCGAACGGGCCTATCTGTACCCCGAAGCCCGGGCGATGTCGCGCCTGCCTGCCGGCCACCCCGAGGGTTTCTACGAAGCCTTTGCCAATATCTACCGCGAGTTCTGCCGCCATCTGCTCGACAAAAAAGCCGGACAAGTTGCCGGTGAATATTATTACCCCGACATGCAGACCGGACTCGACGGCATGAAATTCATCGCCGCCTGCGTGCAAAGCAACCGCGAAGACAACGACTGGATAAGGGTTTGAGGGAATAGAAAATCCAGTGCCGGACTTCTTCGGGAAGAAAAATCTGGCACTGGATCTCATTTTGAATGATATGGCTTTCCGAGTGCAGAACCGTGTCTGCGAATGCTCGATCAGCTTTTGACTGCTCCGGCGACGACGCCTTCGATGATGCTTTTTTGCATGAAGCCATAGAGGATGATGACGGGGATGATGATCAGCATCAGGGCAGCCATCAGAGGGCCGAAGTCGAC
>CAZCMX010000003.1:1570-3221 GCA_964499985.1 uncultured Mageeibacillus sp.
TGAGGATGACTTTGTTTGGTTTGAAGGAATTGATCAGAACCATGACAAATGGCACGATGTAGAGAACCAGCAAAACGAGCATGATCAGGGTTTTTGCGGCGACGAGAACCTTGTTCTGGCCGCTCATCCGGTTTGTGCCAGCCATTAGCCTTCCACCTCCAGTTTCTTGCTGAAGTACAGCTGAACGCCTGTGACGACAGCAATCATGATGAACAGGAACAAGGCCTCGGCCTGCCCTTCGCCAAGCTTCTGGGAAAGGAAGGCTTTCTGGTAGACATGCATGGCCACCATTCGCGTGCTGTTGTAGGGCCCACCTTTATTCAGGGCAAAGTTGACATCATAGATCATGAAGCAGCGTTGCAGGGATAAAAAGGTCGAGACGACAAAAGACGGCACGATCAGGGGCAGGACAATGTAGCGGGTGCGATGCCAGGCATGGCAGCCATCGATCGATGCCGCTTCGAGCAGATCGGTCGGGATATTGCTCATGCCGGCGACGTAGATGATCATCATATAGCCTGAGTATTGCCAGACTGTGACGATGACCAGCGCCCAGAATGCTTTGTCTGGATCGGTCAGCCAGTTGGATTTGAACAGGGGCCAATTCAGGCCTGCACCCACAAAGGGCAAGACTTTGGAGAAGACAAAGCTCCAAAGATAGCCGAGGATGACGCCACCTAACAGGTTTGGCGTGAAAAAGCCGGCACGCATGGCGTTCTGGCCCCGGATGCCGGAAGTCAGGGCATAGGCGATCAGGAAAGCGACGATATTGATCAGGACCACCGATACCAGGACATAGCGCAAGGTCAAAAAGAAGGATTGCCAGAATTCGGCGTCCTGGAATACCCCGAGGTAGTTCTGGACCCCGACAAAATTCAGGTTATTGCTCAGACCGTCCCAGTCGGTCATGGTCAGATAAATTCCAAAAACCAATGGGGCGATCATGACGGTGGCAAAGATAAAGAGGGTCGGCGCTGCAAAAATCAAGAATGTCGCGACTCTATCTTTGAGCGTTTTTTCATACATAGAGCTGCCTCCTCAATGAGCAGGCAGCCTGCCAGTCCGGCAGGCTGCCCCTCGATGGAACAAAGTGAATCAGATCAGGTATTCTTCCAGTAGGTTTCGATTTCCTGGGCCAGGGCCTCATGATTGCCCTTGCCAGCGCTTTGTTCAGCCAGATATTTCTGGAGGATGCCACCGATTTTTTCCCAATGGTCAGCTGGGAGTGTGGCGATGGTCGGCATGGTATTGCCAGCTTCGAGGTAGCTCAGGATGGAACGGGCCAGCGGATCATCCGGCGCATAAGCGAAACCGGTGAAGGCCGGGATCAGCTTCATGTCCACTGCGATGGCTTTCTGGCCAGCATCAGAGGTGACCAGCCAGTTGAGGAACTGCTTGGCAGCTTCCTGCTGCTCAGGGGAGTTTTGTTCTTTGTCGATCATCATTTCTTTGGAAACACCAGCAATGATCTGGCTATTGCCATAGGCAGTGGCGTCATCGCCAAGGACGAGCGGCAGGAAGACATAGTCCATGTCATCTGCAGCGGCACTGTCAGCGAAGTTCGGCCATGTCCAGTTGCCCTGGTACCACATGGCGGCCTGGCCTGAGGTCAGAAGCCGCGGCTCTTCTTCATAGCGGTAGTTCAGCGGAT
>CAZCMX010000003.1:3282-4792 GCA_964499985.1 uncultured Mageeibacillus sp.
GCGATCATCAGGTCAAAGGTTTTCATGAAATCGACAAAGACCTTGTTATCCATCAGTTTGACAGAGCCAGCCTTCAGGTCGTCGATGAATTTCTGGACTGCGGCGGGATCAGAGGATTGGTTGATATAGACCTGGGAGAACAGGTGGGCACCGAGAGACCAGTTTTCCTGGCAGATCTTGACCGGAGCTACACCGCCAGCACTGATTTTGCCAAAAAGGGTTTCCAGGTCGCTGTAGGTTTTGACTGTAGACGGATCAAATGCCGATCCCGTGGCTGTCTCGATGGTCTTCTTATTGGCGATGATGCCATAACCTTCAACGGTCAGAGGCATCGACAACACTTTGCCATCGACTGTACCGGCATCCAGGGCACCCGGCATGGCGAGGGATACCCAGCTTTCCTGGCTCAGGTCGAGGACCTTGTCGGTGAACTTCGGTACGTCATTCGGATCGACCATCAGGATCGACGGGGCACTGCCCGAGCTATACATGGCAGAGGCCGTTTCAAACGGAGAGGTGCCGGCCGGACAAGGGATGATTTCCATGTCGATGCCGGTTTCCGCCGTAAAGGCTTTGGCGGCTTCTTCCAGCTGTGCGGTAATTTCGCCCTTGGAGTTCAGGAACGTGATTTTCACATCAGACTTTGCCGCAGGTGCAGCGGTGGTTTCGCCAGCCGTCGTTTCGGCAGGCACAGCGGTGGTGGCCTGGCTGGCACAACCGGCCAGCAGGGTGGCAAACAGGGCAACGATCAGAACGAGAGACATCCATTTTTTCATGTTCTTCATGCTTCCTCCATATCATTTTTCGTTTTGGCATAGACAGGCCGGGGTCAGTCCAGGATGATTGCATCTCCGGTCAGGTCTTGGACGGTGACAGTGGCTTCACCCTCGACCATCAACTGGTCATAAGGCTGGCGGGCAAAAAGCAATTGGTGACAGGCGAGCAGCCCGTCATCGGCAAATACCTCTATGTTCGTCCGGTCCAGGAATAACGTGAGCGAGCAAGATCGATTGCTCGTGCGGCTGATTCTGACTCGGCTAAACACATCATCGGGTGTCTCGGGCCAAAAGATGTCTTGGGTCGCTGCATGGCGGTCGAGAATAAGTTCATTGTCATCGTTCAGCTGGATCGACCAGTGCTCATCGCAGTCATTGCTCAAGCGCAACTGGAAGGCCCCCTGAGCCTGGATCCGGATCACCGCTGGATTGGCCAGGGGACTTATGGTGCCTGGCTGATCGCTCACCGGGGTGGGTTTTGCAGCGCTCAGCCTGGATAAATCAGGCCAGGGACTGGCTGCCAGGCGCAAGCCTTGGCTGGTCGCAAGCAGGCGCAAGGCCCGGGGATAAGTCATTTGGCCCCTATAGTGCTGCGTCGGCAGGCTCGTCGCGTAGTCCCAATTACTGCCCCAGCCGATGACGAGCGGAAAGGGGATGCCGGCGAAAGACACTGCCGCATAATTGTCCAAGCCAGGGTCCAGCCAGATAGGGGCTGCTTCCGGCTGGGTGCATTG
>CAZCMX010000003.1:4892-20308 GCA_964499985.1 uncultured Mageeibacillus sp.
TCATATTGAAAATGGATGCCATCGTTCGACCAGGCAATGTGCTGAGCCTGGGGTCTGTCGCCTGTCAGCGTATAAAACAGGAGCAGCGGTGGATGTTCTGTCGTTCCCAGACCAGAGCGATTGTCGGCATCATACCAGGCTGACCCGGAAAAAAACATGCCATCGGCATCTGGGGTCAGGGCGATCGGAAGTTCCTGCCAATGGATCAGGTCATCGCTGACCGCATGCAGCCAGTGCATGGGACCCCAGCGGACATCGTGCGGATAGTGCTGGGCGAAAAGATGGTACTGTCCTTTGTAATAAACCAGGCCGTTCGGATCGTTGATCCAGCCTTGGCGGGGCGTGAAATGGTAAACAGGACGGATATCTGGTTCGACTGCTGCCATTGAACTCGCCTCCTCGCAGAAAGGTGATGGATTTGCCCATGATTGACTGGTGAAAGGTCTGTGGGGTGGAAAAGTGGCAACGTTTCCACATGCGCTTACTATATCACCTTCACTGAAAAAGGAATAGCTGATTTACAAGAAATTATGATAGAACATTCGAATGACATATTATGCAAAATGCACAATTCAATCACCCGGCGCAAAAGGACGGATCGAAGGGGGCCTTGATGATCAGAGGATGGGCTTGAGGGTTTCCCCGGCAAACAATTCGATGTTGATGATTGCATCTTCACCTGCCGCCTGGTTGTTGATTTTGTCGAGCAGCATTTCGACGCTTTTGCGGGCCATTTTTTCAACGGGCTGCCGGATGGTCGCAAGGATGGGTTTGAAATAGGGATTGTCCTGGATGCCGTCGAATCCGATGACCTGAAAGTCTTCCGGGCAAGCCCGTCCGCGATCACCCATGGCCTTGATCAGGGCAGCTGCAAAGAGGTCTGATGAAGTCAATGCACCATCAAAGGGAATGTCTTGGGCGAGAAAGTTCTGGACCACAGTCATTTCCTGGTTCAGCAGAACGGTTTCTTCGTAGACGGTACAGGCGACACCCAGTTTCAGCGCCTGGCGGACAAAAGCTTCACGCCGGTTGTTGACTTCGGTGGGGACCGGCGATGCACTGCCCAGAAACAGCAGCTTCCGGCAACCTCTCTGAACCAGGGCTTGTGCTGCCAGCTCACCACCGTGGCTGTTGTCAGCTGAAACATGGAGAAAACGCGGGGAGATGATGCGATCGATCGTGACAATCGGCAGATCGGATTGCGGCTCCGGAAAATCATTGTAGGAAATCATGATGATGCCGGCAACCTGGCTTTTCTGCAGCATTTCAAAATAGCGCAATTCCTTCTCGAGCGCCTGCTCGGAATTGCACAGAAGCATTTTATAGTCCGCCAAGTAGAGTTCCTGTTCGATAAAATAAGCCAGCTTGGAGAAAAACGGATGCCAGATCGTAGGGATGATCAAGCCGACAAAACGGGTCGACTGGTGGCGCAGATTGCGGGCAACGTCATTGGGGACATAATGGAGCGCCTCGACCGCTGCGAGCACTTTTTGCCTGGTAGATTCCTTGACATATCCTGAATCGTTGAGAACCCGTGAAACGGTGGCCAACCCGACGCCTGCCATTTTGGCGACCTCTTTAATGGTCTGCATGAGATGCTCCTTGGCGGATCAACTTTGCCATTTAACCCAGGTGGATCCTTCACCTCATCATGCCGAAAGCGGACCAGGACAGCAAGATCAAATCTATTTTTTCACCCATTTGTTGTCAATCCATTCATAAGTCCCGCCTGCTTTGTTCACGCTTTTACTGGTATAGAAATCGACAAATTTATCAATGCTGCCTCCATTGAAGGCGTTTTTATCAATCGATACACCCGATCCAATCGTAATCTTTGTGATGCTGTTGTTAATGAACGCTCTGGGCTCGATCGTCTTGACGGACTCTGGCAGGGTGATTTCAGTCAGCCCCTTGCCTTGGAAAACACCGGCGGCGATACCGGTCACCGTTACACCGCTGATTGTTCCCGGGATTTCGATAACGGTGCCAGATCCGGTAAAGGTTGTGATGAAGCTGGATTTGCCATCCAGGCCCAGGCCGTAGTCGCTGGCTGGAACCGTTTCGGCCGGGGGCTCGGTACTGCTCCCTGTATCTTCACTCGGTGGATTGACGATCAATTGCTCGGCATCTGGCGATCCGTTTGCCATTTGCCAGGTCTTGTCCAGAAGATTCCATTCGAAAACCTTACCTTTTTGTTGAGGGACAACCGGTTCTGATAAATATCCGGAATCCATCAGTTTGCCAATTCGTGAATCATTGGTTTCCGAAACGACTTCAAACGGGTTCGGGGATGGGGCATTGAACAGATAATGCTGAGTGGCTGTATTGAGGACGGCAATGTTTTGCCGATCCGTCGCCATCCGGGCTTTTTCGATCAGGGCAGGAACAAATAAAGCGGCCAAAGCCGCCAGGACACTGAGGATGGCCATGACAACAATCAGTTCGATCAGGGTAAAGCCGGACTTGAGGTCAGTTTTGCTAACCATGGCACGCTCCCAGTTGGTTTGAACGACAATATGATGGACAAGGCTATGATTGTCAATTTACAGAAAAACAATCTGACAATCAAGAGGATTATTGCAATTTTCGCTTAATATCCTGTTACACGACCGTTTCAGTTTCAGCCTGCACCGGGATCTTGCAGGGACTCGAAGCGCAACAATAGGTCAATGCGCGCCCCTTTTTGCCGCAACAGGAGATCACCTCCAGCGACCGCAAGATATTCAAAGCGGTCTGGGCTGTGCTGCGGCTGGTCCGGGCTGCTTTGGCATAATCCATACTGGTGAACGGGTCTGGCAGGCCCGCTGGCAGCAATTGGGCAAAATCGGCCGGGGAATGCAGCCACAGTTCATGGTCCAGGGCGAGGGGCAGACGGTCACTGCGGTGGGAGCCTTTTTTTCGGTCCGCACTCCAACCGTTCAGCAGCCGGTATTCCTCCAGGTCAATCAGAAGGATCAGGAGCGAGAAATTGGGATGGGTCAAATGGGCTTTGATCCGGTAGAGCTCACGGAACACATCCGGCGGATTGCCGCGCTTGGGCGACAGCCGGGGATTGCTGACCAGGCCGGTTTGCGGATCGATCCAGAGCAGCCACTTGCGCGCGGGGATGGGGTAGACGACAGTGACGGGATACTCGGGCAGGAGTGCGGCCAATTTGGCATTGAGCTTGTGGAAATGGCGGGTCTGGATCTCATGAATCCTGGCACCGTCAAAGCAGTCCACATGGAAGGAACCGATCTTGATCTCTTGGCGAGCCGGATCTGGTTCGATATAAGATTTGACAATCGCATGCAGGGCTTTTTCGCCGAGTGTGCCGATGCTCGCTGCGGCCAGACCGGAGTTGCCGGATGGTGTGAGACGGGCAAGATAATGCTGGCGCACGCTTTCGAACTGTGATTGATCCATCGCTATCCTATATCCATAGAGATTCTGCTGCCAGTTTAACACAGGAATGAGATTTCTTTGTTAAAATCAAGGCTAGATGAAATGGATCTGCAGATGTCCGCAATGAATCACTTGTCACGGAGGTGTCCCATGCGTTATCGGGAAATCGGCCAGTCCGGCCTTCTGGGTTCTGTCGTATCATTAGGAACGTGGGCGGCAGGCGGCGATGCCAGCTGGGGCGGGCGCGACGATGCCCAGGCCATCGAAGCCATCCAGGCGGCAATCGATGCCGGCATCAACTGGATCGACACAGCGCCAGCCTATGGTCTCGGCCACAGTGAGCAGCTGGTCGGCCAGGCGATCCGCGGCCGCCGTTCTGAGGTGCTGATCGCCACCAAATGCGGCCTCGTCTGGGATTCGGATGAGGGAGCATTCCTGATCGAACGTGATGGCAAGCGCTTTTATCGCAATCTGTCGAAAAAGGCCGTGATTGAGGGCGCGGAGCAGAGCCTGCGTGATCTGGGGACAGACACCATCGATCTGTTTATCACGCACTGGCAGGCCACCGAGCCGTTCAAGACGCCGATCGCCGAGACGATGGAGGCGCTGCTGGGCTTGAAGCAGGCTGGCAAGATCCGGGCGATCGGCGTGTCCAATGTCACCGCTGAGCACGTGGAGGAGTACCTCAGGTATGGCCGGATCGACCTGATCCAGCAAAAATATTCCCTGCTCAGCCGTGCTGATGTGGAGGCCAATCTGCTGCCACTATGTGAGCAGCACCAGATCACGCTCCAGGCTTATATGCCGCTGGAGCAAGGCCTGTTGAGCGGCAAGGTCTCCATGGCGACAATTGTGCCGGATGGGGATGTCCGTAACCGCAATCCCTGGTACAAGCCGGAGAACCGGGTCCAGGTGCTCGATGTTCTGGAGAGCTGGGCGCCGCTTTGCGAAAAATACCAGTGCGAGATCTCCCACCTGGCGGTCGCCTGGGTCATCGCCCGCTCCGGCCAGACCAATGCCCTGTGCGGCGGCCGCAAGGTCGCGCATGTCAAAGAAAATGCCCGGGCCGCGGAGATCATCCTCGACCGGGGCGATCTGGCCCGGATGACTGATGACGTCGTCAGGCTGCAACAGGTCATGGGCTGAGCGAACCGGCTGGCCAGACTATTCCCGCAGAAATTTGCACAAATTTTCTGATTGCGGGAAGGACGCTTGCATGCATCCAAAAACGATCATACCTTGATATCAAGATCCTTCGCAAACAACTGCAGCAGTCGCTGACAAATTATTTTGAGGTGTAACGATGAAAATCATTTCTGCCCCCGACTATGCCGCCATGAGCCGCAAAGCGGCCAATATCATTTCTGCCCAGGTGATCCTCAAGCCGGACAGCGTGCTCGGCCTGGCGACCGGATCGACTCCGGTGGGGGTGTATCGTCAGCTGGCAGAATGGTACCACAAGGGTGATCTCGATTTCACCAGAGTCCGTACAGTCAATCTCGACGAATACTGCGGGCTGTCACCGGAGCATCCGCAAAGCTACCGCCACTATATGGAGACTCATCTGTTCAGCCAGATCAATATCCAGCCAGTCAACACCCATCTGCCCAACGGTCTGGCCAGCGATCCTAAGGCCGAATGCACCCGCTATGACCAACTGATCGCGGACCTTGGCGGCATTGACTTACAGCTATTGGGCATTGGCCATAATGGCCATATCGGGTTTAACGAACCTGACGAAGCCTTTGGCAAAACCACACACCAGGTCCGGCTCAATCCGCGGACGGTCGAAGCCAATGCCCGCTTTTTTGAGCATGCTGGCGAGGTGCCCCAATTTGCCTTCACCATGGGCATCCGGGCGATCATGCATGCCAAGAAGATCCTGCTCGTGGTCAATGGCAGTGATAAGGCCGATATTCTGCGACAAGTTCTGACAGGGCCTGTGACCCCTGCTGTGCCTGGCTCGATCCTGCAGCTGCATCCGGATGTCACGGTTGTGGCCGACGAGTCAGCCCTGGCCTTGCTGGGCCCGGTCAGATCCTTATGAAAATCGTCAACGGACAGGTCCTGGGCCAGAATTTCGTCTTTGCGCCGCTGGATATCCGCGTTGAAGCCGATCGGATCAGTGGCCTGGATCTGCGCCAGGATGGGGAAGGGAAGATCCCGGTTGCGGGCAACCTCACCGACCCGTCCGGCCAGTCTGCGGACACCATCGATGCGAGCGGTTGCCTGGTCATCCCGGGCCTGGTCGATATCCATATCCATGCCTGCGCCGGCCATGATTTCTGTGACGCCGATACCGAGGGGCTTGCGGTGATGGCTGGCCATCTGGCCCGGCAAGGCGTGACATCGTTTCTCGGGACCTCGATGGCGCTGGGCGAAGACCGTCTGGCCCGGATTTTCCAGGTTGGCCAGGCCGCTATCCGGACAGGCATGACGGATGGGGCCCAGCTGCGGGGCATTCACATGGAAGGGCCCTTTTTTGCTGTGGAAAAAAAGGGCGCCCAGGCAGCCGAGTTCATCATTGATCCGGATGTGGCGCTGTATCAACGGCTGGAGCGGGCTGCGGACCAGCAGATCCGGATTGTCGATGTCGCACCGGAGCGGCCGGGGGCCCTCGAGCTGGTCCGGTATGCTGCACCACGGACAACCGTCTCGATTGCCCATACGGTAGCCAATTATGAGCAGGCAGCGGCAGCCTTTGCGGCTGGAGCCAGTCATGTCACGCATTTGTTCAATGCCATGCCGCCGTTCAGCCACCGTGAGCCGGGGGTGGTCGGAGCCGCCAGTGACGCCGGTGTCACAGTGGAGCTGATCTGCGACGGCGTCCATCTGCACCCCGGTGTGGTCCGTTCGGTGTTCAAATGGTTCGGCAGTGACAAGGTTGTCCTGGTCAGCGACGCGATGCGGGCTTGCGGGCTCGCCGATGGGTCCTACGATCTGGGCGGCCAGACCGTCCAGGTGGCGGGCAACCGGGCCACCCTGGCCGATGGGACCATTGCCGGCTCGGTCACGGACCTGATGCAGGGGGTCCGCAATGCGGTGGCATTCGGCGTACCAATCGAAGCTGCGGTCCGGGCGGCAACGGCCAATCCAGCCCGCGTGGCGCGGATTGACGATCAGGTCGGTAGCCTGGAAATCGGCAAAAAGGCCGACCTGCTCGTTGTCACACCCGAATTGGAATTGAAAGCGGTGATCATCGGTGGCAGACTGGTGGTTGGATCCCGCTGAGATATCCCATCCATTGATCACAGGACTGGAGGTTTTGCCATGAAATCAATTCAACTGGGAAAAAGTGGCCTGACTGTGCCGCAAATAGCGATTGGCTGCATGCGGATCAACCGCCTCGAGCCAAAGGCCGCCGAGACGTTCATCCGGACCGCACTGGAGGCCGGGGCGAATTTCTTCGACCATGCCGATGTCTATGGTGGCGGAACCTGTGAAAGCCAGTTCGCTGCCGCGATCGGCATGAACAGCACGATCCGCGAGACGATGCTGCTCCAGTCGAAATGCGGTATCCGCAAGGGGGAATTCGATTTTTCCCGGGAGTATATTCTGGAGTCCGTTGACGATATTCTGAAACGGCTGAAAACGGAATATCTGGATGTCCTGCTCTTGCACCGGCCCGACGCTCTGGTTGAGCCAGAAGAGGTGGCAGAGGCCTTCACCAGCCTCAGGCAAAGCGGCAAAGTCCGCCATTTTGGGGTATCCAACCAGAAGCCGATGCAGATCCGGCTGCTGCAAAAGTATCTCAGTCAGCCCATCGTTGCCAACCAGCTCCAACTGAGTATCACCAATGCCACGATGATTTCCAATGGCATCCATGTCAATATGCTCGATGACACCGCCATCGATCGCGATGGCAGTATCCTCGATTTCTGCCGCCTCGAGGAGATCACCATCCAGCCCTGGTCACCCTTCCAGTATGGCTTTTTTGAGGGCGTCTTCCTTGGCAGTGACAAGTACCCTGAATTGAACCGGGTCATCGATCAATTGGCTGAACGCTATGCGGTCCAGCCCGAAACCATCGCGATCGCCTGGCTATTGCGTCATCCGGCCGACCTGCAGCCGGTCATCGGCACCATGAATCTCGACCGCATGCTGGCCTGCATCCAGGCGACGGATATCCGCCTGACCCGGACAGAATGGTATGAGATCTTCCGGGCCGCTGGCAATATCCTGCCATAAACCAATATCACCAGCCGCGCAACGGAGAGATCCAGGCAGAGGTTTAAACCTCTGCCTGTTTTTTGCTGTATTCGACAGCGATCTGGGCTCCAACCCGGACATTGTTGAAGACCAGCTGGATATTGGAATCGAGGCTGGCGCCCTCGGTGAGTTCCTTGACCCGGGCCAGCAGGAAGGGTGTGCTTTCCTTGCCCTTGATGCCCTGTTCCTCAGCTTCCCTGACGGCTTGCTCGATGGCCCCGTTGATGACGGCTGGATCCATTTCGTATTCAGCGGGGATTGGATTGGCTACGACAATGCCGCCCTTCAGGCCGAGATCCCATTTGGCTTTCATGGCCATTGCCATTTCGCTGGCCGTGTCGACGCGATAATCGACGGCAAATCCACTTTTTGAGGTGTAGAAGGCAGGCAGCTCGCTGGTGCCAAAGCCAACAACCGGCACACCCTGGGTCTCGAGGTATTCCAGGGTCAGGCCGATATCGAGGATCGACTTGGCGCCGGCGCAAACCACGGTGACATTGGTCTGGGCCAATTCCTGCAGATCAGCGGAAATGTCCAGGGTGGTCTGGGCGCCCCTGTGGACTCCGCCGATGCCGCCGGTGGCAAAGACCCGGATCCCGGCCAGATTGGCAATAATCATGGTCGAGGCAACAGTCGTGGCACCGTCGAGGCCCTTGGCCAGGATGAAGGGGATATCACGGCGACTGGCCTTGATGACCGCCTGGCTGGATCCGAGGTATTCGATCTCTGCTGTCGTCAGGCCGACCTTGAGCTTGCCCTTGATGATGGCGATCGTCGCTGGGGTTGCGCCATGGTCACGGACGATCTGTTCCACCGCCAGGGCGGTCTCGACATTTTTCGGGTATGGCATGCCATGGGAGATGATCGTGGATTCGAGGGCCACCACGGGTTTGCCCTGGGTCAGGGCTTTCTGGACCTCAGGATGGATGTCAAGGTATTTGTCGTACATGGTTTTCTCCTTCTGCTCGGTTATCTTATTTATAACTTTGGGATTGCGGATACTGCCTGGTTGCCTGGGCTTTGCTTAGGTCAGGCCCAGCTCTTTCATGGTGATCAGGACATTGTCCCGGGACATCCCGGGATTGATGGTTTCTTCATGTCTCAGGGCCAGAATCGAAGCCGCCAGCGCAAATCTGGCTGTTTCGGCCATGCCATACTGGTTATACCGGGCAAAGGCCAGGGCGGCGACAAAGGCATCCCCTGCTCCAGTGGCGTTCACCACCTGGACCTTGGGGCTGGGAATCAAAGCCTGCTCCGTGCCATTGTTGTAGAAGATCCCTGCCTCAGCCATCGTGATGAAGACCTGCCGGACCCCTTGGCCAAGAAAATAGTCAGAGACTCGGACCAGATCTTCTGGCGTGCGGATCTGCTGTCCGGATAATAGCTCGGCCTCGAGCCTGTTCGGCTTGATTGTGTGGAAGGCGCCGATTTTATCTTTGATTTTCATGGCCTTGGCCGAGGAGACGGTGTCGAGGAAAAACTCGGTTTTCTTGAAATTGTCGAGCACATAGCTGATCGTTTCGAGCGGAATATTGGTATCGATGACGCAGATTTTCGAATCTTCGATCACCTGGCGCTTGGTCCGGATGAAATCAACAGACAGGTCCTCGAAAATATCCATCTCGGAGATGGCAACTCGCATGTCGCCTGTTTCATCGAGGATGGCCAGATAGGTCGATGTGGAACGGTTGTTCAAGACCAGAGAATGCCGGATATCCAGCCCGATGGCATTGGCATGGTCGATCAGCTTTTTGCCATAGATGTCATCACCGGTCGCACTGATCAGCTTGGCCGGTACGCCCAGATGGACGAGATTATCCGCAATATTGCGGCCGACACCGCCGAGGCTGATCTTGACCTTGCCCGGATTGGAATCCTGAAGGACCAGCCGCTGGTTGGGAAAACCGCTGATGTCGATATTGGACCCCCCGAGCACGCAGACATAATCGTCCTGCTTGAGCAGATAGCCCTTGCCCAGAATCAGGCCCTTTTTCATCAGGTTGGTGATATGGACAGCGACCGATGAACGGGTGATGCCAAGGGCTTGTGCGAGCTCATTCTGAGAGATCGCGGGATGCTTGCGGATGAGTGCCAGCAATTCTTCTTCGCGATTGGTCATAATAGATCCTTTATAAAAGCTTATACAATAAGCAAATGATTATGAGCTAAGAATATCATGACTGTTCCGTTTCTGCAAGCTCGAAAATCGATCATCCCAGGCAGGACCTTCTGCACAAATTGACTGAAAATTCCTGAAAAAAACACTTGACAATGGCAAATCAGCCAGCTATCATAAAGACATGAAACCGGTTTCACGGCGAATCAGAATGTTCCGGTCCGTGAACACATTCCCCTGGAGCCCCGGCCGGTTTCAACGAAGAGAATTTGCTCGACCTATTTTTTTATAGGATCTGAAACCGGTTTCAAAACAATTCTGGCCAACTTCTGAGGCCATACAACCCACCTGACAAGGAGTCGATCATGAACATCGCAGTCGTTGGCAGCCTGAACATGGACATGGTGGTCACCGCACCGCGGATTCCCCTCAAGGGCGAAACCATCACCGGCCAAGCCCTGCATTTTGTACCAGGCGGCAAAGGGGCCAACCAGGCGGTCGCCCTGGGGCGCCTGGGGGCCGATGTGAGCCTGTATGGCTGTGTCGGTGATGATGATTTTGGCCGTCAGCTGATCGATAACCTGACAGCCAATTCCGTCAGAGCTGCGCGTGTCCGCATGCTTCAGGGTGTGACCACGGGAGTTGCCATGATCACCGTCGGCGATGGAGACAATTCAATTGTGGTTGTACCAGGCGCCAATGGCCATGTCGACCGGGCCTATATCGACTCAATCAGGGACGAATTGCTCCAGAACCAACTGGTGATTTTGCAGCTGGAAATCCCGCTCGATACAGCCGCCTATGTCATTGAACTATGCCATCAGGCCGGTCTTGCAGTTCTTTTGAATCCGGCCCCAGCCATCAGGCTGGCAGATGACCTGATTGAAAAAATCACCTTTATCACACCCAATGAACATGAAGCCGCCATCGTCTTCGACGACCAGGGCGATTACCAGGAGCTGCTGCGCCGCTACCCGGAAAAGCTGATCATCACCCAAGGATCCGCCGGGGTGAGTTTTGCCGGCAAACGTGGCGATGTGCACCAGATTCCAGCCAGTCCGGCGACCGTCGTCGATACAACAGGCGCCGGTGATACCTTCAATGCTGCATTCGCCTATGCCTGGTCACAGGGCCTGGCACTGGAAAAGGCTCTGGCCTTTGCCAATTGTGCCGCAGGCCTGAGCACGGAAAAATTCGGCGCCCAGGGGGGCATGCCGACTCTGGCTGAAGTCAGGGCGCGGCTGGCCTGACCCACCCGGACGAGATGATCTCAGCTGAATCCTGACTAGACTCAGCATTCAAACCAAGGAGTAGCACTTGTGAAAAAATCCGGCCCTTTGAACAGCTCAATCAATCGTGTCCTGGGTGAGCTTCGCCACACCGATACCCTCTGCATTGCCGATTGCGGTTTGCCGTCTCCGGTGGGCATCGAAACCATTGACTTGGCCCTGAAGCTGGGCAGTCCCGGCTTTCTCGAAACCTTGACGGTCCTGCAGTCTGACCTGGTGATTGAGAAAATCACCCTGGCCCGGGAAATTGAAGCCGCCAACCCGGCTGTTCTGAACCAGATCCGCCAGCTGCTGCCGGATATCCCCATCGAATGGACCAGTCATGAACAGTTCAAGCAGCAAACCCGCGGCTGCCGGGCGATCATCCGGACCGGCGAAGCCACCCCCTATGCCAATATCATCCTTCATTCCGGTGTCATCTTCTAAGCAGGACCGCCAGACGCGTCATACTCGCAAGCCTTTTCACCCGATTCCAGTTGCATCCACCGTCATCACAATCCCAGCCCCGCCCCGCCCTTCCATCGAAACAAATGCCAAAAACCGCTTCAAACCAGAAAAGGAGAGAGTCCCATGAAAAAAATGCTCGCAATCGTTCTTATGCTCGCCCTCGTGCTTGGCCTCGGGGCCTGTGCCTCCAGCCAGACCACCGCTGCGCCGACCCAGGCGGCGACCACCGCGGCCAGCACCGCTGCTGAAACCACCGCTCCCGCCACCAAGTCGTTCAAAATCGGCTTCTCCGTCTCGACACTGAACAATCCCTTCTTTGTCACCATGACCGAAGCCGCGTCCGCCAAGGCCAAGACCCTGGGTGCCGAGCTGCTGGTTGTTGATGCCAGTGACGACACCGCCAAGCAGGCTTCGACCATCGAAAACTTCCTCGTCCAGGGCGTCGACCTGATCATCATCAACCCGGTCGACTCCAAAGCCGCTGCTGCATCCGTCAAGACCGCCAACGATGCAGGCATCCCGGTCATTTCCGTTGACCGCAGTGTCGATGGCGCCCCAGTGGTTTCCCATATTGCCTCTGACAATGTCCTCGGCGCCAAGCTGGCCGGTGAATACCTGATCAGCCTGGTCGGTGAAGGTGCCAAGGTTGCAGAACTGGAAGGCGTTCCTGGTGCATCGGCAACCAATGACCGCGGTGCTGGTTTTCATCAGGCTGTCGATGGCAAGCTCGATGTCGCTGCCAAGCAGACTGCCAATTTCAACCGCGCCGAGGGTGTGACCGTCATGGAAAACATGCTCCAGGCCACACCGGACCTCAAGGGTGTGTTCGCCCACAATGATGAAATGGCTCTGGGTGCTGTCGTAGCTGCCGAGAACCGCAAGATGGACTTGGTCGTGATCGGCTTCGATGCCACTGATGATGCGCTCAAAGCCGTCCAGGAAGGCAAAATGGCCGCAACTGTTGCCCAAAAGCCCGGTTTGATGGGAGAAATGGCAGTCGACTATGCGATCAAGCACCTGTCAGGTGAAACGATTGAGGCCAGCATACCGGTTCCGGTCGAGCTGGTGACCAAATAATCCAGATCAGGAAATCTCGGGCCCTCAAGGCCCCGACAGAGCGCCCGGTACGATCGGGCGCTCTTTTTCCGCAAGACGGGCACTTTCTTTGCCCGTGCAATTGACAGCAGACTGTCCGGCCAGAGACAATAAATTCCAGAGTGGCTTTGGTCCGCCACCGGAAGGAGCACGACACCCATATGGCTACCATCAGGGAAATCGCCCGCCAGGCCAATGTTTCACCCGCAACGGTTTCGCGGGTGCTCAATGGAACGGCTGTTGTCGATCCACAGACAGAAGCACGCGTGCTCAAGGTGATCCGCGAAACCGGCTACCGGCCCAATGAAGTCGCCCGCTCGCTCAGTAAACGCTCGTCGCGCATCATCGGCTGCATTGTGCCCAATATTGCCAACCCCTTTTTTACGGAATTGGCGCGGGCGATCGAAGATGAATCCTTCCGGCGCGGCTATAAGCTGATCCTGTGCAATTCCGATGAAGATCCGGCCAAGGAGGAAGCCTATATCGACATGCTGGAACGGATGAATGCCGATGGAATCATCATCACGACCACGCATGAAGACATGGATACTCTGGTCAAAGCATGCCCTGTGCCGATGGTCCTCCTGGACCGGGCACCGAGCCAGGTGAAAAGCGCCTATAGCGTCCGGTCTGACCATTACCAGGGTGGCCGTCTGGCGACCGAACATCTGGTGCAGTGTGGCTGCCGCACGATCGTGCTGATGTGTGGCCCGCAGAAATACACCTCGGCAGCCTTGCGCCTGCAGGGCTACCGCGATGTGTGCCGGGAAAAGGGGCTGGAACCCCGCGAAATTGATTGTGATTTTGATTTTGCCGATGGCCTGTTGAAAACAGAGCAGCTGCTGGAACGATTTCCCGCGGTGGATGGCATTTTGGCCGCCAATGATATCGTGGCGCTATCGGTGGTCAAAGTCCTGGCCGCCAGAAAAATCAAAATTCCGGACCAGATCCAGGTGGTTGGATTTGATAATATTTATCTGAGCGAGTTGATGACCCCAGCCCTGACCACCATCGGCCAGCCCATCACCGCGATCGGTACAATGGCAGCAGCCATTGTGGCGGATCTTGTCGAAGGACAGGCCCAGCCACTGCAGGCCAGGGTCCTGCCGGTCGAACTCGTGATCCGGGAGACCAGTCATTGACTGGCAGGACATCAGGCGAGGCAAAATCCATGGCAAATGAAATCCTGACCCTTTCCGGTATCCGCTTCAACCCTTTCCGGGCGACCTATTCTGATATCCAGATCGCAGATATCGCGCATGCCCTGTCCCTGATGACCCGGGCCAATGGACATATCCGTTCGTTTTATTCCATTGCCCAGCATTCGGTCAATTGCTGTCTCGAAGCGCGGGCCCGAGCCTATTCGCAGAGGGTCCAGCTGGCCTGCCTGCTCCACGATGCCAGCGAAAGCTATCTGTCGGATCTGACCCGTCCGGTCAAAAAGCAGCTGGGGGGCTATGCCGCGGTTGAACAGGCCCTGCAGAGTCTGATCTTTGCCAAATATGGCCTGGGGGATCTGTCTGCGGCTGAAGCAGCCCAGGTCAGATCGATTGATGATGCTTTGCTGCACCATGAATTTGCAGCCTTGCGCGGGATCCAGTTTTTCCCCGAGCCACCGCCGGTCGAACGAGACCATGATTTCTCGCAGCGCGATTTTGCTGCTGTTGAAATGGAATTCCACACTCTGTTTGCGGATTTGGAACTGGCCCGGCCGGCCTGGCAGGCGGTGGGTGTCGATGGCTGCCGATCGGGCTGGGTAGCTGTGCATCTGAGCGACCGCTGGTGCGATGTCAGCTGGTCACAGTCGTTTGGTGAAGTCTGGGCGCGTGGCCAGGCCGCAGATTGCCTGCTGGTCGACCTGCCAATCGGCTTGCCATCCGGACCTGAGGATGTCCGGCCCGAACCGGAAGCCAGACGACTCTTGTCCGGCCGGGCCGCGACCTTGTTTAATGTCCCCTGCCGCCAGGCGGTCTATGCCCCGGATTATGGCCGGGCCAACCAGATCAATCGCGAGATCCTCGGCCGGGGGCTCAGCCGGCAGTCGCATGCCTTGAGTGCTGCCATCCGTGAAGTGGATGGCTTTCTGGCCAACCGCGTCGAAGCCCGCGACCTGGTCCGGGAAAGCCACCCGGAACTATGCTTTGCCTTCCTCAATGGCCAGGGCCAGTCCCTGGTGCCGCTGGCGAGCAAGCATACGGCAGCCGGGCGTCAGCAGCGGATCGAGCTCCTCCAGGCGCATGAACCACAAAGCCGTGAGCTTTTGCACCAGGCACAGGCCCATCCGCGTTTGCAGGGACTGACGACCGATGTCCTGGACGCACTGGCGCTCGCTGTCTGTGGCAAACTGGGTCTGCACCAGGGCTTCCGGGGCTTGCCGGAGCAGGGTGGAATGGACCAGGCCGGGTTACTGATGCAGATCCGGCTGCCCCAGTTTATTCATGACGAGTTTACGCATTATTCATAAAAGTGGTTTGACAAATTGCTGCAGAGTGATATAATGGAATCAAGCTCCAGGGAATTCCAAAGAAGACTCTCACCCAACGGAGTACCGCCAGATCGAAAGATTTGGAAAGCGAAAAGTGATTCAGGGAATACGGAAGTATTTACAAGTCACATCCTGATCTAAAAAAGACGGACAGTAGCGATTAAAAAGAAGCCAGATGGGCAACTGAGTCAATCAAAACGACGTACAACAAAAATCAGGCCAAGACTCGCACAAAGGGTACACGCAGTGAAACGAGAAATCTGACAGGTTCGCTGGAGCTCTTTTTATACCCTGCTCCGGGTTGGTGGCAATAGACACTGCCTGATCCTGGTTCGCCACCAAGCCCAGACGGGCCGCTCTGATCAAGCGGCCCGTTTTTTTATTTGCCGGC
>CAZCMX010000003.1:20408-24914 GCA_964499985.1 uncultured Mageeibacillus sp.
TTTTATTTGCCGGCGTAGAAGTCCTTGATCAGCGCATCCATGACATGGCTGGTCCGGGCAGCGCTGACACCTGTGCTGGGGCAAGGCGGGCCACCGTTCAACTCATCGACGATGGTCTGGACCAGGGGAAGCTGGATATGCAGCGGATTTTTGCTGGCAAAGGTCTGGCTGCCCTGGGCGGTGGTCAAGACCAGGGGATCATCGCCAAAGGTGGAGAAGCTGATTTTCCCCTGGCTGCCAATGATTTCATTGCGATCCTCTGCTATGGCTGCTGCAAAACACCAGCTTGCGATCCCGTGGACACCCGATTCATACGTGAACAGACCCGTCACGGTGTCTTCTGCCGGATACAGGTGGCCCAGGCTGCTGGCCTGGCCCTGGACGCTGCGGACAGGGCCGAGCAGGAAATCAAGCAGATCCAGGGCATGGCTGCCCACATCCAGCAGGAGGCCGCCACCGGCCAGCTGGGGATCGATGCGCCAATTGTGCTGCGGATCACGCTTTTCACCTGCCAGGGCCGGGCGTAAATACAGGCTTGTGACGAGGCGTATCTCGCCAATCGCACCGGAAGCGAGCCATTCCCTGACCTTGAGGAAGCGGGGCAGCGCGCGACGGTAATAAGCCACGAAAAGCGGGACGCCGGCAGCCTGGCAGGTCTGGATCATGGCATCACACTCGGGTCCGTTCAGGGCCATCGGCTTCTCAACATAAACGGGCTTGCCGGCTGCCGCAGCCATTAAGGTGTATGGCTTGTGGAATGCCGGCGGGGTGGCGATATAGATGGCATCGACATCCGGATCATGGATCAAGTCCGCCGCCTGGTCATACCAGCGTGGCACGCCATGACGCTCGGCATAATCCTGCGCCAGGGCCTTGTTTCGCCGCATGACAGCGACCAGCTCAGAATGGTCCGCCTTCTGGAAGGCTGGACCACTCTTGACCTCGGTCACGGCCCCACAGCCGATCATGCCCCAGCGGATGGTCCTGGACTGTGTGCCTGGGTATTGCTCAGTGTTGTTGACCCGATCCATTAGAAGACATTCCCATGAAAGGCCTGCTTGAGCATCGCCAGATTGATTTTTTGCATCGGGTACAGGGCTTTGAGCACCCGTTCACGGCGGACCTCATCGTCACAATGGACCAGGGCAAACAGGGCTTCGGGCACAATTTGCCAGGTGATACCAAACCGGTCAGTGACCCAGCCACATTGGGGATCGGCTGAAGCGTCGGTCAAGGCAGACCAGATGGCCTCAAATTCGTCTTCAGTTTCGCAACTGAGCAGGAAAGAGATCGCTGGCGAAAAATCAAAGCCATGGTCGAAGCTGCTTTCGGTGGCGGCAAAGGTCTGGCCATTGAGTGTGAAGGTCGCGTACTGGACCAGGCCGTCCGGACTCTTCTCCATGGTCTGAAGTGCAGAGTGGGGAATCGTGGCGACATAGTGCCGGATCGCGGATTCAGCCTGCCCGATATGAAAGCCGGTGAACAGGAAACCGGGCACAATCTGGCAGGGCTGGTCCGACTGCATGATCTGCCAGTTGACACCAAATGGATCCCTGACCCAGGCAAACCGGGGGCTGAAGGGATACTGCCCCAGTTCCATCAGGACCTCGCCGCCGGCTGACAGCTTTTCATAGATCCGGTCGACCTCCTCGGCAAAGGCACAATGGACGTAAAAGGAATTGGCCGGCGTGAACTGGTAAACAGGGCCACCATTGAGCGCAACCATCGGCTGCCCCGCGATGACAAACTCAATCGAAAGCAGCGAGCCTTCCGGACGACCGGCGAGCTTTGCGCCCGATTCCGTATACAGATGATTGGACGCAACATGCGAATGCATGAATGTATGTGTATAAAGATCCACGGCTGCTTCAGCCTGATGGTCAAACCACAAATAGGGGACAATCGGTTTCATAAACAGACCCTCCTTGTCACGACACCAAGTATATCAGGACAGGATGGCCCCAGCCGTAACGAGTGGTCAAAAAACAGACCGGGTCCCTTTTTGAACCTGCTAAGATTTTGCAAAGACTGCATGCTGTATAGTATGGCAAATTGCAAAAATATGCTTTCGCAATGTCGTTAAATCTAACCAGTTTTTTGTCATAAAGTACGCATATGTCCAATTCTTTCAGATTCACAGGAGGCAAACCATGTTACAAAAGGGGCCCAGGACCAGGCTCTGACTTTGTCGAGTGCCACCTGGAAACCCGCCGTGCCAATGAATGGTCAATTTGATTATCTGACCGATCAGCAGACGGCAGCGGGACAGCCTGTGTCGCAGGATATCGTTGGCGATAGCACGAGACCGGCCTTTTATACGTCGTATGATGAAGCAAATAATGAAATCGCCTTCAGGATCCGGCTGAACAACCAGGACGGTAATAATGATACCCTGACAGCGTTCAAGAATTTCGCTTTTGTTGGTATCGATGTCGCAAATAGCGACGGCACTTTTGACAGCAAGCTTGATTTTTTTGTCGGAATTTATAATGTGGTTGAATCATCAAAAAACCGCGGCCGCATTGGAATATACAATACCGATCCAACCAAATTGAATATTTCCCCCAGCACGACGGGTATCGTCAATCCCGCCATTATCCAATACAGTGCGATTTATGATGGCGCAAATCCCAACTTTTCAGTGGACAAGACTACCGATAGTAATTTCAGCAGCAATTCCGATTATTTCATTTCTTACAAGGTCCCCGTACGAGACATCAACCTGGCCATGCAGAAGGTCGGTAAACCTTACCGCATCACGTCTGCGACTGCGTTGCGCTATATCGTAGGTACGGCTGCCCAGGACAACTCCTTCAATCAGGATATCGGTGGCATCCAGGGCTTTAACTCGAAAAGCACCGCGAGTTGGGACGAACTGGGTGTCTTCACCCCGATCAGCAATCCAAGTGGCACCGGTCTGAATGTCGAATTCTACAATGACCTTTCTGGCACCAACCAGCTCAGCGCCACGATGACTGCTGTAGCTGGCTTTGGCCTCGGCTCATTGCCAACCCTGCCCACAACATCGATCACAGCCGATGGCAAGACCATGGACTATTATTTCCTCGGCTGGAGTACCAATCCCGCTGCAACAACTGCAGATTTCTCAGCATCCACCGCTGTCAATGAACCCTTGGCACTTTATTCTGTCTGGACAACGGGTGCTCAAACCGTCCGGTTTTTCAATAACTACACAGCTCTGGACAATCCCCTGCATGCAACGGTCAAAGTGGGTGCCGGCAGCCCACTGGGATCTTTATACCCGGCCAATCCCACACTCGCGAATTATGCCTTCATGGGCTGGTATCCCAACCGGGATGGTACCGGTGACATTGTGGCTACAAAAAGCACCCTCGTCGACCGGGATCTCGATTTCTATGCCAAGTGGGAACCGCTCGTCACGGTCAGCTTCAATGCCGGCAGCAATGGCAGTTTCGAAACATCTGGATCTCCGGTTACCTTGGTAAAAGGCTCCAGCTTGGGCAGTCTACCGGCCGTCATCGGCAAAACGACTGGTTCAACGACGTATTATCTGACTGGCTGGCTAGGTTCAGATGGAAAAACATATACCGAATCCACGCCGATTGACGCAAGTGTGACCTTGACTGCGCAATGGACAACCAACAAATATTCGGTCACTTTTGTTGATGGGGTGGCGGCGACCACAGATCCTGTGATAGATGTGGCTGTGGGGTCTTCGATTGGAACTTTGCCAGTCCCTCCTTTAAGAGATGGCTACGTATTTGATGGCTGGTACACAGCTGAGACTGGTGGAACCGAAGTCACAGCCAGCACGGTCCCTACCGGAACGGCTTCGGTTTTTGCCCATTGGATCCAGTTGCTGACCGTAACCTTCAATTACAATTATACCGGCGCCACAGAACCGTACACTACAGCCACTGTTTTCGGTGGCCCGGCATTTGGCACCTTGCCGAGTGAGCCCACGCAAGAGGGATACATTTTCGCCGGCTGGAAAACAACCGCTGGATCGACTTTTGACGCCACAACCTTTGTAGCATCCAATACGATTGTCAATGCCCAATGGACACCCATCACCTATCAACTGACCTATACAGCGGGTAGTCATGGCTCAATCGAGGGCATTACCTCGCAGACGGTCAATCATGGCAACTCGGGCTCGAGTGTGACAGCTGTGCCGGATGCCGGATACCGCTTTGTGAAATGGAGCGATGGGGTTAGTACGGCGACCCGCACAGACAGCAATGTTATAACAGATATCCAAGTTACGGCGCTGTTTGCGGCAGCAGATACTTTCAGTGTGATCTATGATGCAGGATCTGGCAGCGATGCTCCGATTGACAGCAATTCCTATATCCAGGATGCGACAGTCACTGTTCTGGGTGCAGGCGACATGAAGCGGGCGGGCTACACCTTTGCCGGCTGGGATACGGACGCATCTGCGGCTACCGTTGTGTACAAACTCAATGATACGTTCACGATGGGCAGCGACCATGTCAAATTGTATGCCGTATGGACTCTGGATGA
>CAZCMX010000003.1:25014-64883 GCA_964499985.1 uncultured Mageeibacillus sp.
AAAATGCCTGCTGGCGAGGTCAAGCTGGTCATCGAATCGATCGGTAAAAACAGTGACATTAACGAGGTCAAGCAGATTTATGCGTGTACCTACCCCAAAGGCTCTGCTATTCGGGTCTATGACATCTACTTGTTGCAACGGCCATCACCTGAAGCGGATTGGTCGAATCTCGCTACCGCTGACATTGATGACTTCCATGCCACACTCTACATGGATATCCAGGACTATATATTAGCAGGTGGCGATCCTGATCTTCTGAGTGTCCATTACTTTGATAACGGTGAATGGATCGAAGAAATGGCTGTGCTGGGTGTGGAAGAAATCGATGGGATCACGTATCTCATCTTTGAAACGAATCACTTCTCCTACTTTGTCCTCTTGGCTGATGAGCAAGACGGTACGAACGAAAAAGAATCAACTCCAGCCCGTATCCCTGGCAAGGTCGAACTGACCACCTTGCTCCATATCCCGGAAACGGGTGTGCGGACGACCGATATGAAGAGCTACCTGTCGATTCCGGAACAGTGGCGGCAGGATACTCGCCTGGTTGAGGTCTGGCTTGATTTGCAAACCGTTCCCGGTCCGTATACCCAACCTGCCCCGGCTGGCTTGAATGTTTTGAAGATTTTCGATGTCCGCCTAATGCAGCGGGTAACGGATGCTGCTGGCCAACAGACAACCAGGGAAGTCGATCCGCAACAGATCAGGCATAACATCACGGTCATGCTGCCGCTGAGTCCTTCGCTGGCTGCACAGTCTGATCTGAAGGTTGCCACGGTCGGAGCGGATGGCCAGATGGCCTTCCTGTCTGCCCAGCGCCAGGAGATTGATGGAGTCACCTATCTGGTTGTTGAAAATAATGCCCTATACCAGCTTTGGGTTTTTGGTGCCGAATCGGCTGTTCCTGGCGATGCTACAGTGGCGATCCCGAAGACTGGCGATCAAGATTTTAACGGGGCGATTCTCTGCCTTCTCCTTTTGGGCGGGCTAGCGCTCCTGCTGATCCGTCCGAAAATGAAACCTGGCGACACCATCCAGCAGCCCTAAGGGAAAGCACAGTCTTGAGTTGCCATGCCCGCCTCTTGCCATCACCGTGCAGGGGGCGGGCCTCTTTTTTAGCTACCAGTGCCCCTGGTGACAGCAGGATATCCTTGGCATGCTAGAGTCTAGATAGAGGCAGGCTGCAGCTTGGAGCTGGCCGCCGAGGAAAATGCTTAGTCATGGAGGTTTAAGATGAATATTCTTTATGATGTTCAGTCGGATAAGTTGTTTGAGCAGGCGGTTGCCGATCTCAAGGCGAGCCTGGCCACCGTTAATTTCGGAGTGCTGTGGGAGCTCAACCTTCGCGATAAACTGCACGAGAAGGGCCTCGAGTTTGCCGACAATATCCAGATTCTCGAGGTTTGCAATCCGAAACAGGCCAAACGGGCTTTGGAGACTCAGATCGAAGTTGGGGCATTTTTGCCCTGCAAGATCGTGGTTTTCGAAAAAGAAGGCAAGGTGCATCTGGCCCTGCCCAGACCGGGTGCCCTGATCGGCTTGATCGACAATGCCAGCCTGCAGGGTGTGGCCGAAGAAGTCGAAGCGGCGCTCAAATCCGCGATTGACCAGGCCCGGTAGCCCCGGCCCCAGGCGCGAAAGACATTAAAAAAGGGACCGGGTCCCTTTTTTGTCAAAATTGCTTCAGCCAGAAGGCGAGGGCTTCGGCAAACCAGCCCTCGGCTGGCGTGCCATAACCCGTCCCCCAGCCATGGGCCATGCCGGGCACCACTTTGTATTGGCAGGCGATGCCCGCCTGGTCGAGGGCTTCGACCAGATGGTCACTGTTGGCGATCGACACGACAGGATCGCCCGTGCAGTGCCAGACATAGGTGGGCGGATAGCCGGGCCTGATCTGCTGCTCGATCGAGTGAGCGGCAATCGTTTCAGCATCAGGATTTCTGCCCAGTAACAATCGCCGGCTCAGGAGATGAGCATGCTCGCCCATATTGACCACAGGATATGCTGCGACAATGGCGGCGGGCAGGGGCAGGCTATAGGCCGGAGCACCCAGATGCCCTGTGCCCCAGCTCAGGGCCAGATGGCCACCGGCCGAATAGCCCCAGATGGAATAGTTCAGATTGCAAAGGCCCAGTGCCTCAGCCTGCTGGAAAACCAGCCGCAAGGCCTGGGCGACATCCTCCAAGGGGGCGGGATGGCGGGCGTCCAGACCTGTCCGGTAAACCAGGACGAAAGCGGGATGACCGGCTTTGATCAGGGCCGCTGCAGTTGGAAAGCCTTCCCGGACTCGGGCGACCCGAGCATAGGCACCCCCTGGACAGATCAGGGCGAACGGCTTTTGGCCATCCGCGGGGAAATAATACAGCCTGACCCTTTCCCGGGCCGGCACTTGCAAGATCTCTTCCGGCCCCCAGACGGACAGCACCTGGTAAGCCCCCTGAGACCGGCTTTTCAACAAGGCCTGGAGCCCTTCGGCGAGGCTGCCGCCAATCCGGAAATTTTCTATTTTGGCCAGGGGGAACCGGGGCAAACGTACAGGCATGGCAAACTCCCATTCAAACGTGCAAACGCTTCAAGATTTCGGTGCGCACTTTCTGGCGCCGGGCAATGAACAAGAAAATGGCAGCAACGGCCAGACAGGGTAAAAGCACAAACCACGACCAGGTCATCAGCCAGTGGTTCTCACTATAAAAGGTGACCAGCAGATCAGTTCCGGCTGACATCAGGCCAGTGGCGATGAAGATCGAAGCCGGGATTGCAAACCCGCGAATGATGTTTCGTCTGGCCAGCAATGTGACGGCACTGGCGAGAAGGGTCAGGAGCAGGACCAGGGGCATGGCCAGAGAAATGAACCAGCGGGATTTCGACACCGTCAAATATTCAATCAGATAGAGAAACCCAAGCAGACTGCCACTGACCGGCAGCATGACCAGAACGAAACGGGGTTTATTGTAGAGAAAGCCGGGGGCCAGCCAGAACCAGAGCATCGCCAGCGCTCCGGCAACATAGAGGCTCCAGCCGAGCTGCCCGGAGTAGGTATAGTCAATCGCCAGGCAAATCGCCATCGGAAAAGCGAGGGCGATCGTGATCATCGCGGCGATGAACCGGCGGTTGGTCTGGGCAATCCGCGGATCGTCGCGGTGCGGGTAGGGCTGCCAGGGATTTTCCACCACTGGCTGGGCCGGATTGATGACCTCGACGCCGCAGAGCGGGCATTTTATTTCTGAAGGAGCCAATTCGACTCCACAATTGACACAATAGGACATGGAAACCTCCAGATTCAGTTGAGGTTGCTGGCAACCCGGACTGGAATGCCCAGCCGGACCAGATGGCGGAAAAATTCACGCTGGAAATCGGTCTCGAGAATGGTCCCGGTCAGGTTGACAACGACCTGGTCCTTGCAGCTGATCACCGCGCCATTGACCGGTGTGCAACGGGAAGGCCCCAGTAAAAAATCGAGATGTTCGATCCATTCCGCCAGATCGGCGGGCAGCTTTTGCACCCCCAGATTGGAAAAAGAAGCAGAGAAGCTCGCCTCGCCCGTCGCGGCATACACCAGGCGTATGATCGCATTTTTCAAGATGAGAGGGCTGACGCGGATCAGCCAGTTGTTTTCCGGGGTGACATTGGCTGCCATCAAGGCATTGAGGTACCTTTCATTGACCGTGAAGCGCATGAAATGGTGAACGGTTTGCAAGACCTCATGGAAGGTGTAATCGCCAAAGGCCGGCTCGATCCCGGGTAAGGCATAGAGGAAAAAATTGCGCAGGGTCTGGCTGGGAAAGAAACGCCGCAGGTTGACCGGCACGGAAATCCGCACCGGAGAGTCAATCCTAAAACCGCCTTTTTGCTGGATCTGGTAGATCTGGTACATGGCGACCCCGACCAGCAATTCAGTCACGGACACCTTGTGGGCCCGGGCCACCTGGCTCAGGACCTCCACTGGCATGGTTCCGCTGATGATCTGGAAATGATGGCCGGGCTTGAGGGTGCCTTGCAGCTGGAATGCCCGCGACAGATTCGGCCGGTGCGATTTGCGGAACCGGGCATACCGTTTGTAGGCGTCCTCCATCTCCTCAGGCTTCGGTGCCGCCTGCAAGTCCAGGATTCCATGTCCGGGATCGGGCTGGACCGGGTGACCAGCCAGATTCAAGTAACCGGCGACGAGGGTTTTCAGAAAGACGCTGCCGCCGGTCCCATCGGTCAAGGCATGGAAAAAATCGACAGCAATCCGGCGGTCGGTATAGCGGACCTTGAACAGATACCCTGCCTGATCCCCCTTGTTCAGGGGGCGCAAGGGCTGGCGGACATCCATTTCGATGGTGGCAGGATGTGGATTGGCTTCCAGATAATACCAGAACAGACCGCGCCGCAAGCGGACCGCGAAGAAGGGCAAGCGCTCCAGCGTCAAATCGAGTGCCCGCTGCAAAATGGCCGGATCAATGGGGATGGTCAGGGTGGCGGACAGGCGGAACATGGTCAAATGCCGCGAATGCGCCAGCACCGGGTAGATTTTGGCCACATTATCCAGCCGGTACCAGGCCTCATGCCGCATCGTGTTCCTCCGATAGACTTCTGATCTCTCAACGGCCGGGCCTTGGCGGCCCGGCCTGCCTACAGTGTAGCACGTATGACTGGCCTGCGACCGGTCTGTTCGAATGGCGAATGGAGATCAGGTCAACGCAAGAACGCGCAGCAACTCATTTATAATGCGGCCAGACCGGCGGCATTGAGCCAGTTCCAGGGCTTGTTGTAATGGGGCTGGAAGAAGAAGTCCATCAGGGCGAGGTCGTCGATGGTCATCTTGCCCTGGATGGCGACCGAGACGGCATTCATCGACTGGGTCAGGTCGGCTTTGGAGAGGACCTGGGCGCCCAGGATGCGCCGGCTGCTCTTTTCATAGACCACTTTCAGCCTGATCTGGTTATAGGTCGGCATGAATTCCGGCCGTTCGTTGTCAAGGACCGTGCTGGTCGCGACATCGAGCCCGGCGTCTTTGGCAGATTGTTCGGTCATGCCGGTGGCAGCGATGTTGAGGTCAAAGATCCGGATACCGGAAGTGCCTTGGGTGCCGCGGTGGGCGAGTGATTTTTCCTTGAGGTTTCTGCCGATCAGGACGCCCATGCGGACCGCATTGGTGGCCAGCGGGATATATTCGGTTTTGCCAGTCGGATTGTAACGGACCGCGCAGCAATCACCACCGGCCAGGACATCGGGATGGCTGGTATGCATGTATTCATCAACGACGATGGCGCCATTGGGCAGCATGTCGAGCTGGTCCTTGAATAAGGCGGTATTGGGACGAAAACCAATGCAGAGGATGACCAGGTCGGCTTCATAACGCCCTTTGTCGGTTTTGACGGCAGTCACAGCACCATCCTTGCCTTCAAATTCGGTGACACATTCGCCGAGCGCGAGCTGGATCTGGTTTTCCTTTAAGGTGGCTTCGACTTCGCTGGTGAATTCGGCATCGAGGTATTTGTTGAGGACCCGGGGGAGGGCGTCGATCAGGACGACTTCCTTGCCGTTCTCGCGAAAGGCTTCGACGAGCTCGACGCCAATATAACCAGCTCCGACGACCACCACCCGCCTGGCATCGGATGTCTTGTCGATAATGGTCTTGGCGTGATTGAAATTTTTCGACAGGAGGATATTCTTCTGGTCGATGCCGGGGATCCGGGGGGTGATCGGCCAGGAGCCAGTGGTGATGACGAGCTTGTCAAAACCATCCGTAAATTCCGCATCTGTCAGGAGATTTTTCACTTTGACCGTCTTGCTGGCAATGTCCACTGCAAGGACATCATGGTTCATCTGGGTATCAACCCCGAGCTTGGCCAGGCTCTCCGGCGAGCTGTAGAACAAACCGTTGGCATCCTTGACGACACCACCGACGTACAGGGCAATACCACAGGAAAGAAAAGAAATATTGTCGTTGCGTTCATAGACGGTGACCTGGGCATCCGGGTGCAGTTTTTTGATGTTGACGATGGCAGCGGTGCCGGCATGGGTGCAGCCAATAACTAGGACTTTCATGATCATTACCTCATCTTCGTTCGATTCATTCGATCAACGTCCGCCTGACCGGTGCGCCGCAGCGGTTTGACACGGTTGGAAACGTTTGCGAAAGTGATAATATCACAGTGTTTCGCTCAGAAATGAAACGCAGGTAACGAAAATAAGAATCATGATCAATTATTTCCAGGGCTCTGGCAGTGACTGGTCTGCATCATCAACCTGGCAGGCTGGCCAGGTTTAATTGAAACGCGCGATCAGGATATGCAGCATCATCGCCAGACCTAAAAGGACGGCCACCGTGCGATGGGCGACAAGCCAAAGACCGGGCCTTTTCTTTTTCACATATGTGCCAAACCCGCCCAGGCTGCCCTGGATGACAAGCAGGAGACCGGCCACGACCCCTGATGGAAACAGGCCCCAGCTGCGGGACTGAACCAGGAAATGAGCGATCAAGGCGACCGAAGTGATGATGGCAAACCAGCGATGCTTGCTGACAATGAAGCGCATGAACTGGGTATAACCCTGGCGCAGCGCATCTTCTTTGGGCCGTTTGAGGATCACGGCTTTGTTGAACCGTTTGACAAAATAATTGAGGATCGTCAATAAGTACCCCAAAGCGATGACATAGCCAAGGAACCTGCCCAGTGTGAACATAATGGCCTCCAATGATTTGATTTGGCTGCTGGTTGCTGAAAATCGAATCGTTTTGCGCTAAAATAGGCTCCATGGCGATCGAAATTGTCCGCAACTTTTTTAATATGCATGGTCTGGCTGACCGGATTCTCGAATTTCCTGTGTCGAGCGCGACCGTCGAGCTGGCGGCCCAGGCCTTGGGCTGCGAGGCCAAACGGATCGCCAAGACCTTGTCCTTTCTGGTGGCAGGCTCGGTTGTCCTGGTCGTCGCTGCCGGCGATGCCCGGATCGACAATGGCAAATTCAAAGCCCAGTTTGGCGCCAAGCCGAAAATGCTCGATGCCGAGCATGTCCTTGCGGCGACCGGTCATGCAGTGGGCGGCGTTTGCCCATTTGCAATCCCGGAGGGTGTGCCGGTCTACCTCGATGTCTCGCTGCAGCGATTCAAAACGGTATTTCCCGCCTGTGGCAGCAGCAATAGCGCGATCGAGCTGACTACGATTGAACTGGAGCACTATGCCAGGGCAAGCGGCTGGGTGGATGTCTGCAAGAGCTGGGAATGATGGTTCAATACACGTAATTGATGAAGTCGGACGGGACATGGAAAATCAGCTGGCCGTTTTCGGTGTATTCGATGCCGTCATAAAAGCAGTCAGGGAATTTGACGACCGGGGATTCGATCGGGCCGCGCTTTAGAACATTGAAGGTGCCGATGAACCATTTGCTGCCATCATCGCGGTAGAGGACACCACTGGCATAATAGCGGGGTCCGATATAGGCGCGGGGGCGCTTGTTGAAAATGCCTTCGAACTTGATCTGGCCGTTGGGATAGTATTCGACACCGATGTCGATCGACCAGTCATTGAAGATGCCATCGAAATGTTTCTGGCCATCCGGGTAATAGCTGATGCCGCGGCCATTGGGGACTGCGCCGGAGGCGCCCAATTTATACTCGCCCTCGTATTTGAGCTGGCCTTTTTCATAAAAGAGTCTTCCGCGCATAAATCCCTGCCAATCGTCCGTTTTTAACAGCCTGCAAGGCTTGACTTGAAGTTCACTTCCAGCCGTATGATGACATTGTAGACTAGCAAAATTCAGCTGGCAAGGAATGGCAAAGTCATTCCGAGGCTCGATTCAAGGAGGCATAGGGATATGGAATCAAGGCATTGGCAAAAACTGGCCCTGGACACTTCGATTTTTGGGATTGGCTGCATGCGGCTGCCGCTGCAGGCTGGCCAGACGGATGGCGCCCTGATCGACGAGGCGGAAGCCATCCGGATGATCCGGGCCGGGATCGATGGCGGCGTCACCTATATCGATACAGCCTACCCATACCATGGGGGCAATAGCGAGCTGGTCGTCGGCAAGGCCTTGCAGGATGGCTATCGTGAGAAGGTTGTCCTGGCGACCAAGCTGCCCGTCTGGGAGGTTGAGACCGCCGCGGACTTTGACCGTCTGCTCAACCGCCAGCTGGAGAAATTGCAGACCGACCATGTGGATTTCTACCTGCTGCATGCCCTGCACCAGGGCACCTGGGGCAAGGTGCGCGACCTTGGGGTCCTGGAGTTCCTGGACCGGGCCAAAGCCGATGGCCGGATCCGTTACGCGGCTTTTTCGTTCCATGACCAGCTGCCATTGTTCAAGGAAATCATCGACAGCTATGCCTGGGAGATGTGCCAGATCCAGCTCAATATTCTCGATGTCGATTATCAGGCTGGCCTGGCTGGTCTGGAGTATGCCGCAGCCCGGGGCATTGGCGTCGTTGTCATGGAGCCCTTGCGCGGCGGGGCCCTGGCTGCCCATGTGCCGTCGGATATCCAGGCCATCTGGGATGAGGCCGCCGAACCCCGGTCCGGCGTGGAATGGGCTTTCCGCTGGCTGGCCAACCGGCCGGAGGTCAAGGTCATTCTCAGTGGCGTCAGCACGATGGAGCAGCTCGAGGATAATCTCCGGATTTTCGCCAGTACGCATCCGGGCTGCCTGACTGCCGCAGACGAGGCCAGGGTGGACCGGGTCCGGGCCCTGTACCAGAGCAAGATCCAGGTCGATTGCACGGGCTGCGAATATTGCCTGCCCTGCCCATCGGGCGTGGCGATCCCATCGGTCTTCCGCGCCTATAACCAGGCCTTCATGATCGAGGATCTGGCATCTGGCCAGAGCAGCTATCAATGGCTGGTGAAAAACCACGAAGACGCCACGCTCTGTGTCGAATGCGGTGCCTGCGAGCAGGTCTGTCCGCAGCATATCCCGATCATTGCCAAGCTCAAGTCTGCCCACGCCTATCTGGGATAACAGGGGAAAACAGAGGAACCAAGACCAAAAGACCGGGCGGCAACGCCCGGTCTTTTTATAGTGCAGAGAAAACGGTCCTGAAAAACACCAAAACGCCGGGCCCTACATTCCCGGCGTTCTGGCATCTGAGGAGAAAATTCGAGATAACAGGTGAGTGTCTGACCTGCTGTCGATGAGAGGAATCAGCCGAAGAGTGGGCCGTAGGTTTCGCAGGCCCGGTAGTCGGCACTTTCGCTGCTGACCGTGCCAAAGGCAGACCAGGCATGCGGACGGAAGATTTTGTCAGCGGGGACATTGTGCATGGCGACCGGAATGCGCAGCATGCTGGCCAGGGTGATCAGCTTGGCGCCGATATGGCCATAGCTGAAGGAGCCATGGTTGGCACCCCAATTGGCCATGACGCTGTAGACATCCTTGAAAGCACCCTCACCCGTGACGCTCGGAGCGAACCAGGTGGTGGGCCAGGTGGGGTCGGTGCGCTTCTGCAAGGTCTGGCTGACTTCCTCGGGCAGCTCAACGGTATAGCCTTCGGCGATCTGGAGCACCGGGCCAAGACCTTCCACTTTATTGATCCGGACCATCGTGACCGGGATCTCTGCTTTGGTTTCAAACATCGAGGAGAAACCGCCGCCGCGGAAATAGCCGACATTGGCCGGGCACCAGGCGGTGGCGGCCAGACAGGCGTCTGCGTCTTCGCTGGTCATTTCCCAGAAGGGCTTCATGACCGCCTTGCCTTCAGCGTCGCGCATGGCGGCACTGCCATCGAGGGCTGCGGCACCGGAGTTGATCAGGTGGATCAGGCCCTGGGCGGCCTTGCCTTCCGGCTTCCAGCCGGTGACACGTTCGATGGCGTCCGGGCTCCAGTAGGTGCGGACATCGGCAAAGACTGAGGCCGCGTCATTGACGAGGTGGCCGAGCAGCATGGACATGGCATTCATGGCATCATTTTCGGTGGCGAGGACCATCGGTTCACGGATGCCGTTCCAGTCGAAGGAGGAACCCAGGATGGCCTCGGAGAAGTCGTGATTCGGGAAATGGTCGGTCCACTGGCGCTGGCCCTGGACACCACCGGCGATCGCATTGCGGCCGAGGGCTTCTTCGCCATAACCCATTTCGGCCAGCTTGGGGTTGCCGATCAGGATATCGCGGATGATCAGGGTCTGCTGGATGACGCGATCCCACTCGGCGGCTTTTTCTTCGGCGGTATGGGCCAGCGGGCTGCCGACATTGACATCGAAGCCTTCCTTGCAGTAAGCCTCGCGCCAGGCCTTGGCCTTGGCGAATTCTTCGGCGTCATAGATTTTGCGGGCGATGCGGCGTTCGATTTCGACCTGGTCGAGCCATTCGGTCCGCAGACCGAAATATTCCTGCAGCATCTGGGGATCGACGACCGATCCGGCGATACCCATGCAGGGGCCGCCAATATTGACATAGGATTTGCCCCTCATCATGCCAACGGCGATGGCCGCCTTGGCCCAGAGCAGGATCTTTTCCGCGACATCGGCCGGAACGCTGGTATCGCTGGAATCCTGGACATCATGACCATAAATGGCAAAGGCCGGCAGCTTGCGCTGGGCATGGGCAGCCATGACAGCAGCCAGATAGACGGCGCCGGGACGCTCGGTGCCATTGAAGCCCCAGACTGCTTTGACCGTGAGCGGATTCATGTCCATCGTCTCCGTGCCATAGCACCAGCAGGGGGTGACCGTCAGGGTGGCGGTGACATTCTCGCGGGCGAACAGGTCCTCACAGGCGGCAGCTTCGGCCACGCCGCCAATGCAGGTCTCGGCAATGACACATTCGATCGGCAGGCCATTGGCATGGCGCAGGTTCTTTGTGATCAGGTCAGCGGCCTGGCGGGCCATGGCCATGGTGCGGTCTTCGAGGGATTCGCGGACGCCCATCCGGCGGCCATCGATGGTGGGGCGGATGCCAATTTTCGGCATGCGGCCGACATTTCTGTTGACGGGAGCGTTCTTTACTTGTGGCATCGGTGGTTCCTCCATATCAATTTGCCTATTGCAAAATGCGGATTTCTGTTACTTTCATTGTAAGTGGACAAATGGTTTTAAACATGGATTATCTGGTAAAATAATGAATCATCAGGGAGGCTGGAGGGGGCCATGATTAAAACATCCAGGCATGAGCCGATCGAAAACAGGGCTCATTTCACAACCGACTCGCGGGGGATCACGCGCAATAATCTGCTGATGAGCCATCTCAACCAGTTGTCGGTCGACCTGCTCGACCATGGCTATTTCGTCGGCAATATGCAATGGAACCAGTATGCGGTCCATTCACCTTTTGCCCGGATTTACTACATGGTGGCGGACCGGGGCTGGCTTGACACGGCCCAGGGCAGGATTGACCTGATTCCCGGCACCATGTACCTGATTCCGCCGCGCACCCGGGTGGACCTGAGAACCGAAGGCCGGATCGAGAAGTTCTACTTCCATGTCACCTGCCGCTACGGAGAAATGGATATTCTGGACAATATCAATCGCTGCTTCACTCTGCCGCTCAGACCGGACCTGCTGCATCAGCTGCTGTCCGCCTATTCGGGCGGCCAGCTGCCCGACCTGCTGGCGATCAAGGGACTGGTCTACCAGACCCTGGCCAGCTTTTTCCGCGACTGTCTGCCGGATATCAGTGATCGTCTGGCTCTAGCCAACGAATACAAGCTGGTCTATGCTTACATCGAGCAGAATTTGTCGGCCAGCCTATCCACGCAGCAGATCTGTGAGGTCCTGGATCTGCCCTACGAAACCTTTCGCCGCAAATTTCGCCGGGATAACGGAATCACGGTGCACCAGTACATTGCCAACCGGCTGATCCAGCGGGCCTCTCTGGGACTACTTTTGACCAGAGACACCGTGCAGCAGATCGCCAGCCAGCTGGGATTTGCCGATGAATTTTATTTTTCCCGGTTCTTCAAGCAGAAAATGGAGTACAGCCCGCGTGAATACCGCCGGATCAATGCGGTGCTCCGGCACTAGGCTGAATGGACTGATCGAGAGGCCTGAAACGAGATGTACAAGCTGATGATTGTCGAGGATGAGGCACTGGTTCGCGAGGCCGTCCTGAAAATGATCGATTTCCAGAACCAGGGGTTCGAAGTGGTCGCCGTCTGTGAAGATGGCCAGGAAGCGGTCGAACAATACGTCCGGCTTGCCCCCGATCTCGTGATCACCGACATTTGCATGCCCTTTGTCAGCGGGCTCGAACTGGCAGCCCTGATTGCCGAAGCGGGACGTGGCACCCAGGTGGTCATCATCACGGGTTTTGATGATTTCAATTTTGCCAAGCAGGCGATCAAGAGCCAAGTCGCCAGCTATATCCTGAAGCCGGTGACTCCGGGCGAATTTGTCGAGGTGCTGGCCGAGGCCCGGAAGCGGCTGGATGAACAGCATGAACAACGCCGCCAGATCCTGGAGGCCCAGCGCCAGATCCATCTGAGCAGTCCCCTGGTCCGTGACCAGCTGTTCAACCGCCTGATCCAGGGATCGGTCAACCTTTCCAGCATGGCAGAAGAGCTGAGGCTGTTTGGCCTCGATAGCAGCCATACGTCTTTCCAGATCGCCCTGGTCAAAGCGGACCGCCTCGAATCAGACGCGCGGGACTTGCGGGTCAATATCCAGTTGCTGCAGTTCATGATTGCCAATATTGTGACCGAGCTGGCCGCAGCTTTTCCTGACTTTGTTGCGTTTCAGCTGGCCGATGGCCGCACGGCTCTGCTCGGCTCGGCAAATGCCAGCCAGGAGCTCAATACGCAATTGCATGATTTGGGCCATCGCGTGATCTCGACCATCCGCCAAGTGCTCAAGATCGGGGTCACCGTCGGCTGTGGCCAGATCGTCACAGATGTCGCCCTGCTGAATGAGTCCTATGCTTCGGCTCAGCGCAGCCTCGATTATCGTTTCCTGTTACCGGACAAGGCCCTGGTTTTTCCGGAAGACATCCGCAAACAGGCCCAGTCCATCGATCTGGCCAGTCTGGAAGAGGAGATTGTCCGCCAAGTCCGCCTGCAGGATGAACCGAAGCTCCATGCAGCGATTGCCCAGCTGGGCCAGGCGATCCGGCTGTCTTTCCAGTCCAGGACGGACACCCAGTTCGAATGGGCGCGCCTGACCACCCGGCTGGCCGGGATGATCAGAAGCGAAGCCGGGGATGAGGTGACCTTGCCAGACCAGACCCTGCCCCAGACGGACGACCAGAATTTCCTCAGCACCATGCAGGACTGGCTGGGACACTATTGCCTGGCTTGCATAGGCATCCTCAGCGGCAGCCGCAACCGGGAGAACAAGCGGCTGAGCCTGGTTGCCACGGCGTATATCCGCGAGCATTTTGCCGACAGCCAGCTGTCTTTGCTGGAGGTCTGCAACCATGCTGCTGTCAGCCTGAGCTATTTCAGCCAGCTGTTCAAAGAGGAAACCGGCAAGACCTTTGTCGAGTACCTGACAGAAATCCGCATGGAAAAAGCCAGGGAACTCCTGCGCAATACCGATCGCATGCTGTATGATATCGCAGAGCTGGTCGGTTATGAGAGTCCGGCCTATTTTACCGTGGCGTTCAAAAAGCAGGTCGGGATCGGGCCGCGCGAATATCGCAAGCAATACAGGCAGGGCAGCTGAGCATGGGCCGGCGCAATACCTCCCATCTGCGCAATAGCATCCTGTTCACCTCGCTGTTTACGATTGTCGGCATCATGGCGATCATTTTGCCGCTCTTTTATTCCCTGACCTCCAGCCTGATGCAGGAGAATGCCACCCTCTATACCGAGAAACTGCTGTCGCAAGTCAAGAACAGTGTTGAATTCTACACCAATGAAATGATTACCGTCGCAGGCTATCTGTCCGGCAATGAGCAGGTCGCAGCTTATTTACGAGGTGAGAACCCCCTGACAGATGACCTGTCCGGCTCGAGGGCAGCCAGGGACAAGGTTGCTGCCGATTTGAAAGCGATCGTCAATAGCCGGGCCGATTTTGTGAACATCATCCTGATCCGCAATGATGGCACCTTTGTCACGAATCGCGATTTTGTCGGCTTGACGCCCTACTGGAATTACCATGATTTCGACTGGTACAAGAAAACGGTCGCTGCGCAGGGCAAGCCGGTCATGTCTTCATCCCGGATTGAAAACCTCATTGCAGGTGAACATCGCTGGGTGGTTTCGCTCAGCCAGGGCATCTATGAAAACGGCCAGTTGCAAGGCATTCTGCTGATCGACTTGAACTACAAGACCATCACGGATATCTGCAGCTCCATCTCGGCTGGCAAGGCTGGCTATGTGTTCATCGTCGGTGCCGACAGCCAGCTGGTCTACCATCCGCAGCAAAGGCTGATTTACAGCAATATCAAGACGGAACGGCTGGACCTGGCCATCCCCCGGGAAACCATCCAGTCGACGATTGTCGAGGGGAAAATCTATTCCAGTGTCCAGATTCTGGCCGCTGACTGGACCGTCGTCAGTGTTTTTGATACCAGCAAGCTGGTGACCATCAGTCCGACTCTGGTGGCCTCCTATATCGGGATCGGCCTCTTTTTCGCCCTGGTGGGCCTGCTCATTTCGCTCCGGGCCTCCAAGCGCCTGACGGATCCGATCCTCTCCCTGAAAAATTCCATGCAGCAATTTCAGCAGGGGGATTTTGACGCCAAGGCAGACATCCGGATCAATAACGAAATCGCCGAACTCGGCGACCAATTCAATACGATGACCGACCGGATCAAGCAATTGGTGGAAAACAGCCTCAAGATCGAGGAGCAGAAGCGCAAAAGTGAAATCCAGGCCCTGCAGGCTCAGATCCGGCCGCATTTCCTCTACAATACCCTGGAATCGATCATCTGGATGGCCGGGATCGGCGAACAGGCCAAGGTGATCGAAATGACCTCAGCCCTGGCCAAGCTGATGCGGGTGAGTGTCGGCAATGCCAACGAACTGGTGACGGTGCAAAACGAAGTGGCCTATGTGACCAATTACCTGAAAATCCAGAAATTGCGTTACCAGGACAAGCTCAACTACCGCATAGAAATAGATCCGGCGGTCAGTTCAGCCAGAATCCTGCGCCTGACCTTGCAGCCGCTGGTGGAAAACGCGATTTACCATGGGATCAAACCCTTGCGCAGCCAAGGTCTCGTCCTGATCCGGATCGGCAAAGACGCACAATCCCTTTTGGTCCAGGTGGCCGACAATGGGGTGGGCTTTGCCCCCGATGCTGCCAGCAAACTGATGCAGAGCGAACCAGATGCCAGCGAAAGCATCGGCTTGGCGAATGTGGGCAACCGGATCAAGCTTTTCTTCGGTGGCGAAGCTGGCATCGGCGTGCAATCGGCCCCTGAAGGCCAGACACTCCCTGGCTTTGCGGCTGCAGATGCCATCCGGACGCTGGTCACCATTCGTTTGCCGCTGCTGTTCGAGTAAGGTGAAGGACATACATTTATGATTTCCTGGATGCGCAATCATTTTCATCAGATCTGGCGACTGCTGCTGATCGCCTTGCTTGGCCTTGGCGTGCTGGGGCTCTATGCCCTGCCGATCAAAGTCAACAATCGCCCGATCCGGATCATTGCGATCGGCAAGGCACCGGCGGTCAGCACTGCTTTCTGGTGGAGTGTCAAAAGTGGCATGGAGGCCGCAGCGCAGGAATATGGGGATATGGTCGACTATTGGTCGCCGACCGATGAAAGCCGGGTGGATGAGCAGATTGCCTTATTGAGGCAGGCCATCGCGCAGAAGCCCGATATCATCCTATTGGCGGCTCTCGACAAGAACCGGCTGGTTGAGCCGGCCCGGGAGGCCAGGGCTGCGGGTATCCGCCTGCTCATGTTTGATTCGAGCATCGAAAGCAGCGGCAGTCCGGTTTATGACAGCTTCATCGCGACCGACAATGTCGCAGCCGGCGAGAAACTGGGCGACAAGCTGCTGGAATTGCTGCCCCGGCGGGAAAAGGTGCTGATCGTGTCCCCCTCCACCAGAGGAGATTCGCTGATAGGACGGGAGACCGGGGTGCGCAACCGGATAGAAGGCCATTATGATATCCTGCCGACGGTCGATGTCCATGGCAGCTTCAGCAATGATGTATTCAGCAAGATCAGCCAGATCCTGGAAAAGCAGACCGATATTGGCGGCATCGTCTGCCTGAACGAGTACACAACCGTCGGGGCCAGCCGCGCTGTCCTGGGCGCTGGCTTGGCCGGCAAGATCAGGCTGGTCGGATTTGACAGCTCTGAGGAGCTGATCAATTACATCGAAAGTGGCCTCCTGAGTGGCGTGGTGATCCAGCGGCCCTTCAATATGGGCTATCTCTCAGTCGTTTGTGCACTCGATGTCCTGGCAGGAAAGCCGACCGAGCCATTCTATGACACGGGATCGATTGTCATCACCAAGGACACGATCTACGAAAAAGAAAACGAAAAATTGCTTTTCCCGTTCGAATAGACCGCGGCTTTGACAACTGCGTAATATTTCGAAATTTTAAAAGAGAATATCGAAATTATCTTTTCCTCCCATTTGCTAGGATGACTGTAGCGAAAGTGATTGGGGGGGTGGTCTATTGTCTCAGCAAATCCTGAAAATGACAGGGATCTGCAAAAGTTTCCCGGGCGTCCGGGCGCTTTACAAGGTCGACTTTGACCTCTATGCCGGTGAAGTCCATGCTTTGATGGGTGAAAACGGCGCAGGGAAATCAACATTGATGAAAGTTCTGACCGGAATCTATGCCCGTGATGAAGGCGAAATCGAGTATTTTGGCGAGTCCATTCATCTGAAGAACACTCGCGAAGCCCAGGACCTGGGCATTTGCATCATCCATCAGGAACTGAACATGATGAACCACCTGAGTGTGGCTCAGAACATGTTCATTGGCCGTGAAAAATCCCGCGGGATCTTCCTCGACGACAAAGTGATCATCGAAGAGTCGCGGCAGCTGCTCAACCAGCTGGGCATCGACATCGATCCTAAAGAAACGCTGGGCAACCTGACGGTTGGCAAGCAGCAGATGGTCGAAATTGCCAAGGCCATTTCCCTCAAGTCCAAATTGCTGGTGCTCGATGAGCCCACCGCTGCCCTGACCGATTCCGAGATCGAGCATCTGTTCAATGTCATGCGCGACCTGAAAACCAAGGGTGTCGGCATGATCTATATCTCGCACCGCATGGACGAAATCGCCCGGATCACCGACCGGGTCACGGTCCTGCGCGATGGTGAATATGTCGGCACGATTGACACCAAAGGCTCCAGCCATGACCAGATCGTCAAGATGATGGTCGGCCGGACCATTTTTGAAGAACCCAAAATGACCAGCAACTGCCCCCCTGATGCGCCCGTGATCCTGGAGGTCGAAAACCTCAATGCCGGCCGCATGGTCCAGGATGTCTCCTTCAAATTGCGCAAAGGCGAAATCCTCTGCTTTTCCGGACTGATGGGCGCCGGCCGGACCGAAACGGCCCGGGCCTTGTTTGGTGCCGATCCGAAATCATCAGGCACGATCCGGATCAATGGCAAGGAGGTCACCATCAATAGCCCTGAGGATGCCGTCAATGCCGGGATCGGCTACCTGTCCGAAGACCGCAAGCGCTATGGCCTGGCCCTGGGTCTGAGCGTGGCTGAAAACTCCGTCCTGGCCAAGCTGGACGATTTCTCGGGCAAGCTTTTCATCCGCCAGTCCCAGATCAATGACGTCGCCCAGTCATATATCGACAAACTCAATACCAAGACACCATCGGTCCGCCAGCTGGTCAGGAACCTGTCCGGCGGCAACCAGCAGAAGGTGGTCATCGCCAAGTGGCTGATCAGAAATTCAGATATCCTGATTTTTGATGAACCGACCCGAGGCATCGATGTCGGCGCGAAAAGCGAAATCTACAAGCTGATTCATGAGCTCATCGATGAAGGCAAGTCCATCATTGTCATCTCTTCGGAACTGCCGGAGGTCCTCAGGCTGGCAGACCGCATCGTGGTCATGTGCGAAGGACGGATCACAGGTGAAGTGGAAGCCGGTTCGTCCCAGGAGAAAATCATGAACATGGCCCACGCAGTCCAAGTCCCATCTGCTGTTTGAAGCGAAGAGAGAGGTGAAAAGATGGTCTCATTGAAAAAACCAAGCCCGGATGTCAAAGCCGGAGAAAAAACCGGCATCAAGCTGAACCAGAGAGTCTACGCACTCGCAGCCCTCGTTCTGGTCTATATCCTGTTTTCGATCTTTGGCCGCAATTTCCTCAGCTATGAAACGCTGATCAATATTCTCGATGCGTCGTACTATATCGGCTTCATGGCGATCGGCATCACCTTTGTCATCATCACCGGTGGCATCGACCTTTCGATTGGCACCGTTGCCATGTGCTCGACCATGGTCGGTGGCGTGGCCTGGGAACGCTGGCACCTGCCCTTTGGGGTCGGTCTCGTCCTGATTGTCATCACCGGCGCCCTGTTCGGCCTGTTCAACGGCTTTCTGGTCTCCCGCCTCAAATTGCCGCCCTTCATCGCCACCCTCGGCACCATGATGATCTCGCTCGGCATCTCCTCGATCGTCTCCAAGGTCCAGTCGGTCAACTTCCCGGCTCGCAGCAGTGCCGAAGGCTGGTTCAAATTTGTCTTCTCCAAATTCCCGACCGCCAATGACACCATGATCCCGACCGGCGCCTTTTTCCTGCTGGCCGCCCTGCTGGTCGCCTTTGTCATCCTGAATAAAACCAAAATCGGCCGCTATACATTTGCCATCGGCAGCAATGAAGAAGCGGTCCGCCTCTCTGGTGTCAATGTCGGCTTCTGGAAAACCATTCCCTATGTGATCAGCGGCCTGTTCGCCGGCATTTCGGGCATTTTCTTTGCCGCAACCTATACCACGATCGTCCCCAGCTCCGGCCAGGGCTTCGAGCTGGATGCCATTGCCGGTGTCGTCATCGGCGGCACATCCCTTTCCGGTGGTGTCGGCTCAGTCATGGGCACCCTGATCGGCGTCATGATCATGAGCGTCCTGCGCATCGGCCTGCCCTCGATGGATTTGCAGCCCCATTACCAGAAGCTGTTCACCGGCATCGTGGTGATCATCGCCGTCCTGATGGATATCAGCCAGCAGAAAAAGCGCTGATCCCATCCCCCCTTTGGTTGAAGTCCTGCCCTTGCGGCAGCTTCAAATAGAACTCTTTTCATATCCTGGTCCAATTTCCAAATTCAAGGAGGAAAAAGATGAAAAGAACAATCCGTACCATCTCCCTGCTCACGGTTATTCTCGCCATGCTGCTTGCCATGACGGCTTGCGCCGGCAGTACCGCGACCACCACAGCGAAGCCTGCTGAGACCTCAGCTGCTGCCGCTGAAACCACCACTGCCGCTGCCGCCAGCGGAGAAAAACCGTATATCGCCGTCGTTTCCAAAGGCTTCCAGCACCAGTTCTGGCAGACCGTTTACAAGGGCGCCCAGGATGCTGCTGACAAACTCGGTGTCACCATCACCTTTGAAGGCCCGCCATCTGAATCCGATATCCAGGCTCAGGTCCAGATGCTGGACAGCGCTCTGGCCAAGAAACCTGCGGCCATCGCTCTCGCAGCCCTCTCGACCGAATCCGTCACGGACCAGCTGAACAAGGCCCTGTCCTCCAAGATCCCGGTCATCGGCTTTGACTCTGGTGTTCCGAATGCTCCGGCCGGCTCCGTCTATGCCAATGCCTCCACCGACAATAAGGCCGCCGGTGCCCTGGCTGCCGAAAACATCTATCCCGCGATCAAGGACAAACTGGCTGCTGGCGTTGCCGGAACCCCGATCCGCATTGGTGTCCTCTCCCAGGATGCCGTCGGTGAATCCGTTGTCAGCCGTACCCAGGGCTTCTGCGAAAAGATGGTTGAGCTCGTCAAGGCTGGCGGCATCGCTGACGTCGCCGTCATCGGCCATGACAAGTTCAAATCCGGTGATGAGAAGACGGCCAAAGTCGTCATCGACGTTGCTGTCTCCGCCACCACAGGCGCCACGGACCTCGCTTCCGCCGGTACTGCTCTGCTGGGCAAACCCAACCTCGTTGCTGCCTTCGGCTCCAACCAGGGTGCTGCAGAAGGCCTGCTCGATTCTTCCAATGAAGGTGCTGACTTCGCCAAGAAGGGCATCCTCGCTGTTGGCTTCGACGCTGGCAAACGCCAGAAGGCTGCTGTCGCAGATGGTGGTTTCTTCGGCTCAATCACCCAGGATCCTTACAATATCGGTTATAAAGCCGTTGAACTGGCTGTCAAAGCGATCAATGGTGAATCCGTCGCCGATATCGATACCGGTGCCAAGTTCTATACCAAAGACAATATGGCTCAGGAAGACATCGCCATGCTCCTGTACGACTAAGAGCTGACGCGAGACCTGATGCCCCATAGCCCCCACTCATCAGGCCGCTGCCTGTCGCCGGTTGATCCGGCGCAGGTGGCGGCCATCCTTATTTGACAAGGGGATCAGGCCAAACCTATAATAAAGCTAAACGTTTCGCGCTTGATTGCAAGAAAGGACTAGTACCATGCTAAAAGGAATTCCCCCCGTTCTCTCACCCGAATTGCTGGCCACCCTGATGACCATGGGCCATAGCGATGAAATCTGCCTCGGCGATGGCAATTTCCCCCATGCCAGCATGAATAGCCGCGTCATCCGCTGCGATGGCCATGGCATTCCGGAGCTCCTGGATGCGATTCTCCAGCTGATGCCGCTCGACACCTATGTGGACAGTCCGGTCATGCTGATGCAGGTGACGCCCGGTGATCCGGTCGCAACCCCGATCTGGGATGAATACCGGGCCATCGTCGCCAGGCACGATCCGGCCGCTGCCGCAAAGATCACCAATATCGAGCGGTTTGCCTTTTATGAGCGGGCCAAGACGACCTTTGCCGTAGTCGCGACCGGTGAAAAGGCGCTGTATGCGAACATCATCCTGAAAAAAGGGGTCGTTAAAGACTGAAAACCGGGGAGAGGTGAATGAGCATGCTTTTGCAGACGCAAGAACGCTGGGGGATCAGGATCAATGTCACAGATCCGGCCCAGGCTGCCCAGTGGCTTGAGGCGAATTTGTTTTTTTCGATCGAGCCGTCTGGCGTGGGCTTTACCGCTGTCAATGGCAATTGCCTGCTGGAGCTTTTGCCAGGCCCCAGTGAAGCATTGCCCAAGCCGGCGGCCGGGACATATTTTGCCGGGCTGGCACATATTGCCCTGCGCACGCGTGATATCGAAGAGGCCATTGCCTGGTGCCAGAGCCGCGGCCTTGAGCTGCAGCTGGACCAGGGACGGCGCTTTTACAATCCCAAGGTCTATGGCGAGGGTGAATATTTTTTCAACATCATCAGCCCCTTTGGCGTGGTCTTTGAGGTCAGCCAGCGGCTGGCCGAGCCGACTCCCTGGCCAGATCCGGTGATCTGCGGCCTGGACCATATCGGGCTGCCGTCGGCAGATTTTGCGGCGGCTGCGGCGGCATTTGAGAATCTCGGTTTTGCAGCCGATTTCGCGCCGGTGGAGAACTGGAATGCGTCTGAGGGCCGGATCCGCTGCGGGATGTTCAGCCAGTCTGACCCTGCCGGCCAGACCATGACGCTGGAAATCTACCAGTTCCTCGACTGGAGCGCCGAGGCGATTCCGGCAAGCTATGGCATCAAGGGCCTGGTTTTAGGCCGAAGCGGGACGACAGCCACAGGGGTCGCTCTTTACTAGAACTTGAGGGATCCCAATCGGCTGATCAAGGCAGGTCCTGCAAGCCATTGCCATGGCGCAGAACCTGCAGGCCATTGCTGAGGTGCACCAGGAAATCCTGGACATTGGTGACGATGCCGCGTGAGGACAGGCTGCCGCGATCGGTCAGTTTATTGATCGTAAACTCGGAAATGTCGACGATATAGAAATAGACCTCACGGATGGTGCCATCCGGCAGCACTCGATAAGATGGGGTCATATTGCCGGTCGCGATCGTGTGCAAGGTCGTCGCCAGGCAAATGACGGTCGTCGCCTGGCTGGTGAGGGCCCGCATGGCGTCCTGACCAAGATAGGCATCGGCATAAACTTCAGGCAAAGGCCCGTCATCCCGGATCGAACCGACCAGGACGACGGGCACTTTATTTTGCACGCATTCAAACAGGATGCCATTGGTGATCCTTTCCTCAGCAATGAACCGCTCGATCGAGCCATGCTGGCGGACCCGGTTGATCGTGTCGAGATGGTGGTAATGGCCGTGCTTGCGCGATTCCTGGGTGTAGATATCCTGGCCGAGCGCAGTCTGGAACCAGGCTGCCTCGAGATCGTGCACGGCCAGGGCATTGCCGGCCAGCAAGGCATCGACATAGCCCTGCCGGATCAGCCCGGAAAAGGCCTCGCGGGCGTCGGCATCGAAGGCACAGGCTGGTCCGAGCACCCAGGTGATATGGCCATGCTTTTGTTCGTGGCGCAATAATTCATAGATGAAATCATAATCCATCGAAAACGCCGTTTCCCGTGAGCGCCCCTGGCGGAAAATGAAGGTGTCGCCATTGGCCGCTGCCCGCTGGGGGAATCCGCTGGTATGGACAAAGATCCCGTCCCGGCCGTCTTCCGAGCGCCCGACGACCACTCGATCGCCGCGACGGATATTGCGAAATTCACGAACCTCGATCTGGCCTCGCTCATAGATGGCGACGCAGTCCATGCGGCTTTCCCTGGCCAGCAGCCATTGGTCATCGATTTTGAAATACTCCGGGAAAATGCTGGTGGCATGGTAGTGATCCGGTGCGACACCATCTTGTGGCGCTGGTTCAAGTCTGGCTGGCGGAGCGCTGTCCAGTTCCGGGGCGAAAAAATCCGGCGGTTGATAGGTGGCCAATGAAAAGTGCATGGCGGCCTCCTTTGCCTACAGGCAGCTGCCTTCCAAAGAGCCCTGGGTTCACTGATTCAATTATAACAGGCTTTGTCTGACCAGATCGGCAAAATAGCGGTGCCAGTCTGAACGCCCAGTCAGCTCTGGGTGGAAGGCTGCATCGGCCGGGGTCAGGATTTGTCTTTGATTTCAGGCGAATCGCCTCTTGTGATCTGCCTCAACTCTATACGCAAACTGGTCTTATCAAAAGTGCCAGTTTGTGCTAATTTGATATGACCAGTTTGCATAGGGGTTGGCAGACCATAACAGTGCACCGAGCACATGGACAAAGATCGGACCGGCTATGAATATTCGCGAGAAAAGGCAGATCAAACTCCTGACGTGGACGCTGGATCCACATGCTCCGGTTCCCATGTATGAGCAGCTTTGTCAATTGTTGCGCAGGGAAATCCAGACCCATGTCCTGGCCCCGGGCAGGCGTCTGCCTTCCAAGCGAGTGCTTGCAGCCCATCTGGGAATCAGCACCATCACCGTGGCAAATGCATATAGCCAGCTGGTGGCAGAAGGACAAATTGAAACGCTGCCGCGGCGCGGCTATTTCGTCCGCAATTCTTTTGCGCCATTTGACAAGTCCTTCTTGAAAAAACAAGCCAAGCTGGAAAAATCCGGTTCACTCGTAAACCGGTATCAATCTGCTTGGCAGCGAGAACGCGAGGCGCAAAAACCACCCATTCTGGCCTATGATTTTTCCACCAATAAAGTGGACACAGCTTCTTTTCCGTTTACCATCTGGGCCCGGCTGTCGCGCCAAGTTTTGCAGGAAGAAGGCCGCGATCTGTTGGAGGTCAGCCCGCCACAAGGTGACGAACGGCTCCGGGCCAGTATTGCCAGGCATTTGCAGACCTACCGCGGCATGTCCTGTGATCCGGAACAGATCATCATTGGGGCCGGGAGCGAATACCTGTTCAGCCTCATCATCCAGCTGCTTGGAGCAGGAAAAAGCTATGCCATTGAAGATCCTGGCTATGTCAAAATCAGCCGGATCCTCGAGAAACACAAAGCCCAAATTCTGCGCTTCGAGGTCGATCGCCACGGCATGTTGATTCACCCGCTGGATCTTGCCAGTCCAGATGTCATCTATCTGACCCCGTCCCACCAGTTCCCGACCGGGGCGGTCATGCCCTTGCAACGACGGGAAAATCTGCTGCACCACGTCAATGGCTTCTATGGTCGTTACATCATCGAAGACGACTATGACAGTGAATTCCGCTTTTCTGGGCGACCCATCCCCACCCTGTATAGTCTTGACCGACAGGGCAAAGTGATTTACCTGGGCACCTTTTCCAAAAGCCTTGCACCATCCCTGCGAATCAGCTACCTGGTTCTGCCACCACAACTTTTGCTGCTGTACCGGCAGGAACTGATGTTCTATGCCTCGACTGTATCGCGAATGGAACAGATGACACTGGCCCGATTTATCGACGAAGGCTATTTTGAACATCACCTCAACAAGATGCGCAGGATTTACCGCGAACGCCGGGATGAATTGATATCTGCGATCGATCAGTGGCCATTCCGGTCAAAAATCGAGATCAAAGGCGTCGAAACGGGACTGCATCTGGTCGTTGTTTTCCCTCCAGAGGTTGCTGAAGTCGCTTTGGTGTCTGCAGCCAGCAAGGCTGGCATCAGAGTCCATGGCTTGTCGGAATACCGCCTGGGCCAGACATCCGGTCCATTATTGCCCGCGCTGATCCTGGGCTACGCCCACCTGACACCCGGGGAACTGGTTGCGGCAGCAGACCTGTTGCACCAGGCCTGGGCTGGCCTGGTCCACTGAATCGGGCTATGATGGAGACAGCGCGATATCGACATTGAAACCAGAGATCCAAGTCGCGGACATTTTCTTGATTGATCAAGACCCCAGGAGGCTGCCGGTGCCCGAGCTGCGTTTTACCACATTTGCGATTGCCCAGGAAATCGACCTGAACCGGGTGGCGGATGCATTCGGGATCCGCAAGAAATACACGTGGGAGGAAGCCCTGGTCCTGCCTGAGCAGGTCCTGGTCCAGATGAATGGCTGGCAAAGCCGCCCAGACGAGTGCATCCTGCTCTTTTCCTTCGGCAGCATCGTTTTCATCAATTCCAACCGTGGACATATGGAGCAATTCCTGACTTACTTGAAAACCGTGGTGCCCGGCATTGATGCCGTCAACTACCGGGTCTATCGCGAAGACTATGCCCTGCATATCGAACCGGACCAACCCGTCGCATGCACCGACCATTTCGTGCGCGTGCCGGCCCTGCTGCCCTATTACCCCGAGCTGGTGTCCACTGTCATGGCCAAATCGGCTGCCCTCGAGCGGATCGAGGTCCAGCTGGAACCGATCCTCGATACGGTCGAAAGCAAACTCGACCGCTTGGAGAAGGGCCGCCTGGGTTTTGGCAACCGGGAGCTGGCCCGGACGATTGCCCGCGTCGTCCGGCATGAATACAATACCATCGCTTATATCATGATCCTCGATAAACCCGATATCACCTGGACCAGCAGTGATGCCGCTGATTTTTATGAGAAAATGGCCGATTTTTTCGAACTGACCGACCGCTATGAGGTGATCAAGCAAAAGACAGCAATCCTCGAACGGATCCTCGATGGCTTCATGTCGATCAGCCACTCGATCCGGGGGCTTTTTGTCGAATGGGTGATCGTCCTGCTGATCGTGGTCGAGGTCATCCTGATGCTGCTTGATTTACAACGGTAATTGGCGATGAAGAAGCACGATCAAGGCTCCGGGCATAAGGCAGGGTTAGCTGGAGCGACTGGAACCACGGATGCCGCCGTCCAGGTCAGGGCGATCGTCGCAGACCGATCACGCGCATTGGCCAGCGCCGAATCTAACCTGGACGATCTGCTGGATGCGGTTGACCGTTGGGTAACCCAGCTCAGCCAGCGGCGCCTGTTGATCCGGACACCCAGGAATGTCCATTTCATGACCCGCATTGTACGCGTTCAGTTCCAGAACCTGCGACTGATCGACCAGCTGGGCATGCCCGAGATCTGCCGATCCACAGCTAATTTGCAGCAGCGCTATCTGGAACTGGCGGCTGAGTCTGATCTGGAGCGTCGATACAATCGCCTGCTGGAAAAAGCAAAGCTCCTGGATATGCTGATGAGTAAAACCATCGTATCCAGAAGCCGGTTGACTGAGAACTGGTTGCTGCGGCTGGAGATCCTCCTGCTCGCGCTATTTCCGCTGTTCCATTGGCTGTTTGACTAGTCCAGCGCCTGGCTGTCGGCTCACCCGCGGACCAGGACGCCCGGCCAGGCCGTGATGCCGCCGAGATTGGTCACATTCTCATAGCCATTTTTGATCAGCCAGCTGCAGGCCTGGCCGGAGCGGCCGCCACTGAGGCAATAGACGAAAATCCGGGCCTGCTTATTGGGCACTTTCTGGGCGACCGAGACAGGCAGGCGGTCGAGCGGGATATTGACGCTGCCCTTGATATGGCCATTGTTGTACTCGTCTTTGGTCCGGACATCCATGAGGACAATCGACCGGTCTTTGGCCAGCTCGGCCTGGGCGTCTTTCATCGACAGGGAAGGGGTCTTTTTGCCAAATAATCCAAACATGAGCGTCTCCTCGTCAGCCAGCACCACTGTGCCGGGAGATATTTCACTGAGGGCAGCATACGGGAAGCTCCCGTTGTTTTTCTGTGATTGTATTACAATGGGGATACGGATCGGGTAGCACGTTTGAATAAAAATGCGTTCACACCTTTTTCGGGGGGATCATGGATCAGCCAGTTTTACAGGCGTTTTTGCCCATCGTCGATCAACAAAGCCGGATCTTGATCCTGGGCTCGATGCCGAGCGTCGCTTCATTGCAATATAAGCAATACTATGCCCATCCGCACAATGCTTTCTGGCGGATCATCCACGACCTGTGGGGTGTGCAACTGCCGCAGGACTATGCCGCCCGAACCCAGTTCCTGCTGGCCCATGGCCTGGCGCTATGGGATGTGGTGGCCTCCTGCCGCCGCCAAGGCAGTGCTGACGCCGCGATCCGCGATGTGGTGGCCCATGACTTTGTGGCATTTTTCCAGCAATGGCCCCGGCTCGAGCGGATCTGCTTCAATGGTCAGGCGGCTGAAAAGCTCTTTGTCCAGAAGGTGCTCCAGGGGCAAGGCCGGATGTCGCTGGATGATTTGCGGCCCGGGCTCCGGGCCTGCCGCTTGCCCTCGACCAGCCCGGCCCATGCGGTTTCGTACGCAGAAAAGCTGGCCCAGTGGCAAGTCGTGCGGCAGTGGGCGGACGATGGGATCTGACCGCAGCGGCGAGTAAAATAAAGATCAGCTGCTCCGGACAGCACTCGGGGTCTGGCCGGTGACACGCTTGAAAATCCGGTTGAAGTTGGCCAGGTTTAAAAACCCGCTGTCGATCGCGATGTCGTAGATGCCCTGGTCGGTTGTGCGTAACAGGTCGATCGCCCGGGCGACCCGGACCTTGTGGATATACTGGACCGGGGTCTGGCCGGTGGAGCGCTTGAAAAAGGTGCAAAAATAGCTGGGGGTCATATAGACGAGGGCGGCCAGGTCTTCGAGCAGCAGGGGCTGGTCGAGGTTCTGGCCGATATGCTCGAAAACAACCTGCAATTGCTCGAGACGCTTGTTTTTCTGGGCCGGCGTGAGGCTGGACTTGGCCTCGTCCTGGTAATAGCGGACCAGATAGGTAAAGATGGCCAGGAGCTTGGCCTTGATCATCAGCTGGAAGCCGTGGGCCTGGTTTTTGTATTCATCCTCGATCTCGGTCAGCAGGGTGAAGATTTTTTTGCCGATGGCCGTATGGCGGTCGATCTTATTGCTGAAATTGGAGCCGCGTTCAAAAAAAGGGACCAAGTACTGCTTGTCGAAAAGTGGGCTGGCGCCATCGCTGATCAGACGGCCGTCGAACATGACCACGGGCTGGATCATCGGCTCAGGCGGCAGGACCTCCATGTAATGCGGTTCGATATTGTTGATGACGACGATATCACCGGGTGCGATATCATAGACTTTGTTCTCAATATAGTACCGGCCATGTCCTTGCTTGACATAGGAAATTTCGAGGTAATTATGCCAGTGGAAGGTATGGTCCATGCAGTAATAAGGCGGCATTTCCGCAAACTTGATCGCAAATGGGAAATCTTCCGGTAATTCCCTGGGCTTATAGACGGTTGCCATCTGACACCTCATGAGCGAAAAATCGTACCAGTGGTGCATAAAAAAAGAGAGGAAAGGGGACGGCCTGTTTTCTATACTGCCAGTATACCGGAAATCATAGGATGATTCACCTGATGGAGGTGCTTGCGCGATGACGATCCAGGCTGATCTCGAAAAATTGCTCTTGCTGGCGGTGCAGAAGGGGATCCTCGATCCTCAAGATGTGACTGGCAGCCGTAACCTGCTCCTGGATCTGTTCCAGCTGGACCAGCCGGCAGCAGAGCCCGTAGTACTCGACCCTCAGGAAACCATTCCGGAGGTCCTGGGCCGGATGGTGGACGCCGCCGGCGAGCTGGGCCTGGTCGACAGCTCGATTTTTGAACTGCGGGCCTTGTTTGATACCCGGATCATGGGCCTTCTGATGCCGCGGCCTTCTGCGGTGACGGCGACATTCAACCAGCTGCGCGAGCAGGTCTCCAGCCAGGCGGCGACCGACTATTTCTACCGGCTGTCGATCGATTCGAACTATATCCGCATGGCCGAGATCGCCCGCAACAAATCCTGGCAGACAGCAACCGAGTATGGTGACCTGGAGATCACGATCAACCTGGCCAAGCCAGAGAAGGACCCGCGGGCCATCGCCCTGGCCCTGACCCAGAAAAGCGCCCAGTATCCGCGCTGCCTGCTCTGCCCGGAAAATGTCGATTATGCCGGCCGGATCGATTTTCCGGCCCGCCAGACGCTGCGGATCGTGCCGCTGGACCTGGCTGGCGAATGCTGGTACCTGCAATATTCACCTTATGTCTATTACAATGAGCATTGCATTGTCCTGGGCGAGCGGCATGAACCGATGGTGATCAATCGCTGGACCTTTGCTGCCCTGCTCGATTTCGTGCGCCAGTTCCCGCATTATTTCTGTGGCTCGAATGCCGACCTGCCGATCGTCGGCGGCTCGATCCTGAACCATAACCACTTCCAGGGCGGACGGGCCGCATTTCCGATGGACCAGGCACCCCGGACCATGGCCTTTGTGCATCCGGATTTCCCGGGCATCGAGGCCTGCCATATCCATTGGCCGCTGACCACCATCCGCCTGCACAGCGAAGACCCGGAGGCACTCGTTGCCCTGGCTGACCAGATCCTGAGTGCCTGGCGCGGCTATTCTGACGCGAGCGTCGGGATCTGGCACCAGTCGCATGGGGCTGGCCAGACGGTGCCGCATAATACGATCACCCCGATCGCCCGCCAGCTCGAGGGAGGCCGCTTCCAGCTCGACCTGGTCTTGCGCAATAACCGGACGACCGATGAATTCCCGCTGGGCATTTTCCATCCGCATCCGGAAATCCATGCGGTTAAAAAGGAAAATATCGGCCTGATCGAGGTCATGGGCCTGGCGATCCTGCCTGGTCGCCTGCAGACAGAGCTGGCCGGCCTGCGTGACTGGCTGCTGGCCGGGATGGACCGCGAAGCCCTGGCCGGTCCGGAGCATCCCCTGCACAAGCATCTGGCCTGGGTGGAGGCCCTGGCTGTCCGCGATGGCCTGGCCGGCCTTGCGGACGCTGCAGCCCTCGACGCCGCGCTGCAGCAGGAAGTCGGCCGATTGTTCAAGTCAGGACTTGAACATTGTGGGGTCTTCAAGCAGGATGAAGAAGGAACAGCAGCATTGAAACGATTCCTGGTGTCCGCCGGGTTCATTTTCTGAAGAGGAGGATTGCAAAGATGCGAACCATTCTGGTGACTGGCGGTGCCGGCTATATTGGCAGCCATACCTGCCTTGAACTTTTAAATGAAGGCTATGCGGTCGTTGTGGTCGATAACCTGGACAATTCCAGCCGCGAGGCCCTGACCCGGGTCGAAGCGATCACGGGCAAAACCGTCGCTTTCTATCCGGTCGATGTCTGCGACCGCGAGGCCTTGCGCGGCGTATTCCAGAGGCATGCCATCGATGCGGTGATCCATTTCGCCGGACTCAAGGCGGTTGGTGAATCGGTCGCCCAGCCCCTGCGCTATTACCGCAACAACCTCGACAGTACCCTCGCCTTATGCGAGGTCATGGCGGAGTTTGACGTCTGCCAGCTCGTCTTCAGCTCTTCAGCAACGGTTTACGGTTTGCCCGAACGCGTGCCGATTACTGAGGATTTCCCGACCTGGTGCACCAATCCCTATGGCTGGACCAAGCTGATGAATGAGCAGATCCTCAGGGATGTCCAGGTGGCCAATCCCTCCTGGTCGATCGTGCTGCTGCGCTATTTCAATCCGATCGGCGCCCATGAATCAGGCCAGATCGGGGAAGATCCCAGTGGCATCCCCAACAACCTGATGCCCTATATCTCCCAGGTCGCTGTCGGCCGGCGGGACACGCTGCATGTTTTCGGCGACGATTATCCGACGGTCGATGGCACCGGCGTGCGCGATTATATCCATGTCGTCGACCTCGCGATTGGCCATATCCGGGCGCTCGAATATGCGGCCGCCCATACGGGAACCGAGGCGATCAACCTGGGCACCGGCCAGGGCTACAGCGTCCTGCAGATGGTCCAGGCCTTTGAACAGGCGACCGGCCGCCAGGTCCCCTACCAGATCGATCCGCGCCGCCCCGGCGATGTCGCCCTGTGCTATGCCGATCCGGCCAAGGCGCAAAGCCTGCTGCACTGGCAAGCGACCCGCGACCTCGAGACGATGTGCCGCGATACCTGGCGCTGGCAAAGCCAGAATCCCAATGGTTATGCAAAGGAGACTGCTGCCCCATGAAAACGATCGAATCTGTTCTTGCCACTTTGAACGCAGGTGGGCTGGATGACCGTCTGGCCGAAATCTATGGCTGCAGCACGGATGCGGTCGCCCTGTATGCCCGGCGGCTCCAGGATCTGGTCGCCCAGTTTGCCCAGGTGTTTGCCAGCTCGGACAGCGCCTCTGCCGGTGGCGATCTCCAGCTTTTCTCTGCCCCGGGACGCACCGAAATTGGCGGTAACCATACGGACCACCAGCATGGCCATGTGCTGGCGGCCAGTGTCAATCTGGATATCATCGCTGCTGCCCGCAAAAACGGCACGCAGACGATCCGCATCCAGTCCGAAGGCTTTCCGGTCGATGTGGTCGATCTCGACGATCTGACCGTCCATGAATCCGAAAAGAACATGTCTGCAGCCCTGATCCGCGGCGTCGTGGCCCGGTTTGCCCAGCTTGGCTATCCGGTGGCCGGCTTTGATGCCTATACGACCTCCAATGTGCTCAAAGGATCCGGATTGTCGTCTTCGGCCGCCTTTGAAGTGCTGGTCGGCAATATCGTGAACACCCTGTTTGCCGGGGGCGAAGTCGGCCCGGTAGCGATTGCCCAGATCGGCCAATACGCCGAGAATGTCTATTATGGCAAGCCCTGTGGCCTGATGGACCAGATGGCCTCCTCGGTCGGCGGCATCATCGCGATCGATTTTGGCGATCCGGCCCAGCCCGTCGTCGAGCCGGTGGCCTTTGATTTCGCCCATTCAGGCCTTGCCCTGTGCATCATCGACAGCGGCGCGGACCATGGCGACCTGACCGACGAGTATGCCGCGATCCCGGCTGAAATGAAAGCCGTGGCGGCCTGTTTTGGTAAAGACCATTTGCGCGAAGTACCGGAAGCTGAATTCCTCCAGGCCCTGCCGCAGGTTCGCCAGGCTACCGGAGACCGGGCCGTATTGCGGGCTCTGCACTATTATGCCGATGACCAGCGGGTTGCAAAGCAGGCCCAGGCTTTGCAAGACAATGCGGTTGAGCATTTCAAAGCCCTGATCATCGAATCGGGCCGTTCTTCAAGCGACAACCTGCAAAATATCTTTGCCACCGGCTCGACCCGGGAACAGTCCGTGGCCCTGGTCCTGGCCCTGTGCGAACGTCTCCTGGCGCCGGTGGGTGGTGCCTGGCGTGTCCACGGGGGTGGTTTTGCCGGCACGGTGCAGGCATTCGTGCCGCTGTCCGAGGTCGAACCCTTTAAACGGTCCATGGAAGCCATCCTGGGCCAAGGGTCCTGCCATGTCCTCTCGATCCGGCCCGTAGGGGGCTGCTGGATCGGCTGATTGACGGACCTAAAGCTGGCACGACCAGCAGATTTCTGATCGTGAAACGCGTTTTTGACACAATCAAGGCGCGTTTTTCACGTTTCAGACCACCGTCGTCCCTTGGAGAAGGGTGTCGAACTGTGTTATAGTCGGAACGAATTGATTCATCCATGAATCCACTGTGAGGGCGCCTTATGAAGCATGCCAAGTCCATTCCGGTTCTGAGCGGGTCCGCTATGCGGCTGGCCGCCATCCTGCTGATCTCCAGCATCCTGCTCGCAGGCTGCAATTTGCAGCTGGCAACCCCTGGCCAGGCCACGGGGACGGCGACGGCTGCTTCCGGAGCCCAGGCCGGTCAATCCACAGAAGGCCCGGCTGCCTCAGTGACCTTGCCGGAACAGACGGCCGCCCCGACCCCGACCCCGACCCCTGTGCCGACGCCGACCCCGGTGCCGTCTTTGCCCGTCGATCCGATCGTCGAAGCCTATTTCGGTCCCTTGCCGGTCGCCAGCCAGATCGTGCCGTATGAGCACCATGAAATTCGCGCCCTGTACCTCGGAGCGGCCGCCAATCTCGACTCGACCATTCGCCTGGCGCGTGAGACCGAGGTCAATGCGGTTGTCATCGACTTGAAGGAATCCAATGGGGTCAAATACAAGTCCCAGGTGCCGCTTGCCGTCGAAAATAACCTGGTCCATCCCCTGTACAATTTGCCGGCAGTGGTCGAAAAGCTCCATGCGGAAAACATCACCGTGATCGGCCGGATCGTCTGTTTCAAGGATCCCTTCCTGGCCGAGGCTCGCCCTGACCTGGCGATCCAGGACAAGAGCGGCAATGCCCTGCTCTACAAACTCGAAGGGAAAAAGCCTTTCGTCAATCCCTATAACCAGGATGTCTGGCAGTATAATGTCGACATCGCCAAGGAAGCCATCGCGATCGGCGTCGATGAGATCCAGTTCGACTATGTCCGTTTCCCGACCGGTGGCACCACCAGCGGCGCATCCCCGTATTTTGGCGAGGAAGGGATGGTGCCGACCAAGGTCCAGGCCATCAACCGCTTCCTGCAATTTGCCCGGGTCCAGATCCAGGATGAGCTGGGCATCCCGCTCGGCGCCGATGTATTTGCGATTGTCATGATCAGCAAGGGCGATGGCAACCGGATCGGCCAGGACTGGGCTTCGCTCGGCCTTCTCGGGCTCGACCGGATCAGCCCGATGATCTATCCGTCGCATTACGCCAATAGTTCAACCGGCCACTATACCGGCAATGGCGTCGGCCAGCAGGTCGGTGATACCCTCTATACCAAGCCGGACCTTTATCCCTATGATGTGATGTACAAGACCCTCAAGGTCGGCCAGGAAATGGCAGCGGCTGCGCCAGGCTACAATGTCGTGATTTCGCCGTATCTGCAGGCTTTCACGGCGTCCTACCTGCCTGCCGGCTATTACATGACCTATGGCGCGAAAGAGATCCGCGAGCAGATCCAGGCCAATGAAGATGCCGGCTATACCGAGTGGATCCTCTGGAATTCGCGGGCCAGCTATCCGGCCGAGGCCTTCCGGGCTAAAACTGGCGAATAGGACTCGAACCAGCGTCTGTCCCAGCTTCCCGGTTCAAGTCTGACACCCGTTCTTGCAGCAGGGCCAGAACTCAGCACCCCGCTCCTTTTCAATCTGCTTTTGAATCAGCCTCTTTCAATTTCGACACGACTTCGCCTGGCCCTGGCATCCCCTCGCTGCTGTAAGACAGCAATTCGCTGACCGTCATGAACCGGAAACCTTTTTCCGCGAGGCCGTCAATAATCCGCGGCACCGCCGCCAAGGTGGCGCTATTGGTGTCGTGGAGCAGAATGATATGGCCATTGGCCGCGTTTTCAATCACAAAATTGGCGATATGATCGGGATCATCCTTGTGGTTCCAGTCCTCCGGACAACTCTGCCAGGTCCAGTTGACGATGGTAAGGCCCAGTTCGCCGGTCACCTCTTCAGTGGTGGCACTATAGCCGCCGGTCGGTGGCCGCATGATCGTTGGGGTCACCCCGGCGATCGACTGGATCAGGTCGGAGGTGCGCACCAGCTCATCGCGGGTGGTCGCCGCATCGGCTTTTTTCAGGATCTGATGCGAATAGGTGTGGTTGCCGATCTCATGGCCCTCGGCGACCTCGCGCCGCAGCAAATCCCCCCGGGCCTGGCTGGACTTGAGCCGGTTGCCGAGGACAAAAAAGGTTGCCCGGACTTGTTTTTCGAGCAGAACATCGAGCAGGGGGCCGGTCAGGTCGGTGGACGGGCCATCGTCAAAGGTCAGCGCAATCGCTGGATGCTCCGCGCTGGGCGGGCCGGAATAGGCCGTCGGTTCAGGAACTGCGGTCGTTGCGGATGTGCTCGTTGCCTGCGTCTCTGGGCCAACCGGGGCAGCCGTTTGGCCGGGACTGCCTGCGCCTGCTGGGGCATCGGCCTGGCTCTCGGTGGCGGAAAAGGTCGTCGGGGCGGCGCTCTGGGCTGGGCTGGCCACGGGCTGCAAAATACAGCCGGCCAGGGCCAGCACGGCCAGCAAAGCCGCAAGTCCGGTCAGGGGGATTGAAAAAGACTGTCTCATTGCAAAAACACTTTCAAAGTTTATCGTTGTGGCCTGTCTGAAGCACAGATGCCGGGATCTTTCAAGTACAACTATATCATAACCCATCCCGTGCAGCAGGATATGATATAATTATGCGAATCATCCGGCATATCTCATGGGAATTGGCTGTGCCGGGGCAGGAGGACAGTTTACCGCATGCCAGGTGCGAAAAAAATCACATTGGGAGTGACCGGCTCAATCGCCGCCTACAAGGCCGCTGAGATTGCCAGCGCCCTGACCTCAGCGGGTCACGAGGTCCGTGTGATCCTGACGGAACATGCCGCCCGGTTCATCACCCCCATCACCTTTGAAACGTTGACCAGGCAGAAGGTTCTGGTCGACATGTTCTCCGATGAGGACCACCGCCAGGTTTCCCATATCGAGCAGGGGACCCAGATCGACATGGTCCTGGTTGCGCCTGCAACCTTCAACATCATTGGCAAGGCGGCCCAGGGCATCGCCGACGATCTGCTCAGCACAGTCCTGGCGGCTGCCGATCCGAAACGGGTCCTGTATGCCCCGGCGATGAATGTCAATATGTACGAAAATCCAGCTTGCCAGGCCAATATGGCCACCCTCCGGGCCCGCGGCAGCCAGTTTGTCGAACCCGAAGAGGGCATGCTGGCCTGTGGCGTCTATGCCAAGGGCCGCCTGGCCAAGGTGCCGGCGATTCTTGATGCAGTCGAGTCTTTTCTGGCGCCCAAGCCGCTTCTGGGCAAACGCGTGCTGATCACGGCCGGCGCAACCCGGGAGTATATCGATCCAATCCGCTTCCTGTCGAATTCCTCGAGTGGCCAGATGGGCGTTGCCCTGGCCCGGGCCTGCCGCCACTATGGCGCCGAGGTCACCTTGCTCCTGGCCAATTCCCAGCTGGACGCACCTGGGGTCCATGTCGTCCGGGTCGACACGGTCGCCGATCTCTATGCCGCCGCCTTGCAGGCTTTTCCGGCCACGGACTACCTGTTTGCCGCTGCTGCGGTGTCTGATTTCAAGCCCGCCACAAAACAGGACTCGAAGATCAAGAAGACGGGGTCCAGTCTCAATATCGAGCTGGTGCCCAATACGGACGTCTTGCTGGCGCTGTCGAAATTGAAGACGCACCAGAAGCTGATCGGATTTGCAGCAGAAAGCGAAGCGATGCTCGAAAATGCCAGGGGCAAGCTCGAGCGCAAGCAGCTGGACCTGATCGTCGCCAACTCGCTGGACAATTTTGCCCGGGCCAGCGGCAAGGTCTGGCTGGTCGATGCACAGGATATTGAGGAATTGCCCGAATTGCCGAAGCCGGAACTGGCCTTTGCCATCCTCGATGCCATGCTGGCCAGAGGTCTGTGAGGCAGCGATGATGGATGTGAATGTGCCGCCCCCTCTGACCGCTCCGGAAGACCAGCCTGACCGGGTTAGTGGTCCGGACCAGACTTGTGTGCGGGTCCTGACCATTGATATCGGCAATACCCAGACGGTTGTGGGCTGGTTCGAGACAGACAAGCTGCGCTGCACCGCCCGCTGGGGCACTGTGCGGGAAGATGCCGACGATCTGCTGGACCGCGAGCTGACCGCCTTTTTTGGCCGCTACAATCTGAATCCGGCCCAGCTCGATGCGATCGGCATTGCCTCGGTTGTCCCGCCAGCCACACCGCAGCTGGTTGAAGCCTTGCGCCATTACACCGGCCTGGAACCGGTCCTGACCAGTGCCCGTACAGCCACGATTCCGATCCGGGTCGATGTACCGGAGAAAATTGGCGCTGACCGGATTGCCAATGCGGTTGCGGCAGCCCGCCTTTACCCCTTGCCTGCGATCGTCATGGATGTGGGTACCGCCACGACGATCAGTGTCATCGATGCCACCGGCACCCTGGTCGGCGGTTCGATCAGCCTCGGACTGCAAAACAGCGCCCGGGCCTTGCACCAGGTGACTGCCCAGCTGCCCTTGTCAGACCTGGCCAGCCCGCCGGCCCAGATTGGCCGCAATACGGAGGACAGCATCCGCAGTGGACTGCTGAATGGGACCGCCGCGATGCTGGAAGGTCTGGCGGAGCGGATGTCCGGTGAGCTGGGACGTCCGGCGACCCTGATCCTGACCGGCGGCCTGTCCGGCCGCCTGATCCACCATTTCAGAAAGCCCGTCCGCCATGATCCGGAACTGCTGCTCAAAGGCCTGCGCCTGATCGCGCTGGGTGGCCTGCCGGCTGCCGGGATCCGGCCACTGTCCGGTCGGCGACTGGGGATCATCGGGGCCGGCCGGCTTGGCGTTGGTCTGGGCCTCTACCTGGCCAGCCGCGGGATTGCCCTGTCGGGCTATGCCAGCCACAATTTCCTGTCGGCTGAACGCGCGGCCCGCCTGACAGGCAGCAAGGCATTCCGCAGCCTCGAAGAGGTGGTCGCTTCTTCCGATATGATCCTGATCGCAACTCCCGATGGCGAGATTGCCGGAGTGGCCAGCCGCCTGGCCAGCCGCCTGACCTCTGGCCAATGGCTGATCCATGCCAGCGGCTCATTGCCGGCTGAAATACTGCGCCCGGACCCGTCCCAAGACAAACCTGTATTGGTTTTGTCCCTGCACCCCATGCTGGCATTTGCCAGCCGCGACATGATGCCGGAGGCTATCGAAACTGCCAGCATTTCCCTGGAAGGCGATGCTGCCGTAGCTGAGGAATGGGCTCTGACCCTCATGGACTGGAACCACCCGGTCATCCGGCTGACGGCCGCGCAAAAACCCCTCTACCACCTGGCCAGTGTCTGGGCTTCCAACCTGACGCTGGCTGTGATTGCCCAGAGCTGCGCCTATCTGGAGACGCTGGGCTTATCACATAAGCATGCCGAGCAGGCAGTCTGGCCCCTGGTCCAGGCCAGCCTGGAAAATTTCCGCAACCATGGCTTGCCAGGTGCCCTGACCGGCCCGGTCGAGCGCAATGACGTCGAGACCATTCGCCAGCATCTGGTGGCGATGCCCGAACAAGACCAGCTTTTGTATTGCCAGTTGTCGCAACGATTGCTTGCCCAGGCTCGCCTGCGCCACCACAACCGCAATGACCAGGAGCTTGCCGATTTACTCAACTCAGGAGGATCTTCATGAAACGAACAATTACGACTTTCCAGAAAGCCAAAACCATTGGCGAACGCCTGGCCATGGTGACCGCATACGATTATTCGATGGCCCGGCTGGCGGACAGCGCCGGCGTGGATGCCATCCTGGTCGGGGATTCACTGGGCATGGTCTGCCTTGGCTATCCCAATACCCTGCCGGTCACCATGGACGATATGCTGCACCATACCAAAGCCGTCGCCCGCGGTACGAAGGATGCGCTTCTGGTCAGTGACCTGCCCTTCATGTCCTACCAGACCTCGGTCCGCGATGCCATAGCCAATGCCGGGCGCCTGATCCAGGAAGGCCATGCCGAGGCGGTCAAACTCGAAGGCGGCGCCACCGTCCTGGCCCAGGTCCGGGCGATCGTCAAAGCCCAGATCCCGGTCATGGGCCATCTGGGTCTGACCCCGCAGTCCGTGCATGTCTTTGGCGGATTCAAGTACCAGGGCAAGGACGAAAAAGCCGCCCGCCAGCTGATCGAGGATGCCAGACGCCTCGAGGATGCCGGTGCCTTTTCGATCGTCCTCGAATGCCTGCCGGCTGAACTGGCAGAGGTGATCAGCAAGTCTGTGACCATCCCCGTGATCGGCATCGGTTCGGGCGTTGGCTGTGATGGCCAGGTTCTGGTCTATCATGATATTCTGGGATTATCAGGTGACATCAAGCCGCGCTTTGCCAAGGTCTTTGCCGATGGCGCCCAGACCGCAGAAACCGGCCTGAAATCCTTTGTCGCGGCCGTCCGCCAGGGCGCTTTCCCTGGACCGGAACACTCCGTTGCTCTCGACCCGGATCTGGCCCGGCGCCTGAAACAATCACAAGTCGCTGGAACGCAATCGATTTGAGCGCGAACGGGAGGCAAGTGAATGAGTAATAAACAGCATACCGGAACCAGTAAACAGACTTCGGTCCTCGGCAAGAATGCCATGGAGGCCAGGATCGAACGGGAAGCCATGGAGATCGCCAGGTCCATTCAGGATGTGCGGACCGTTGTCAAGTTTTACCAGAATGCCAAGGAAAGCATCGGCCTGGTGCCAACCATGGGCTATTTGCATACCGGGCATGTCAGCCTGATCGAAAAAGCCAGAAAGTCCTGCGACCGCGTGATCGTCAGCATTTTTGTCAATCCGATCCAGTTTGGCCCGAATGAAGATTTCAGCCGCTATCCACGTGATCTCGAACGCGACCTCGAGCTGTGCCGCGATGCCGGTGCCGACCTGGTCTTTGTTCCGGAGGTCTCAGACATGTATCCGACTCCCAATCTGGCCTATATGGATATCCGCATACTGGGCGCCTATCTCTGTGGGGCCAGCCGGCCCGGCCATTTCCAGGGCGTCCTGACTGTCGTCGCCAAATTGTTCAATATCTGCCAGCCCGACCAGGCCTTTTTCGGGGAAAAGGATGCCCAGCAGCTGGCGATCATCCGCCGTATGGTTGCCGATTTCAATTTCCCGGTTGAAATTGTGCCTTGTCCGATCATCCGTGAGTCCGATGGCCTGGCCATGAGCTCAAGAAATGTGTATCTGTCTGCCGAAGAACGAAAGGCCGCCCTGTCCTTGTCCCGCAGCCTGGAGATGGCCTGGCGGGCGCTCGAGTCAGGTGAACGGTCTGCGGCCGCCATCCGTGACCTCATCCACTCCGGCATTGCAGCTGAACCCCTGGCCCGGATCGACTATGTCGAACTGGTCGACAGCGACACCCTGCAGCCGGTCGACACCATCTCCGGCAGCATCCTGGCCGCTGTTGCCGTCTATTTCGGCAAAACCCGCCTGATTGACAACTTTACGTTCAGGCCCTGAATAAAGGAGGAATCTTCCTTGGAATTATCCGTTCTGAAAGCAAAAATTCACCGTGCAACGGTGACCGAAGCGGACTTGCATTATGTCGGCAGCATCACGATCGACCAGGACCTGATGGATGCTGCCGGACTCCTGTCCTATGAAAAGGTCCTGGTTGCCGATATCGACAATGGCAACCGTCTCGAGACCTATATCATCGCCGGACCACGCGGCAGCGGCATCATCTGCCTCAACGGCGCCTCGGCCCGCCTCGTGAGCCCTGGCGATCGCGTCATCGTCATGACCTTCTGCACCATGTCCCCGGAAGAAGCCCGGGCTCATCGCCCGACAGTCGTTTTTGTAGACGAGAAAAACGCGATCACCGAGATCACCTATTACGAAGAGCATGGCATGATCGGTTGAA
>CAZCMX010000003.1:64983-67887 GCA_964499985.1 uncultured Mageeibacillus sp.
AGGACCTTCGGATTCACTGCGCCAGATTGACCGGCGATTCTCTGCATGGTGGTGCCGGTCACGCTCAGGCCTGCGGATTCGCTCAGAACTTTTTACCGTTTCAGACGTCCAATGGTTAGATGATCCGACTGGAGGTGTTTATGATGAAACGGTTGTTTTCATATAGTGTTTTGATTGTATCAATTCTGGCGCTGCTGCTTGCTGGCTGTGCAGGTCCAGCGACAGGCACGAGCTCTGCTTTGGAGCCAGCTTCTGAAGCCACACCGGAATCGTCAGGCGAAACGAGCCGCCCGCCGCAACCGGTGGCTGGTGCGAATAATTTGATGACGGACGTGCAGGCGGTTTCCTGGCCGGCCGATCCCGAGGCTTTGCCCACAGGATGGACCGATGCGACGGGGCGCTTTTCGGCTTTGCTTTTCCAGAAATCAGCCGAGAATTCTGGGAATATCATGATTTCGCCCGCTTCGGTTTATTTGGCTCTGGCAATGACTTTGAACGGTGCTGAATCTTCGACCCGTGATGCGATGCTGAAGACTCTGGCTGCACAGGGTTTGACCGTCGCGGATATCAATCGAGCTGCGCGCAGCTGGATCACCGGCCTGAACCGTGCCAGCGCCGGAACGACCGTATCCATCAGCAATTCGATCTGGTTTGACCAGGATTTCTTGCCCTTCCGGCCTTTTTTGCAGGCCAATGCCGACTATTTCAACGCGGCCGCACAAAAGCTGGATTTCAAAGATCCCAAGTCTCTGGATGTGATTAATGGTTGGGTCAGTGCGGCTACCGAGGGCCGGATCGAGCAGATCATCGACCAGATCCGCCCAGACTCGGTCATGTTCCTGATCAATGCGATCTATTTCCTGGCCGACTGGGAGACGCCATTTGAAAAATCCGATACACGGTCACAGGCTTTCCAGGCACCGAATGGGGAAGTGGAAGTCGATTTCATGCACCGAACCGGCGCGTTGAACTTTTATCAGATGGACCGTGCGACCGGGATTGGATTGCCTTACAAGGATGGCCGTTTTGCCTTTTTTGCGGTTTTGCCGGACGAAGGACTGGATGTACGTGCCTGGTTGGCCGGGCAAGATCCGGCCCGGTTATTTGGCGAAGTCGCGACCGGTCTGGCTCAGGCGGCACTCGATGTCGATCTGGCCTTGCCCAAATTCGAGTCGCGGTATGAAGACAGCCTCTTGAATGAATTGTCCCAGCTTGGGATGGATATTGCATTCCAACCAGACCAGGCAGATTTTTCCCAGATGATCGACAGTCACGAGAAAATCCTTTACATCGGCGAGGTCAAGCACAAATCCTTTGTCCGCGTCGATGAGAAGGGAACTGAGGCGGCAGCAGCGACTTCGGTGGAAATGCGGGTGACGAGCATGCCCTACTCGGAGCGCCAGATTGTTTTTGACCGCCCCTTCGTCTATGGCATCTTAGACCTCGAAACCGGTCTGCCCCTGTTTGCCGGCATCCTCGAAAAGCCTGAACCTCTGTCATGAGCCGGCTGAGCGGATTTTCTGCAGGTGGACGCGAATGAGCCGGCCGGAGGTTCAACGGCTTTTGGCCAGCCAGCCTGCGCTGATTCCCGTCTATGAAATGCTGGAGCAATGGATCCTGGGTTTGCCGGGCACCCGAGTGGTGTACCGGAAAACCCAGGCTTCCTTTTATGTCCGGCGGACCTTCGCTTCAGCCTGGCTGCCCCTGCTGCCTGTAAAAAACCGGCCGGAGCATTATTTTGTCGTCAGCTTCTATCTGGATCATAAGGTGGTTCATCCGCGGATGATCAGTCGCGTCGAGCCAATGCCTGGGCGCTGGACCCATCATGTCCTGGTCGCGACCGAATCTGACTGGGACGATGAGCTGCGCGGATGGCTGATGGCTGCGTCGCAGTGGGCTGATCGGAATTGATCATTGGCCCGCCGTCAGGGTATGCTATGGGTTAAAGGCAGATTTGGAGGAACAACCGATGGACCCCTTATTGATCGAACAGAAAAATGAACTGACGTCGCACTTGATTTACCGGATGCTCAGCCAGAATATCCGCGACTCGCACAATCGCGCTGTCTTGCATCAGATCAGCGAGGAGGAGCTCAAGCATTACCAGATCTTGAAGGCTCTGACCGGGCAGGACGTCCGCCCTGACCAGATGAAAATCACATTTTTCTATATGATCACCCGGTTGTTTGGCCTGACCTTTGGCATCAAATTGCTGGAAAAGGGCGAAGAAAGCGCGGTCGATGCCTACTCCTCGCTTTTGGCCCAATATCCCCAGATTGCCGAACTGGTCCAGGATGAGGAGACGCACGAGGACCGCCTGATCGCGATGATCGATGAAGAAAAGCTCAATTACATCGGCTCCATCGTGCTCGGCCTGAACGATGCGCTGGTCGAACTGACCGGCGCCCTGGCCGGCTTCACCTTCGCTTTCCAGAATACCCGGCTCATCGCAGTCACCGGACTGATCACCGGCATCAGCGCCTCATTGTCCATGGCTTCAAGCGAGTACCTCTCGACCAGCCAGGAAACCGGCGACCGTGACCGGGCTTTGAAATCTTCTTTGTATACCGGACTGGCCTATGTCCTGACCGTCATCATCCTGATCCTGCCCTTCCTGTTGCTGGGCAATCCCTTTGTCAGCCTGGGAATTAGCTTGTTTGCTGCCGTGCTGATCATCTTCATCTTCAATTACTACATTTCCATTGCCAAAGACACCCCGTTCAAACGCCGCTTCCTCGAAATGGCCTTCATCAGCCTCGGCGTCAGCGGCTTTTCCTTTCTGATTGCCATCCTGGTTAAAACGGTATTTGGAATCGAGGTTTGAGAGACGGGCACTTGAGTGGATGAGTGAGTGGGTGAAGGGCGCTGGTTTGGCGGAGCCGGGTATGGCCGGGGTATGGCCGG
>CAZCMX010000004.1:0-62589 GCA_964499985.1 uncultured Mageeibacillus sp.
TCCCAGCCCATGCCATGCTCGTCCATCAAAAGCCGCATCAGCTCTGGAATCCCGATGACCGGGTGGGTATCATTGAGCTGGATGCTGTGCCACTCGGCAAAATTCTGCAGCTTGCCGTCATGGTTTTTCAGATGCTCGCGGATGATGCTCTGCAGGGAGGCTGAAACAAAGAAGTATTGCTGGCGGACGCGCAGGACCTTGCCATCATAGGAGGTGTCATTGGGGTACAGCACACGGTAAATGTCATTGACCCGGTTCCGGTGCAGCACGGCGTCGTCGAAACGCTGGGAATTGAACAGGTTGAAATCGAACTCGACGGCTGGCTCAGCCCGCCAGAGGCGCAAGGTATTGACATTGTCTGTGCCGAATCCGGTGATCGGCATGTCGTAGGGGACCGCAAACACATCCATGTCACTGTAATGGATCAGGACCTTCTCATCGTCCCGGCGCACCACAAAGGGATAGCCTCGTTCCATCCAGACATCCGGATACTCCTTCTGGAACCCGTTCTCGATGGCCTGGCGGAACAAGCCGTAGCGGTAGAGGATGCCATAGCCGGTCACGGGCAGATTCTGGGTGGCGCAGGAATCCAGAAAGCAGGCGGCCAGGCGGCCCAGGCCACCATTGCCGAGGGCTGCGTCATTTTCCTGTTCTTCGAGCTCGGTCAGATCATAGCCCAGACTGGCGACGGCCTCCCGGACGGTCTCATACAGGCCGAGATTGACCAGATTATTGACCAGTGAACGGCCCTCGAGAAACTCTGCTGAAAAATAATGAGCCTGGCGCTGCCGGGCATAATGGGTGATCGAATTCTCCCAGCGATCGGCCAGCAATTCGACCACAGTCCGGGACAGGGCTGTCCAGAACTCGAACTGGCTGGCTGAGCCAGGCTGATGGGCGTACTCGGCCCGCAGATGATGGATGATTTTATCTTTGACCTGTGCAACAGTCGTCACGCGAATGTCCTCCTAAATGATCCGAAATCATCGGATGGTGATTGGTAGACCAATCATCACGGCCATTATAAGCCCTGGTGTCAAATAACGTCAATCAAAACTGTCATTCGATTGACATTCGGATTGCTGTGGATTGACGGCCAAAATTTCCGGACTGCAGCTCTGGTTTGCCCAGATTCACGGCTGATTTTTGGATTGTGCGGTTCGGCACAGATCGCTTAAGATAGGGTTATCAAAGGAGGACAGCCATGCAGGCGACCGATTTGCCCATCCTTTTTCCCAGTGCAGTTCTTGGATTTCTGGCCTGGCTGGCCTATCGCCAGTTGCCGGCTACCTGGCTGATTGAATATGGCGAGACTGTTCTGCCGCCGGAGCTGACGGATGGATCGCGCAGCCGATTCCTGCCGGACGGATTGTTCCTGACGGGCTTTGCTGCCGGTCTGGGCCTTCTGGGCTGGCTGAGAATCGAATCTCGGCCCTCCTTTGCCCTGTTTGCCCTGGCCAGCTTCCTGATGCTTTTGATTTTGATTGCGGACTGGAAAACCAGGATCATCCCCGATCCCCTGACCGCGGGTCTGGCCATCCTGGCCCTGATCCATGCCATCATCCAGGTGATGGGCCGCGGCAGGCCCGTCGCTGAGCTGGGCTGGCGCTTCCTGGCCGGCATCCTGGCCGGTGCGCTGTTTCTCCTGATCGGCTGGATCGGCAGCCGCCTGGCCGGCCAGGATGCCATGGGCATGGGCGATGTCAAGCTGATCATCCCCTGTGTCTGGATGCTGGACTACCGGCTTGCCGCCAGTCTGCTCTTCCTGTCCTTTTTGACCGCCTCCGTGTTTGCGATTCCGTTGCTGGTCAAAAAATATGCCCCGCGTCTGCCTGAAGCCGCCGAGCCGGATGGCGCCCTCGCTTTTGGCCCTTTCATCGTGATTGCCACCTGGCTATGCTGGCTGTTCGAACCGGAAATCCTGGCCTTCTGGCAATTCTACCTGGGCCAGTTTCAATGAATCGCGCCGCCGCAGGCATCCTTTTGATCATCCATACAGTCTTGACCCTGGCCTTGCAGCTCGCCACCCTGGCCAGTCCCGGGCTGTCCCGCTGGCTGGTGCAAGGCTCACTGGCCGGACTGGTCGGCCGGGCAGTCCTGATGCAGGGCGGCCTGATCCTGTTGCCGACCTTATTCGTCATGCTCCTGGACCACCTGCCCGCTCAGGCGATCCTCGGTGGCCGCGCCCGGCCGGGCAGCCTGATCCTGGCCACCGTCATCGGAGTCCCGGCAGCAGTCGTCTTTCACGGTCTCAATAATCTGACCATCTATTTCCTGCTGCGCTTCGGCTGGCAGATGCCTGGCCCGGACCGGCAGGATGTCTATTCCAGCGAGATCTGGCAACAGTCCTGGCAAGTCATCCTGATCCTGGTCATGGTTCGTGTCCTGGCACCGGCCCTGATCGAAGAGCTGATGTTCCGGGGAGTCATCCAGTCCAGCCTGGGCAATCAGGCCCCGGCCAGCCTGGCCATCTTCTGGCAGGCGATGGCATTTATGCTGTTCCATAACGATCCGTTTTTCCTGCTCCCCCCCTTCCTCGCCGGCTTGCTTCTGGGATATCTGCGGCATAATGGCGGCAGCCTGCTGCCCAGTGTCCTGGCCCATGCTTCCCTGAACCTGACCTTGCTCGCCCTGTCGCCGGTGCTGCCCCGTCTGACCGCTCAATATCTGAACCTGCCAGCCCGTTCGACCCAATCGATTTTCTATGCCTCCCTGATTGCCACCTTTGTTGCCGCAGTTGCTCTGGTGCCCTTGCTGGCCCTGCTGGCCCGCCTGCAGGCAGTCCCGGCCAGGCAAGACTGGCCTGACCGGACCTTGCGACTTGCCTTGCCGGGTGGCCTATTGTTTGCATTGGCTTTGCTATTGCTTCTTGCTACAATTGGAGTGACCTATTACCAATCCATCTGAAATGGGGACATCGGAGTCCATGAGGGGGCAAGCATGCCAGAGACCGGCAAAGCACAGCGTGATTTGGCAACCATCATCGCCATCATCAAATATCTGTTGATCACCGCCCTGGTGATCGGCCTGGTTTACCTGAGTTTCAGGATGTTCATCCTGCTCTTGCCCTTTGTGGCCGGCCTGGTCCTGGCCAGAAGCGCCATCGCCCTGGCCAACCGGGTCCATCCGCCGGCCCCCCCCGCCGCGGCCAAGCCTGGCAGAGGCAGCAAAGCCCTGCTGGCAGGTGAAAAGCCCAGTGGCGAGCCAGCTCCGGCTGCCGACGAATCCAGTGATTCCCCGGCAGCAGCCAGCACTCCGCCGGCTGCCCTGCTCAATATCCGCTGGGCGGTTGCCATCTACATCATCCTGGTCATCGCCCTGATCGCCCTGGTTGCCGGAGTCGTTTTCATCAGCATCACCCAGCTGCGCGAGCTGGCCACCTATGTGCCGCAATTCCTGAGCCAGACGGACATCGCCACGGTGGTCACGGAGCAGATGCGCTCCCTGGCCAAGATGCTCGGCTTTATCGACGAGCAGACCCTGGCGATGATCCAGAAATCGCTGGTCGACTGGCAGACTGGCCTGGTCAATGCCATCCCGAGCCTGGCGACCCGCCTGCTGAATGGGCTGGGCTCCTTCGTCGGCAATCTGCCGGCCATCTTCCTGGCCATCATCGTCATCCTGCTGTCCGGGTATTATTTCATCTCCGACAGTGCCAATCTCTACCGGTTCCTGGACCACAGCCTCAACAACAAGGCCTTTCTCGAAAAATCAGTCAATCTGTTCAATATCCTGTCCCAGACCCTGCTGCGGGTCATTGGCGGCTATATGCTGCTTCTGATCATCACCTTTGCCATGGTCCTGGTCGGCCTGCTCCTGATCGACATGCCCTATGCCGTTGTCTTTGCCTTGCTCGCTGCCATTGTCGATTTCCTGCCGGTGCTCGGCATCAGTGCAACGATGATCCCGATTGCGATCTACCAGTTCATCAATGCCAACTTCTGGGGCGGTGTCGGTGCCCTGATCACCTTTCTGGCCGTCTCAGTCATCCGCCGGTTCATCGAGCCGCCGATCCTGGGCAATGCCTTGCGCCTGCATCCGATGGCCACCTTGTTCTCGATGATTGTCGGTGTGGCTGCCTATGGTCTGGGGGGTGTTCTGGTGGGCCCGGTGATCCTGGTGATCGCCAAGGAGATCCTGGCCCAGTTTGGCTTTGACAAGAAATTGCGCCAGATGATGGGGGACTTGCTGTCGAGAGTCATCGATTGATTCCGGCCGCCCGGTTCCGGACCTGGCTTCACCTGTGACTGGAATGAAAAAAGCCGGCGGCTGCCGGCTTTTTCAATGCTGGTTGGGGGTGTCCTTGTCGCCGAGGCGCCGGATGAATGAGCCTGGCCTGACGGGTTCGGCGACTGGCAGGTAATAGTACATCTTGGGATGTGGCGTGCTGGTGATCGGACGCCGTTCGAGGTCGAGAAGCGCCTGGACCTGGAGCTCCAGATGGCGGCCTTTGGGCTGGACGATTTCAATCGTTTCGCCCAGGCTGACTTTGTTGCGCTGCTGCACCAGCAAAAGGCCGCTGTCCGGCAGATAAGCCTCGGCCACACCAATCACAGCCGCTTCGCGAACCTGTGTATCCTGGAGGAAAATCTTGGCCTCTGCAGCTGGACGGCTGAAATAAAAACCGGTGTCGAAGGGCCGGTGGACGGTTTTGCTCAGATCAGACAGCCAGGCCGGATCGACGCTGAAATGGCCGGGATCGGCCAGGTACTGGTCAATCGCCTCGCGGTATGCCTTGACCACCGTCGCAACGTAGAAGGCACTCTTGACCCGGCCTTCGATCTTGAAGCTGTCGAGGCCAGCGGCCACAAGCGCCGGGATATGCTCGATCAGGCACAGGTCACGCGAATTCATCAGATAGGTGCCGCGCTGGTCTTCGGTCAGCAGCAGCGGCTGATCCGGGCGCTTGACCTCGCGCACCTCGTATTCCCAACGGCAGGGCTGGGCACATTCGCCCTGGTTGGCACCGCGGCCGGTCAGGAAATTGGAGAGCAGGCAACGGCCGGAATAAGCCATGCACATGGCCCCATGGACAAAGGCTTCCAGTTCGATCTCAGCGGGAATCTGTTCCCGGATGGTCCGGATTTCATCCAGACCGAGCTCACGGGCCAGGACAATCCGGCTGGCGCCCTGGCGGGCCCAGAAACGGACGGCCTCGGCATTGGTCACACTGGCCTGGGTACTGATGTGGATCGGCAGGTCTGGTGCCTCTTCCCGGGCCAAGGCAAAGATGCCCGGATCGGAAATGATCAGGGCATCCGGTCCGATCGGGCGCAGCGCCCGCATAAACGTCCGGACGGAGCGCATATCTGCCGGATGTGCCAGGATATTGGCGGCAACATAGACTCTGACCTGGTGGTCATGCGCATAGCTGATGGCATCTGCCAGCTCGTCCAGGGGAAAATTGCCACTCTGGGCCCGCAGGCTGAATTGTTTGCTGCCCAGATAGACGGCATCCGCCCCATAGGCGATGGCAGTCTCGAGCTTGGCCCGGTCACCGGCAGGAGCCAGCAATTCCGGCCGTCTCTGCTGGGAGGGCCTGGCCGGCCAGGCAGAAGGATCAGCCATTGTCAGCGGGATTGGCCGCCTGGTATTTGGCGACCTTGGCATTGTGTTCATCCAGCGTCTTGGAGAAATCACTGCTGCCGGTCTCGTCGCCCTTGGCCACAAAATACAGGTATTCATGCTTGGCCGGCCAGAGGGCAGCCCGGATCGCCAGGTCGCCGGGCGAGCAAATCGGACCCGGCGGCAGGCCGAGATTGGTATACGTATTGTAGGGGCTGACAAAGGCGTCAATCTCCGACTGGGACAGCCAGAGCTTGGTGTCCAGGCCATTTTCCTTGCGCATATAGTTGATGGTCGCGTCTGTGCCCAGCGGCATTTCCCGGTCGAGCCGGTTCCAGAACACCCCGGAAATGGTGCGCATTTCTTCGTTGAGCGAGGTTTCGATCTGGATGATCGAGGCCAGGGTGATGGCCTCGTCCAGCGAGATCCCCCGCGCCTTGGCCTGTTCGGAATACTTGTCCTGCAGCTTCTTCTGGGCATTGTTGAGGAAGGTCCGGATAATCGTCTCCTCGTCTGTATTCATGTCAAATTCATAGGTGTCCGGATACAGATAGCCCTGGAGCAGCCAGTCCCGGCCTGGTTTGGGATCGATCGCCGCGACGAAAGGGTAGTCGACGAACAGCTGGGGATTTTTCATCAGGCTGTCGAGCCTCTTCTCGTCAAAGCTGACGCCCGCCTCCTGGAGCCGGGCCTTGACCTCGCGGTACGTCAGGCCCTCCGGGAAGGTGACCCGGACCGCATTCGGCTTCTGGGTCAGGATATACATGATCTCGTCATAGCTCATCTTGTCTGTGACATAGTGGGTGCCCGCCAGATAGGCGCCGTCGAAGCCATTGAATTTCGACAGAATGGTGAACACCAGCGGATTGCTGATCACCTTGCGGGCTTCGAGGATGTCGGCGATATCGGCGGTATCGGCTGCCCGCGGAATATAAATCTCGATCGCACCCTTGCTGTCCTTATTGATCTTGAACGGATTATTGGCCTCTGGCTTCAGAAATTCGGCATCGAGCTGGTCAAAGCGGGCATTTTGCGAAATGACATAGGTCATGCCGAAATAAAACCCGATGGCGGCGATCACCAGGAGGACAAAAACCGTCACAACGGTCATCAGGGTGCGTTTGACGCGGCGAGCGAGCATACTACCTCATCAGTCGTTCTTGCGCGAGCGTTGTTTGGCGCGCATTTCGGAATTGAGGATCCGCTTTCTCAGGCGGATCGATTTGGGGGTGACTTCGATCAGCTCATCGTCCGAAACGAACTCCAGGTGCTGCTCCAGGCTCATCAGGACCGGCGGGACCAGGCGCAGGGCATCATCGGAGCCCGATGCGCGCATATTGGTGACGTGTTTTTTCTTGCAGACGTTGACGACAATGTCATCATTCTTGGGATTGGCACCGACGACCATGCCTTCATAGACGGGCGTACCGGCGCCGATGAAAAGGCTGCCGCGCTCCTGGGCATTGTACAGGCCATAGGCCACGGCATCGCCGGATTCCCAGGCCACGAGGACCCCATGGGGCCGGGTCTCGATCTCGCCCTTCCACGGTTCGAATCCGCTGATCACGCTGTTCATTATACCATTGCCCTTGGTGTCGGTCAAAAACTCAGTCCGGTAGCCGATCAGTCCGCGTGAGGGAATCGTGAACTCCAGACGGGAATAGCCCTTCTCCGGCGGCAGCATATTGGTCAGCTCGGCGCGGCGGTGGCCCAGCTTTTCAATAACGGCGCCGACGAAATCCTCCGGCACATCGATCATGACCATTTCGACCGGTTCGCTGAGCACGCCCTCGACTTCCTTGACAATGACCTTCGGTTTGCTGACCTGGAATTCATAGCCCTCCCGGCGCATGGTCTCGATCAGGATCGACAGGTGCAGCTCGCCGCGGCCCTTGACGATGAAGGATTCGGTGGTGTCTGTCTCCTCGAGGCGCATCGAGACATTGGTTTCCATCTCGCGGAACAGCCGTTCGCGCAGGTGGCGCGAGGTGACGAATTTGCCCTCGCGACCGGCAAACGGGCTGTCATTGACGGAGAAAGTCATGGCGATGGTCGGTTCATCGATGTCGACAAAGGGCAGCGGATCAACCGCACCCTGGGCACAGACGGTGTCACCGATATTGATTTCCGGGATCCCGGCCACACAGACGATTTCGCCGATCTGGGCCTCATTGACCTCACAGCGCCGGAGGCCCTCGTAGCGGAACAGCTTGACGATCCGGGCATTTTTGGTTGCCGAGTCATTGTATGTGCAAACGGTGACGGTCTGGTTCTGGCTGATGGTGCCGCGTTCGAGGCGGCCGATCGCGATCCGGCCAATATAAGAATCGTAGTCGATATTGGAGACCAGCAGCTGCAAAGGAGCCTCTGGTTCACCCACAGGACAGGGGATATATTCAATGATGGATTCAAAAACTGGCCGGAAATCAGCCTGCGCCAGCTTGTTGCCTTCGATGTCCTTGAGATCGGTGCAGGCATAGCCGCTGCGTCCCGAGGCATAAAGGATCGGGAAATCCAGCTGCTGATCGTCCGCACCCAGCTCGATGAACAGCTCGAGCACCATGTCGACGACCTCCAGCGGCCGGGCATCGGGCCGGTCGATCTTGTTGATGACCACGATCGGCTGCAATTTCATGGCCAGGGCTTTGCGCAAGACGAAACGGGTCTGCGGCATTGGGCCGTCATAGGCATCGACCACCAGGAGAACCCCATCGACCATTTTGAGCACGCGTTCAACCTCGCCACCGAAATCGGCATGTCCAGGCGTATCGACGATATTGATCCGGTAATCGCCGTAACGGACGGCGGTGTTTTTGGCCAGGATGGTGATGCCCCGTTCGCGTTCGAGGGCATTGGAATCCATGACCTGTTCCACAATTTGCTCATTGTCCCGGAAAACGCCGCTTTGCTTGAGCATGACATCGACCAGGGTGGTTTTGCCGTGGTCGACATGGGCAATGATGGCAATATTGCGCAGATTCTTGATTTCAGTTGACACGTTGGGAGGTTCTCCTTAATCTTCTTTGTTCTTGTCGCGGAGCATGATCCAGATCGGCGTACCGGCAAAGCCATAGTTTTTGCGGAACTGGTTCTCAAGGTACCGTTCATAAGAGAAATGCATCAGGTGGTGGTCATTGACGAACAGGACAAATTGCGGCGGCCGGACCCCGACCTGGGTGCCATAATAGATCTTGAGATGGCGGCCCTTGTCCTGGGGGGTCGGAACCATGGCGGTCGATTCATTCAGCAGGTCATTGAGCATGCCCGTCGACAGGCGTTGGCTGGCGCTGTGATAGACCTCATTGATCTTTTCAAACAGGCGATGGACGCGCTGGCCGGTCAGGGCCGAAATAAAGACAATCGGCGCATAGGCCATGAAGGGAAACTTTTCCCGGACCTGGCGCTCGTAATTTTCCAGGGTTCCAGTTTCCTTGGCCACCAGGTCCCATTTGTTGATGACCAGGATCGAGGCCTTGCCGGCATTATGGGCATAGCCGGCGACCTTCGTATCCTGTTCAGTGACACCTTCTGCGGCATCGATCAGAATCAGGCAGACATCTGCCCGTTCAATCGCGGCCAGGGAACGGATCATGCTGTATTTTTCGACACTCTCGTCGATCCGGCTCTTCTTTCTGAGACCAGCCGTATCGATGAACCGGTAGCTGCCGAATTCATTGGCGAACTCGGAGTCGATGGCATCCCGTGTCGTGCCAGGGATATTGGAGACAATGGAACGCTCATAGCCAAGAATCCGGTTGACCAGGGACGATTTGCCGGCATTCGGCTTGCCAATCACGGCAACGGAGATCTTGTCTTCATCGCCCTCATGCTCGGCAGGTTCCGGGAAATGGGTGAAGACCTCATCGAGCAATTCGCCAATCCCCAGGCGGTGGGCCGAGGAAATGGCGAAGATATCGCCGAGGCCGAGATTATAGAATTCGTAGGCATCCGGTGGGGTTTCGCCGACAAAATCGGCCTTGTTGACGCCGACGACGACTGGCTTGCCCGATTTGCGGAGCATTTCGGCAATTTCCGCATCATCGGCGGTCAGGCCAGCCTTGATATCCACGACAAAAATGATCACATCCGCCGTTTCGATGGCAATCTGGGCCTGCTCACGCATCGAGCGCAGGATGATGTCATCGGTCTGGGGCTCGATGCCGCCGGTATCTATGATCGAAAAGGGGCGGCTGCGCCATTCGGCATCGGCATAGATCCGGTCCCGGGTGATGCCTGGGGCATCATCGACAATCGAAACCCGTTCCCCGGCCAGATAGTTGAACAGGGTGGATTTGCCGACATTGGGCCGGCCGACAATCGCAACAATCGGTTTGCTCATTGAGGGTTACTCCTTTTTGCAGGAAGCCAGTTGAGGCCGCTGATCAGGCCTTCGGCATCAGCCCGGACCGCATGGACTGGGACAGCCAGCTCATTGGCCAGGGCTTCGAGGGTGATGTCATCGAGGAAAACAGGGCTGTCTGCCTTGAGCATGCAGGCTGGGATCAAGACCTGGTCGCCTTGCGCCAGCAGCGGCTTTAATTGGCGGATAATGTCCTGGCCGGTCAGCAGGCCGGCCACCGTGATGGTCTCGCCGAGGAACCGGTTGACGATCGCAGCAGTCTCGATCGGCCGGTCCAGGGCCTTGCTGAGCAGACGGGCCGCCTGGGCCAGGATCGGCCCTGCCAGCGTTCCAGTCACCAGCCAGATCCGGCCGGCAGCCGTCACCGCAAATTGCCCGCCCTCAGAATGCAAAGGGGCCTTGGCAGCAATGGCCTGGTGTCCCGCCAGATAGGACTCCAGGGTGGCATTGAACAGGGAAGCCATGCCCACGCCATTCTCCAGTTGGGGGAAATCGTCATAATCGTCTGCCGCTGGCAAGGGCCAGCCTGCGCGCAGGTAGAATTCGTCCGAAGCATACAGGATCCGGCTGTCCGCCTCCTGGAGGAAACGGGTCTGGTAGCGCTGGACCGTTTCGAGCACGGCCTGGCATTCTGCCGCCGTAAAGGGCCGCATCGGCGGCAGATTGTTCTCCTCGCGGAAGCGGGTGACACCGACCGGCACGATCGCAATGCTCTGGACCGAAGGGCGCAGCGCCGCGAGGTCATGCAAGGTCTTCTCCAGCGCCTCCTGGTCATTCCAGCCCGGACAGAGGACAATCTGGGTATTGAGGGCAATCCCGGCGGCAGCGATCCGCTGCAAACGCGGCAAGATCTGGCCGGATTGGGGATTTTTCATCATCCGGACCCGCAACTCAGGGTCTGTCGTATGGACCGAAATATTCATGGGCGAAAAGCGATAGGTGATCAGGCGATCCAGTTCCTGGTCCGTGATATTGGTCAAGGTCACATAGTTGCCGGTCAGAAAGGTCAGGCGCAGATCATCATCTTTGAAATACAAGGTCTTGCGCAGACCCTTCGGCAGCTGGTCGATGAAACAGAAGACGCATTTGTTGTGGCAATGGGTGCATTCGTCGAGCAAAGCCTCCTCGAACTCCAGCCCCAGATCCTCATCCTCGTCCTTTTCGATTTCATAGTCGACCACCGTGCCATCGGCATGTTCGATCCGCAGCGTGAGCGCTTCGGCAAGCTGGCGCAGGCGATAATCAAAGACATCGCGCACCGGCTGCCCATCGATGTCGACCAGGCGGTCACCGGCTGCAATTTCCAGCTCCGCAGCGATACTGCCCATCTGGCAGCCTTTGATCAGCTGGCCCTTCTTCCTGGGCATGCCTGTCCCCTTCCATAGAAAAAGCAGCGAGTCCGAATGCTCTTCCCCGCTGCGTCATCGATCTGTTGCCGTTTCTTTCGCAATGCTACAAGGGTCAAAAGAAGCTTACTGAGCCACCTTGACGACTTCGCGGCCGCTGTAATAGCCACAAGCCTTGCAGACCTTGTGTGCCATTTTCTTCGTGTGGCACTGCGGGCAATCAACGAGCCCCGGGACGCTCAGTTTCCAGAGCGAGCGATGCCGGGAAGTTCTAGCCTTGGACCATTTCCGTTTGGGATTCGCCATTCCAATTCACCTCCATGTTGTCCGCAAGCTTAGCGTCCGGCTAATCCTGCAGCAGTTGTTTCAATTGACTGAAGGGTGACTCCTTCTGTGGATGGTCATCCCCGCAGGTGCAGTGTCCAAGGTTGAGATTCTGGCCGCAGACTGGACACAATCCCCGGCAATCCGGGCTGCAAAGGAGCTTGGGCGGCTCATACAGCAGCACATTGTCATGCAGCGCCTGCCGGATATCAATCACATGCCCCTCGTACCGATAGCCATCCTCATCGAGGCCGGTATTGGTCAAAACGGAACCTGGCTGGTAAGTCTCGGCAAGATCGGCAGACAATTCGCTCGTCACCGGGGCGAGACAGCGGGCACAGGGCTCCGTCAAGGTGGCATGCAGCCGGCCATCCAGGCGATAGCTGCCCTTGCCGGTGTTTTCGATCCGGCCAGAGAACGTGACCGCTGAAAATACGGCATCGTCCTGCTGGTCCAAGTCCAGCTCAGCTGAGCCTGGGGCCAGTTCGAGTTCCAGGAAATCACCCGTACGATGTGAGATCGGCAAGATATCAATCAGCACAGGACACCTCCAAACACGCGAACAACATTATCACAGACTGGAAGGTTCCTGTCAACCTTTCAGACGAATTTCCAGATCAAGTTTTTGGGTGGCGGTTTCCTGCTGGTTGAAATCGATGGAATAGCCGAGATGGATCGATCCCCCAGATGGGCTGAGCGTGGCTTCGGCCTTGCTGGTATAAATGCCGATGGCAATATTGCCATAGGGCGTCTGCAGGTTGGATATGTGGCGGGTGCCTCTGACAAAGACCATTTCCATCGTATGGCTGCCACTGCGCAGCATGGTGACCGTACCATCCGGGTCGACCCGGATGGTGGTGCGGGTCCCCGCCAGACCGGTTGCTTCACTTTCATCATAAACCACATGCCAGCTGTCATTTTTCCTGAACAATTGGCCTTCGGTGGTCAGGCGGATGGTCTGGGGGTCTTCTTCAAAGCCCCTTTGCTGGCCTTCGATGGTGATCATGGCGTTGTTCTGGCTCATGCAGGAAATCCCTCAATACCGTTCTATATCGATGCAGCCGGCGGCCAGGATGGGGCGGTCCATGAACACACTGCCCAAGTCCTGGAATTGCCTGGCATCGTCGCTGGTGTAATAGGCATGGCTGGCCGGGACCTGGCTCTGGTTCAGAAGGCCTTGCTGGGCCAGCACTGCTTCGACTTTGGCGGCAACCTTGCTGCCGGCATTGACCAGGTGGACCGATTCTCCCATGGTCCGGGCAATCACAGGCTGCAGCAAGGGGTAATGTGTGCAGCCCAGGATCAGGGTATCGATGCCTGCCGCCTGGAGTGGCCGCAGGTATTCCCCCGCGACCGCCAGGCTGACCGGATGGTCCCACCAGCCCTCCTCAGCCAATCCGACGAATAAGGGACAGGCTTGCTGGATGATCTGCGGCTGCCGGGTCGAAGCCGCGCGGACAGCCTCGACATAAACCCCACTGTTAACCGTTCCGCGGGTGCCGATGATGCCGATTTTCTGGTTTCGAGTGGCTGCCGCACCCGCCTGGGCCCCCGGGGTGATCACCTCGATCACCGGGACCGGTGCAAAGTCACGGACCGCCGCAAAGGCATGCGAACTGGCTGTATTGCAGGCGATGACGATCATCTTGACCTTCTTTTCGAGCAGAAAGCGGGCAATCTGCAGGGAATATTTGATGATCGTGTCCTTGGATTTCGTGCCATATGGAGTCCGGCCGGAATCGCCGAAATAGATGGTGTTCTCACCCGGCAGCCGTTCATGGATGGCCTGCAGGACGGTCAGGCCACCCAGACCGGAATCGAAGACGCCAATCGGCAGCTGAGCCTCATTCATACCTGTTCCTGTCGCATTCTGGCTTTCTTTTCCGCCACCGCATACTGGCACAGTTTCTTGACCAGAGTTTCCAGCGGCATGCCGGATGCGGCAAAGGCCTTGGGGAAGATGCTGATCGGCGTAAAACCAGGCAATGTATTGATCTCATTGATCATCAGGCGGCCCGTCTCCCGCTCCAGGAAAAAGTCCACCCGCGACAGGCCCCGGCAGCCCAGCGCTTTGTAAGCCTTGACAGCCAGACGGCGGACCTTTTGCGCCAGCTCAACCGGCAGCTCGGCAGGCACCAGGACTTCAGCCCCATCGGCCTTGAAATATTTGGCCTCATAATCATAATATTCGACCGATTCGCTGGTCCGGACTTCGCCGATCACCGCCGTTTTCGGATTCTCATTGCCCATCACAGCGACTTCGATCTCCCGGGCCAGGACAAATTCCTCGACGACCACCTGGCTGTCATACAAGCTGACCTCCAGCAAGGCCGCAGCCAGCCCGGCCAGGTCATCGGCCCGCCGGGTCCCGACCGAAGACCCCCCATTATTGGGTTTGAGGAAGCAAGGGAAGCCGATCCTGCCGGCCACAAGGCCAGCCACCTTTTGCGGATTGCGTTGGATCTCTGAGCGGCTGACAGCCATAAAGCGGCATTGCGGGATCCGGGCCGATTTAAAAACCATCTTGGCATGGAGCTTGTCCATGCCGGCTGCTGAGGCCAGGACACCACAGCCCACATAGGGGATGCCCGTCAGCTCCAGAAGGCCCTGCAAGGTGCCGTCTTCATTGTTGATCCCGTGGACAGCCGGGAAAATCACATCCGGCAGCTGGCCATGGAACTGGGTGACAAATTCGCGCGGTGAACGGACAGGCACCGGAATCTGGCCGGCAGTCTGTTCCCGGGCCAGTTTTTCCCAAGAGCCATCCGGGATGGCTTCATCCGGCCCGGTGAAGGCCAGCCAATCGCCATTCTGGGCAATGCCGGTGCAAAAGACGGTCAGGCCAGCCCGGCGCAGGCCTCCGATGATGTTATAGGCAGAACGCAGGGAAACCAGATGCTCCGTCGAAACACCACCAAATAAAACAAGGACTTTTCGAATCGCCATAAGCGCAGGATACCTCTCGATCATTGCATCCTGGTCCACTGCAGGCTACAGCAGGCCAATATCCGATTTAGTTTAGCCCAGACCCATCGGGTGGTCAAGAAGTGCCCTGTAACCTTGAGCAAGGGATAAATGGATAATATGAGCGCCCGGCGGTATAATGAATGTTGAATTTGCATTGCAGGGAGCATCGCACCATGTCTCGTCAGCTTTCACCGGATTCCATCGATCCTTTTATTCTGGCCCATGCGGCCAGGCTGTGGACGATTGCCAGCATCATGATCGCAGGGACCGGTCTGGTCGCTGTATTGGCTACCGCCTTCATCGCGGGCTGGGCAGTGGCCCTGATGCCCCTCATGATCTTCCTTCTGGCGGCCGCAGCGGCGTTCTGGCAGCGCAGACGGCTGCTGACCGGCAAAAGTGTGCCAGAAGCGGTCGCGGCTCGCTATCACCGGACCATACCCTGTGAAGGGATCCGCTTGTCCATCTGGCTCCTGGCGATCCTGGCGTTTTTATTCTGGGGGCTGTCGGGCGGCTGGTCGCTGGCCTGGCTGGTCTTTCTGGCGGCAGGCCTGCTCGAATGGCTGCTGGACCATTTCTTTGGCCGGAGATGCACATGATTCACCACCAGGTTATCCTGCCAGAAAATCCACCGGCCAGGCGGCTGATCCCTGCCCTGACCGGGCTGATCCCAGACCTCAAGTCTGGCCAGATCTACAAGGCCCTGCGCCGGCGGGATGTCAAGCTCAATGGCCAGCGGATCCAGACGGATCTTGCGGTCAGTCCCGGCGATGTCATCGATCTGTATTTGCCAGATCCGCTGCCCGGGCAAGAGGCTGGCAGCCAGGTCGATCCCGATGGTCAGCTGGCCCCTGAGCCTGCATTCCAGATCGTCTATCAGGATCCGGTGCTGCTCATCCTCAACAAAAAGGCTGGAATCGCAGTGCATGGCACGGCGCTGGCCGGGGAAGATCAGGAAGAGACCCTGATTGGCCAAGTCCGGGACCAGCTGGGGGCACCTGATCTGGTTCTTTGCCATCGTCTCGACCGCAATACGGGCGGCCTGATCATGATTGCGCGAAACAAATCCAGCCAGCAGATGATCATGGCTTTCATGCAGGAGGGCAAGATCATCAAGCGCTATCGCTGCCTGGTCCGCGGCGAACCACAGGCAGGGCATGAGATCCGGACCATTGACGGACAAAGCTTCAGGCAGATTGAAGCCTATCTGGAAAAAAGGGCCCGCCAGAATGAGGTCTTCATTCATGACGAACCCAGGCCGGGAGATGTCCCGGTCATTACCCGCTACAGGATCTTGCACCAATATCCCGGACTGGGTCCGGGCGATGATGGGGTCAGTGAGCTGGAGGTTGAACTGGTGACCGGCCGCACCCATCAGATCCGGGCCCACCTGGCGCATCTTGGCCATCCTTTGCTGGGGGACGGCAAATATGGCCGCAATGCCTATAATCGGCAGTTCCGGGGCCGAACGGGTCCGCTGACCCGGCAGCAGCTTTTTGCCTGCCAATTGATTTTTGCTTCGGAACTGAAGTCAACGCTTCTGGGACGTCTGGCTGGCAAAACCATCCAAGTCGAACCGGATTACGATCTGGAATTGCCGCAGCCGGCGGGCCACTGAGCCCCAAGTGGCTTGACGCATTGCAAACGGGCTGACTTTTCAGCCTCAGCTGGAAAGTCAGCCCGATGGATCTCAGACAGATGAGATTTAAGTGTAATGCGTCCTCAGTAAGCCTTGCCCCAGACCACCAGCTTATCGGCCGGTTTGCCGCAGCACACACAGGTTTCGCCAATGGCTTCATGGCCAAAAGGCAGGCAGCGTGAAGTGGCTGTGGTCTGCTCTTTGATTTTCAGTTCACAATCGAGATCGCCACACCACATGGCCCGGACAAATCCGGGCTTTTCAGCGATCAGCTGCGTGAAGGTGTCCCAGTCTGCGGCATCATAAATGCGGGAGTTGAGGCTTTGTTCGGCCTTGGCATAAAGGCCGGCATGGACTGCGTCGAGCAGCTGCGCCACAGTCTGGTCCAGCTGGTCGAGGGAAATAACGGTTTTCTCGCCATTGTCACGCCGGACAGCCACACACTGGTTGTTCTCGAGGTCACGCGGGCCGATTTCAAGGCGCAGGGGCACACCCTTCATCTCATACTCGGCAAATTTCCAGCCGGGCATTTTGTCGGATTCGTCGAGCTTGACCCGGAACTGTTCCCCGAGGCTGGCCGCAACTTCACGCGCCTTGTCGAGGACACCGGCCTTGTGGGCAGCGATCGGCACGATGACCACCTGGACCGGGGCGATGCGCGGCGGCAGGACGAGGCCATTATCATCGCCGTGGACCATGATGATGGCCCCGATCGAGCGGGTCGACAGGCCCCAGGAGGTCTGGTGGACATAGGACAGCTTATTGTTCTTGTCCGTGAACTGGATACCGAAGGCCTGGGCAAAGCCATCGCCAAAATAATGGCTGGTGGCGGATTGCAGGGCTTTGCCGTCATGCATCATCGCTTCGACCGTATAGGTGGACACGGCACCGGCAAATTTCTCCTTGTCGGTCTTCTGGCCGCGGACGACAGGGATCGCCAGGTAGTCCCGGTAGAAGGTGGCATAAGTCTCGAGCATGCGCAGGGTTTCCGCCTGGGCTTCTTCAGCGGTGGCATGGGCGGTATGGCCTTCCTGCCAGTAGAACTCGGTGGTGCGCAGGAAGGGCCGGGTGGTCTTCTCCCAGCGGACAACCGATACCCATTGGTTGTAGAGCTTGGGCAGATCACGCCAGGACTGGATCACATTGGCATAATGGTCACAAAACAAGGTCTCGGAAGTCGGCCGGACACAGAGCCGCTCGGTCAGCTTTTCACTGCCGCCATGGGTCACCCAGGCCACTTCGGGGGCAAAACCTTCGACATGGTCCTTTTCTTTCTGCAGGAGGCTTTCCGGGATGAACATCGGCATGGCGACATTCTCATGGCCGGTTTTCTTGAACATCCGGTCGAGGTTTTGCATGATATTTTCCCAGATGGCATAGCCATACGGGCGCAGGATCATGCAGCCCTTGACGGATGAATAGTCAATCAGCTCTGCTTTGAGGACGACATCGGTATACCACTGGGCGAAATCCTGGTCCATCGCGGTGATGGCTTCAACTTGCTTGTCTTGCTTGGCCATGAGGCTCTTCTCCTTTGGGACTGTCAATGGGACGGTCAAATGATGTTGGGGATTGTCAGAGGCTGCCCCGAACCGGTCGGAAGCAGCCTCAGATGTCAGTCAAATCGCTGGACAGGGCGAAAGCTTCAGATCGAGAAGCCGCAGATCCGGGCGGTTTCGCGGGCAATCGCCAGCTCTTCATTGGTCGGGACAACGAGCACCTTGACCTTGGACTCATCGGTCGAGACGACGGCTTCACGGCCGCGGACCGAGGCATTGCGGTAGGGATCGATCTCGCAGCCCATATAGGTCAGGCCTTCGCAGGCGCCCTGGCGAACGTCGGCGGTGTTTTCACCGATGCCGGCGGTAAAGATCACGGCGTCGACGCCACCCATGGCAGCGGCATACATGCCGATGTATTTGCGGCACTGGTATTTGAAAATATCCAGAGCCAGGCGGGCCCGCTTATTGCCCTCGCCGGCGGCAGCATAGAGGTCGCGGAAGTCGCTGCTGACCCCGGAAATGCCGAGCACACCGGACTGCTTGTTCATCAGGTTGTCGACGCCCTTGGTATCGAGATTTTCCTTTTCCATCAGGAAGGTCACGATCGCCGGGTCGATGTCACCGCTTCTGGTGCCCATGCAGATGCCGGACAGAGGGGTCAGGCCCATGGTGGTGTCGACACATTTGCCCTTCTCGATCGCAGCGATCGAAGAGCCATTGCCCAGATGGCAGGTGATGATATTGACGGATTCGAAGGGCTTGCCCATCATTTCAGCGGCGCGGCGGGCGACATAGCCATGGGAGGTGCCGTGGAAGCCGTATTTGCGCACGCCATGCTTCTCATACATTTCATAGGGCAGGGCATACATATAGGCCTTGGCCGGCATGGTCTGGTGGAAGGCGGTATCGAATACGGCCACCTGCGGCACGCCAGGCATGGCTTCTTCACAGGCCTCGATGCCGGTCATGTTCGGTGGGTTGTGCAGCGGCGCCAGATCGAAGCAGGAGCGGATCGCCCGTTTGACTTCCGGGGTGATCAGGGCTGAAGAGGCGAATTTCTCACCGCCATGGACGACCCGGTGGCCAACGGCGTCGATTTCATCCATGCCCTTGATGATGCCATGCTCCTCGGAGGTCAGGACGGACAGGACGGCCTGGACGGCGACCTTGTGATTGGGCAGGTCCATCGGCAAGGTGACTGCGTCGCAGCCCTTGCTGGTATGCTTGATCATGGCATGGTCGAGGCCGATGCGCTCGGCGCCGCCCTTGGCCAGGACATCACCATTCTGGGCGTCGAGGAGCTGGTATTTCAGGGATGAGCTGCCGGCATTGATAACGAGTACATTCATGGTTTAAGCCTCCTGGGCCTGGACGGCCGTGATGGCGACGACGCCGACGATGTCGTCAGCAGAGCAGCCGCGGGAAAGATCGTTGACGGGACGGGCGATGCCCTGGGTGACCGGGCCATAGGCCTCGGCCTTGGCCAGGCGCTGGACCAGCTTATAGCCGATATTGCCGGCATTGAGGTCGGGGAAGATCAGGACATTGGCCTTGCCGGCAACCGGGCTCTGCGGGGCCTTGCTCTTGCCGACGGACGGGACGATCGCAGCGTCGAGCTGCAATTCGCCATCGAGCGCCAGCTCGGGAGCCTTTTCCTTGGCCAGGCGGGTGGCTTCGACGACCTTGTCGACCAGCGGGGTCTTGGCCGAGCCATAGGTCGAATAGGACAGCATGCCGACGATCGGTTCCAGGTCCGTCAGCTGACGGAAGGACTTGGCCGAGGACAGGGCAATCTCGGAAAGCTGGTCGGCGTCCGGGTTTTCCATCAGGCCGGCATCCGAGAACAGGAACAGGCCATCGGCGCCGAATTCACAGTCCGGCACGTCCATGATGAAGAACGAGGAGACCAGCTTCGTGCCCGGTGCGGTCTTGAGGATCTGCAGGGCCGGGCGCAGGGTATTGGCGGTGGAATTGATCGCGCCGGCAACCATGCCATCGGCGGCCTGCTGCTTGACCATCATGACGCCGAAGAAAAGCGGATCGAGCATGGTCTTCTGGGCCTGCTCCGGTGTCACGCCCTTGGACTTGCGCATTTCATAGAAGGCATCGACATAAGCGGCATAATTTTCACTTTTGGCCGGATCGACGATCGTGGCGCCCGTGATATCCCACTGCGGAGCGACGGCTTTGACTTGATCCGGATCGCCAATCAAGACGATATTTGCGATGCCCTTTTCCAGTATCTTGGCGCAAGCTTCGATGGTCCGTGGATCCGATGCCTCCGGCAATACAATGGTTTTTTTGTCGCTCCTGGCCTTGTCAAAAATCTTTTCGATAAATCCCATGTTTGATACCCCTTTTTTTACTGGCCGGCCCGAGATGCCTGCGCAGGATTTGCCGGCACCCTCAAAGGACAGTCTGTTCCTTTTTAGAACACACTACAGTATAGCCGAAAGGCCAGGGGCTGCCAACTGGAAATGCGGCATTCCTGGCGCTTTTTCGTCAGGAACAGGCAAGGGAATGATCAGGACAGGGCCAGAAGGGCCAGAATATTCTCACGGGCGGTCATCGTGACGAGCCCCTGGCTGTCCTGGCGGAAAATGGCGTCGCGCACCGAGCTGGTCGGGCTGGTCGCCCGGTGCCACAGGAGCCGTTCAGCCGCAGCCCGGTACAGCTGCTCACGGTCGGCAATGCGGGCGATCCGGGCCGCCAGAGCCAGTCCGGCCAGCGACTCTTCCGCGGTGCTGGCCTGGCCCTGGGCAATATGGTAGGACATGTACAAGACCTTGTCATTGAGCAGGTGCTCCATCAGCCAGCTGAGCGTGCGCGGCTCGAGCGCTCCGACTTCGGCCAGATGCAGGGCACAGGACAGGGAGTCCGTCAGGTCGACGACAGGCGCCTGGCTGACAAACCGGACATAGCCGGGCGGACTGGCCAGATAGCTATGGGCATACAGCGGCAGGGCATCGCTGATCAGGCCACCCCTTAAAAGGGCGAGGGCTTCCTCATAACGGCTGGAAAATCCAGGCTCGATTTCTGCCAGAGCCTTGAGGGAGAGCAAGTCCAGGGATGACAACCGGACCACCGGCTCGCTGGCAAATCCATTTCCAGCCGGTTCCGCCGGCTGCTCCGGCTTGGGAGTCGGGGTGGCGGCAGGATCCTGGGTCGGGACCGGGGTGGGAATCGCTACGACCTCATCGGGGGACAACCCTGGCCCGATGGCCTGGCCAAGACTTTCCGCCAGGTCATGCTCCTGCCGGTCCAGCTCAGCCCCCGGCCACTGCGCATAGGCGAGAGCCAGGACCCTGGCATACAGGAGGGAGTCCGGCCAGGAGGGCTCTGGTTCCGCCACAGGTTCCAGCTGGTTTTGTGCCTGGAGGTCGGAAAAGGTGCTGACGGGTCCGGTCAGGGCGAGTTGTCGCGAGGCATAAACCAGACCTTCCGGGCTCAGGAAGGTCGCCAGGAATTGCTCATGCCATTGGCCAAAGGCCCGCTGGTTGCCTTGCTCAGCCAGCCAGAAGCCGTACAGGAGCTGGTCTTGCGCCAGCAACTCCGCTGACCAGCGGGCAGGCTGGCCAAGCTCCTGGTTGGCCTGCTGGTACCAGGAGACCAGTCCGGCACCGCAGAGCAGGTTGGACTCCAGGCGCTGCGACAGTTTCGCCACCTCTTCCCGGCTGGCAACTGCGGCAAAATCCGCTGCAGCCTGAGATCCAGGGACAATGAAGGGCCTTTTTTCCGGCGCCCGCAGCAAAGACCACAGCAGGTAGCCTGCTGCGGCCAGAACCAGAATCAGGAATATGACCAGCCAGCGGGCCTTGGAAGTTCGATCCTGTGAGCCTATCGTTGCCATATGCCGCCATCATAGCAGAATCACCTGGCCACTGCTATAATCGAGAACATGAAAACTGTTGGAATCATTGTTGAATACAATCCCCTGCATAATGGCCATGCCTGGCAGATCGCCAGGGTCAAAGAGGTTTTTGGCAAGGATACGGCGATCGTCGTTGCCATGAGCGGCTCTTTTACCCAACGCGGCGAGCCGGCAGTCGTCGACAAATGGACGCGGACCCGCATGGCCCTGGCCTGTGGGGCAAGCCTTGTCCTGGAGCTGCCCCTGCCCTTTGCCACCTCGAGTGCAGAGCGTTTCGCAGCTGGCGGTGTACAGCTGCTGGCAGCCACCGGCATCACCCGGACGCTGGTCTTTGGCAGTGAACAGGGCACCTTGCCGGAGCTCCGGGAGATTGCGGCCCTGCTGGCGGATGAATCTCCCGCTTTCAAGGCGGCCCTGCAGCTAAACCTTGAGCGCGGCCTGTCTTTTGCGGCCGCACGACAGCAGGCCGTTGCCACGCTGCTCGGCAGCGACGATACGGCTGCCTTGCTGAAAAGCTCCAACAATATCCTGGCGGTCGAATACATCAAGGCTCTGCAGCGGCTGCCTGCCGCCAAACGGCTGGAGCCCGTCACCTTCCAGCGCCAGGGCCAGGCTTATCTCGATCCGGCCCTGACCTCGAATTTTGCCAGCGCCACAGCCATCCGCCAGGTGCTCGCAGTCCAGCGCCAGAATCCAGCCGCCATGCTGACCCAGCTGGCTACGGCCATGCCCCCAGCTGCCCTGGCGATCCTCCTGGAGGCGGTTGCCGCCGGCCAGGGCCTCGTCCTGCACGAGGATCTGGCTGTTCCCATCCTGGCATTGCTCAGGACCCGAAAGCCAGAAGATCTCCTGGTCTATCCGGGCATGGGCGAGGGACTGGCCCAGCGCCTGCACGAGAGTGCCCGCCGCCCGGCGGAGGGGCCAGGCCACGACCAACGCCTCAGCCAGCTGGTCGACGAGGCCATGAGCCGGCGCCTGCCCCGGACACGAGTCCAGCGCGCCCTCCTGCACATGCTCCTGAACCTGACCCAGGCCGATCTGGCCGAGTTCGACGCAGCTGGCGGACCCGCCTATATCCGGGTGCTCGGCTTTGACAAGAATGGCCGCTACCTGCTGAAGCTGATGCGCAAGAAGGCCAGCCTGCCCATCATCACCCGCGGCTCGGATTTCCTGGAATATGGCCAGGACATCCCTCTGCAACGCCAGGCCCAGTTCGACCTGGCGGGCAGCGACCTCTGGTCGATCCTGGCCGGAGCCCAGGCCGGGGCCGATTTTGACAGGCCAGTTGTCATTCGCTAAAATCCACAAGTGCCCGGGACAGTGAACCGGGCTGAAAACTAAGTGATAGCCATATCGGAAAGTGAGTGTTTCCCCATGTCGAACCAGAATGTCTATGATTTGCTCAAGGACCGCGGTTACCTGGCCCAGGTCACCCACGAGACGGAAGTCCGCGAATTACTGGCCAAGCCAGGGGTTACCTTCTATATCGGCTTTGATCCGACCGCCGACAGCCTGCATGTCGGCCATTTTGTCCAGATGATGGTCATGGCCCACATGCAAAGAGCCGGCCATCGCCCGATCGCCCTGATTGGCGGCGGCACAGCCATGATCGGCGATCCCTCCGGCCGCTCGGACCTGCGCCAGATCATGACGGCCGAGACCATCCGGCACAATGGCGACCGGTTTAAAGAGCAGATGAAAATCCTGATCGATTTTTCTGACGGCAAGGCGCTGATGATCAATAATGCCGACTGGCTCCTGAAGCTCAATTATGTCGATTTCCTGCGTGACATCGGGCCGCATTTTTCCGTCAACCGCATGCTGACCGCCGAATGCTACAGGAACCGCATGGAGCAGGGCCTGACCTTCCTCGAATTCAACTATATGCTGATGCAATCCTATGATTTCCTGGTGCTTTATCGCCAGCACCAGTGTCAGATGCAGCTGGGTGGCGATGACCAGTGGTCCAATATCCTCGGCGGCGTCGACCTGATCCGCCGGAAAGACCAGGGAGCGGCCTTTGGCATGACCTTCCGCCTCCTGACCACCAGTGCCGGCACCAAAATGGGCAAAACCGCCAAGGGAGCGGTCTGGCTCGATCCCGCAAAGACAAGCCCCTTCGAGTTCTACCAGTACTGGCGCAATATTGACGATGCCGATGTCATCAACTGCCTGAAGCTGCTGACCTTCCTGCCGCTGGCCGAAATTGCCGAATATGCCACGCTCCAGGATGCCGCCATCAACGAAGCCAAGAAACGCCTGGCCCTGGAAGTCACGACCATTGTCCACGGTGCCGCCGCAGCCGCCGCGGCCCGGACCCAGGCTGAGGATCTGTTCGAAAAGGGTGGCCGCTCAGAGCAGATGGCCAGCACGGCCATCCGGCCAGAGGATCTGGCTGCGGGTCTACCCCTGCTCGATGTCCTGCTGGCCGCCCGGCTGATTCCCTCCAAGGGCGAGGGCCGCAGGCTGGTCAGCCAGGGAGGCATCACCCTGAATGATGAGGTCATCACCGATTTTGCCCGTCTCCTGACCGCTGGTGATTTCACCGCAGGCGAGGCCATCGTCCGCAAGGGCAAGAAAACCTACCATCGCCTGACCATCGGCTAAACAGCACATCGATTATTGCTGGCAAGTGGGTCGGACCTGCTGCTGAAGCTGGGTCTGACCCTCTTGCCGGAACTGGGGTCAGACCTGAAAGTCGATTTCCGGGCAAGAAAAAAGGGCTGTTGCAAAACGCTTGACGTCTTGCAACAGCCCTTCCGGGTTCCAGGATTCAGGCAGAAATCACTTGGTCAGGTTGTTCAGAGCCTTGGCCAGACGGGATTTCCTGCGGGCTACTGTATTCTTGTGCAGGTAGCCTTTGGCCGCAGCTTTGTCGAGCGTGGCCTGGGTCGATTGGATCATATCGGCAGCACCTTCCACAGAAGAGGCCACAGCGGCTTTGGTCTTCTTGACGGCTGTGCGGATTTCGCTTTTCTTGATCTTGTTGGCAGCGGTCTTCTTGGCAATAACCTTGACGCGCTTGATGGCTGACTTGATATTCGGCATGTCTTTTCACCTCCCGGGAAGACGCAGATCCTGCGTTTCGTTTTTTGCACTGATGTATTCTATCATGCAAAATCCGGCTTGGCAAGACTCGCCGTAACAGAAAAAGATATCCAAGCGGTTTCAGCCGTGATATCATGGAGCCAGATGAAAATCTAATTAATTGGAGGATATAACACACCTATGCCCGAAAATTCCAGAGAAAAACCCGCCCGGCCAGCGCAAAATGCTTCCGGATCTACTAAAGGTATGCCCCGCGACAAGCAAGCGCCTGCCGCTGCCAGCCAGCAGCCCCGGAAAAAATCCCCCGTACCACCCAAGGCGAAGGTGGCCGGCCAGCCGGCCAATCGCCCAGCCCAGCCCGGTCAGAAGCCAGTGAATCCCCGGCTTCCGCAGTCCCGGCCAGCGGCCGCCAAACCTGCAGCTGCAAAGCCTGCAGCCGCAAAACCTGCGGTCGCCCGCCCGGCGGTCCCGCAAAAGACCGCCCGGCCTGCCTCACCTGCGAACCGGCCAGATGCCGCAAAGCAACCCGCCGGGGCCCGCCTGAAGGTCATCCCGCTCGGTGGCATGCGGGAGATCGGCAAGAACATGACCGTCTACGAATATGGCGACGACATGATCATTGTCGACTGCGGCATTGCCTTCCCGGCCGATGATATGCCTGGCATCGATGTCGTCATTCCTGATTTTTCCTATGTCATCAACAATCGCCAGAAGCTGCGGGGCATTTTCATCACCCATGGCCATGAAGACCATATCGGTGCTTTGCCCTGGCTGCTGCGTGACCTTAAGGCCCCGGTCTATGCCAACCACCTGACGATCGAGCTGATCAGCCGCAAAATCGAAGACCGCGGCACCGGGGTCAAGAATTCCCAGCTGATCAAAGTCAGCGACGGTGATGTGGTCGGGGTCGGCAGCTTTTCTGTCGAATTCATCCATGTCAACCACAGCATCGAGGATGCCAACGCCCTGGCCATCCGGACCCCGGCCGGCATCATCTATCATTCCGGCGACTTCAAGATCGACCATACCCCCATCCAGGGCGGGCCGATGGATCTGACCCGGATCGGCGCCATTGGCGACGAAGGCGTGCTCCTGATGGTCTGCGAGAGCACCAATATCGAACGCAAGGGCTATACCCCTTCCGAACGCAAGGTCGGTGATTCCCTGGCCGAGCTGTTCGGCAAAGCCGAAGGCCGGATCTTTGTGACCACCTTCTCTTCGAATGTTTCGCGCGTCCAGCAGATTTTTACAGCCGCCGAGCGCTACAACCGCAAAGTCGCCCTGATCGGCCGCAGCATGGTCAATGTCTTTGAAGCGGCCAATTCCCTGGGCTATATCACCATGCAGCCGGATACCCTGATCGATGTCAACCAGATCGACCGCTACCCGGCCGACAAGCTGGTCTTGATCACGACAGGCAGCCAGGGCGAGCCGATGTCCGCTCTGACCCGGATGGCCTTCTCCGAGCACCGTTCGGTCGAGATCGTGCCTGGTGATACAGTGATCCTGTCATCCTCGGCGATCCCTGGCAACGAAAAATCAGTCTACCGGGTCATCAACGAGCTCTATCGCCGCGGCGCCCAGGTCATTTACGAATCCCTGTCCGAGATCCATGTCTCCGGCCATGCCTACCAGGAGGAGCTCAAGCTCCTGCACAACCTGGTCCGGCCGCGTTATTTCATCCCGGCCCATGGGGAATACAGGCACCTGTACCGCCATGCCGAGCTGGCCAACCAGCTGGGTAATCCCTGGGAAAGTATTTTCGTGCTCGGCAATGGGGATATCTTCGAATTTTCGCCCCAGGAGCAAAAGGCCAGCATCAGCGGCTTTGTCCAGGCAGAGGGCGTCCTGATCGACGGCTCCAGTGCCGGCTATATTGACAATCTGGTCCTCAAGGACCGCCGCCTGCTGTCAGACGACGGGGTTGTGGCCATCTTCATTGCCGTCGATACCAAGACCAATGCCATCCTGGGCCAGCCGGATATCCAGACCCGCGGCTTCATGTATGAGAGCGAAAGCGAACGCGTGATCCAGGAGACGCAAAAGAAAATCGCAGCCTTTGCCAGAAAATCCGACCAGGCCAATAAGCCTTTGTCTGCGATGCTTTCGAGCAACCAGCTCAAGGACCAGCTGCGGGACTTGCTCTTTGAGCGGACTCGCCGCCGTCCCGTGATCCTCTTGTCAATCCTGACTGTCTGATGGCAGCCGGCCGCGTGATTCCCGGTATTTGCCGGGAGTCACGCCGGTCATTTTCTTGAAGACCTTCGAAAAATAGCTCTGGCCGTCAAAGCCAGCCTGGGTCGCGATGTCCACCAGAGGCACGCTGTCATTGAGCAGCAGTTTCCTGGCGGCCTCGACCCGGATCTGGTTGACAAAGGTATTGAAGTTGACATTCATTTCATCTTTGAAAATCCGGCTGAAATAGGCCGGGCTCAGGTAGACCAGAGCGGCAGTCTCCTCGAGAGTCACTTTCCGGGTATAGTTCTTGCGGACATAGTCTACGGCGCGGTAGATGACATCGGCATGCTTGACATGGTCGAGATTGAGAACCTGATCACTGAACCGGTTCATGATCCCGGACAGCCAGAAGGCAATCTCATCGATGTTCCGGAACGAATAGATCTTACCCAGATAGGTATAGTTGAGACCGAAGATCTGGGCCGTATCGGCGCCCCCCCGGATCGCAGCCCGCGAAAGCAGGACGACCAGCTCGATCACCCGGGCTCGCATCACTTCGATGCTGCCACTGCTGGAAAAGAAAATATGGCCGAGGATTTCGTTCAGGATCTGCCTGGCCCCGGCCTGGTCACCGGCTTCGATTCGATCGAGCAGCTGCTCCTCCTTGGCCATCGGATAGTCCAGCAGGCCTGGATCGACATAGGCGTAGTTTTTCAGGAAACTGATCTGTTCCCACAATTCTGCCTGCAAGTCCCCCGATTGCCGTTTCTCCTCCAGCCGGGCAAAGGTCTGGTCGGAGAGGCCGGCCGCGGTCCAGCACAAAAGCTCACTCAAGCTATTGACCCGTTCGGTGGATACCACCGGGATCGCTTTGATTTTCTGCCACAGGGTACCTTTGGCCTGGGCCGGCCAGTCAAGCTTTTCGGCCAGGTCATCAAACAGCAAATCCTCGGGATCCACCAGATGGACGGGGCCGCCGATCAGAGCGCCTGCAACCTGGCCCTTCAGGATCACCGGACTGGCCCAGTGGGTCAGGCCCAGGGGGCAGAAATAGACATACTGGCCACCAAACCGTTCCGCCTGGTAGCAGCCATACAGATGGGCATTGCTGCACAAGGAGACAGGTGGCGGCAGTTCTGCCTCCCCTTCCCCACGGCTCGCTGGCGATGCTTTCTGGTGCCAGTCCGGGCCCAGCTGGCTGGCCAGGTCACAGATCGTCCGCTGGCCCAGGTCCGGACTGGCTTCATAGAGGGTATTGCCAGCAGCATCGATGACCAGGCAGCCCGTCTGGCAGGCCCGGCAATAATGGTCGGCCGCCTGGATGGCTTGTTCAAGATTGATTTCCGGCAGGCCTGCCTGATCCGGATTGCTGAAATTGCGGTGTTGCATTGCCACGGTGATGCTCCTGCCGGCTCTAGCGGCCGCGATGGACTTCGATGATGTCACGGATGGCCTTGATCCGGCCCATGACCCGGTCGAACTGATTCTGGCTCGACACCTCGATGGTCATGACCAGGGTGGCGGTGACATCCTTCATCGCGGTCAGCTTGCCCGACAAAATGGATACTTTTTCCTCGGCAATGGCATTGGAAACGTCCGCCAGCAGGTGGCGGCGGTCACGGGCGACGATTTTGAGCTCGACCTGGTAGGTCGAATTACCGCCGTCCTTGGCCCAGGCCACATCAATCAGGCGCGAGGCCTTTTCGGCGGTCGTTGCCGAACCGGATGCATTTTCCAGCAATTGACGGATATTGCTGCAGTCGGTGCGATGAACCGCGACGCCCTTGCCCCGAGTGACAAAGCCAATGATCGGATCGCCGGGGACCGGGCTGCAGCAGCGCGACAGGCGGACCAGGCAGTTGTCGATGCCCTTGACGACGACGCCCTGGTCATAACGCGAGGTTTTTTGCTTGCCGGCCGGACGGGATATCGTCTGGGTGCCATCCTCGTCCTCGAGCGGATTGGCCTGGGGACTGTAGATCACCTGGCCGGAAGGGCTGATCCGGTAGCCGAGCCGGGTCCGCTCATCTTCCGGCAGGCTGCGGATATATTCATCGCGCAGGCGCGGGACAATTTTACCGGCCGACAGGCCCCCGTAGCCAATCGCCGCATACAAGTCATCCAGCGTGCTCAGGGTATAGCGCCGGTACAGCGCCTCGAGGAAATCTGCTTTCAGCAGCTGGGCATGGGAAAATCCAGTCTTCTTGATTTCCCGCTCGACGATTTCCTTGCCACGCAGGACATTTTCCTCGCGCATCTCCTTTTTAAACCATTGGCTGATCTTGTTGCGCGCCGAGGTGGACTTGACGATCTTGAGCCAGTCCCGGCTCGGCCCATGGACTTTCTCCGAGGTGAGAATTTCGACAATATCGCCATTTTTCAGCTCATAGGTCAGAGGGACAATCCGGCCATTGACCTTGGCCCCGTACATGCGATTGCCGATGCCGCTGTGGATATTGTAGGCAAAATCGATCGGGCAGGAGCCAGCGGGCAGGGACCGGACTTCACCCTTGGGTGTGAAGACAAAGACCTCATCGGCAACCAGGCCACTTTTCAAGGTCTCCATGAATTCACCGGCATCCCGCATGTCCTTTTGCCATTCGAGCAGCTGGCGCAGCCAGGTCAGCTTGCCTTCGAAATTGTCGGCATTTCCTGCGGCAGCCTTGGCCGGGCCTTCCTTGTAGCGCCAGTGGGCGGCGATGCCGTATTCGGCGGTGCGGTGCATGGCCAGGGTCCGGATCTGGACCTCGAAAGGGATCCCCTTGGGGCCGATCACCGTGGTATGCAAGGACTGGTACATATTGGGCTTGGGCATCGCGATATAGTCCTTGAAGCGGCCGGGCATCGGCTTGTACAGCTCATGGACCAGGCCCAGGACAGCATAGCAGTCGGCAACCGTATTGACGATGATCCGGGTGGCGAACAGGTCATAGATCTGTTCGAGCTCCTTGCCCTGGGACTGCATCTTGCGATAGATGCTGTAGAAATGCTTGGGCCGGCCTTCGATATCTGCTTCGATGCCCATCTCGCGGATCTTGTTCTGGAGCTGGACGACGACGTCTTCCAGATATTGCTCCCGTTCGGAGCGCTTCTGTGAGATCGCACCGACCAGCTCATAATAGGCATTGCGGTCGATATAGCGCAGGCAAAGATCTTCAAGCTCCCACTTGATTTTATAGATGCCCAGGCGATGGGCCAGCGGCGCATAGATATCGAGCGTTTCGCGGGCTTTCTCCTGCTGCTTTTCCGGTGACATATGCTTCATCGTCCGCATATTGTGCAGGCGGTCCGCCAGCTTGATCAGGACGACGCGGATATCCTTGGCCATCGCCAGAAACATTTTGCGGAAATTTTCCGCCTGGATCTCTTCCTTGGATGAATAGGGGATCCGGCCCAGCTTGGTCACCCCATCCACCAGGGCCGCGACATCCTCGCCGAACCTCGATGCCAGCTCCTCATACGAGATGCCTGTGTCTTCAATCGTGTCATGCAGCAGGGATGCGATCAGTGTATCGGCATCCACTTCGAGCTCCGTGAGGATTTCGGCCGTAGCCAGGGGGTGGATGATATAGGGTTCACCGGTGACGCGGCGCTGTTGCTCATGCGCCGCCCGGGCAAACTCATAGGCATCGCGGATCCGCTGGCCATCATGCTGGCCTGAATAATCTTCATACAGGCGGATGATCCGCTGCAAAATCTCGTTGCTATTGTCATGATGGCTCATGCGAGGCCTCCCTGGGCTTTGAGGTATTGGTAGGTCGGAGCATCCGACAGGCGGACCTTCTCCTGGTTGACCGGTGCGGCTGGCAAGGCAATCCGGGCCCGGTCCCGGCCCAGATACTGGAAAGACAGCAGCTGGCTTTCCGCAAACACCCTGAGGATCTGGACCAGCTTGAAGGCATTTAAAGACCGTTGATAGCTGCGGGCGATCCGGCGGGCCAAAAGGGACAGATCGGTCTGGACCGGATGCTGGGCATAGGCCGTCCGCAAATACTGGAAGGCGATGACATAATCTTCACGGTCTGGCATGACGTCGTTCATGGACAAGCGGAACTGCTGGACCAGGCTGGGCAAGTCCGGCTGGCCCAGGACCAGGTCATCCGGGAAGGGCCAGCTGCGGTCGAATTCGGAAACCGCACTGGGATGGATATCCCTGACCTGGAGCTGGACGGTGCGGCGGCCATTGAATTCATTGAGCTCCAGGGCAAACAGGAGGTCGACTTCGTCGCCGACGGCGAACAGATCATCCGCCTGGCTGAAATTGAAGGCGATCCCGGTCAGTGGCCGCGCCTGTCCATTCGCCACGGCAATCCGGACATGCTTGCCATTGCCGACCAGGCGCCATTCCGCCAGCTTGAGTCTGCGGCAGACCAGGAGCGGCTGCCGGTTGCCTTCGCCGAAGGGCGCCAGGTGTTGCAAGGCGACCGCATTGCTCTCGGTCAGGTCGGCGATCGTGACGAGGGCATCCGCGATCAGCTCTGGCCGGAAGGACAGGGCATCGGCCTGTTCTTGGGCATAGGCATTGACGCTGTCGCGGAAAGCGGCCAGGGAAGCCTCGTCCAGCTCTATGCCGGCTGCCTTGCGGTGGCCGCCAAATTTGACCGTCCACTGGGCCGCCGCACGGATCGCCTCCAGGATATCGAAATTGCCGCAGGTCCGGGCTGATCCCTTGAGCCGGCCGCCCTCGCCGCCCAGGACAATGACCGGTCGGTGGTACAGGTCGACCAGACGTGAGCAGACGATGCCGACCACGCCGGTATGCCAGCCAGCGCGGGCGAGAATGATCAGGCTGGCTGTCGAGAAATCAAAGTTGGATTCGATTTCGGTGATCGCCTCAGCCAGAATCGCGGCCTCGAGCGCCTGGCGCTGACTGTTTTGTTCCTGCAGGATCAGGGCCAGTTCATGGGCCCTGACCGGATCGTCGGTCAAAAGGAGCTCGAGGGCGGGCATGGCCGCGCCCAGGCGGCCCGCAGCATTCAGGCGTGGCGCCAGGGTATAGCCGATGGTGCTGGCATCGACCACCCGGTCGTTCTGGACACAGACCGCCAGTAATTCGGTCAGGCCAGGATGCAGGTGGCGATTGAGGGCATGCAGGCCCTGCTGGACCAGGATCCGGTTCTCATCCAGCAATGGCACGACATCTGCGACTGTACCGAGGGCAACCAGGGCATATTCGGCAGCTCCTGGCATTGGGATATGCAAGGTGGTGCACAAGGCCTGGATCAACTTGAAGGTCACCCCTGCCCCAGACAGGCTGGTTGTCGGATAGGCGGAGTCGCTTCGCTTGGGATTGACCACCGCCCGGGCCTGCGGCAGGATGGCGGGACATTCATGGTGGTCTGTAATGACCACCGCGATGCCTGCCGATTCCAGCTGCTCCACAGCACTGATGCTGGTCACACCGCAGTCAACCGTGATCAAGAGCCCGGCTGAGAGCGCCAGAGTGCGTTCCACGCTCGAATCGCTCAAGCCATAGCCATCGGCCAGGCGGTCTGGAATCAGGGGCTCACAGGCTATGCCGTTCTGGCGGAAGAATCGGACCAGCAAGGCGGTGGCAGTCAGGCCATCCACATCATAATCGCCGTGGATGACGATCCGCTCACCGTTCTCGATCGCAGACCGGATCACCGCGCAGGCCTTGGCCATGTCAGGCAGCAGGAAGGGATCTTGCAGATGGCTGAGGTCTGGTTTCAGGAAACGCTCCCGCGCCATGCCGGCCTCCAGCTGGCGGGTCTTGAGAATCCGCTCGGGCAATGAGTCAGTGCCTGGATCTTCATCCAGGATCCGCCAGTCTTTTTGGATCAGCATAGCCTTTCCCCCCTTTCCTGCACAAGTAGTTCAAGTATAGCAAAAGAGACTCGATACCGCGTGATATCAAGTCTCTTTTTTACAGTACATTGGCGAGAATCAGCCGAGCAGCCGTTTGACGATCGTATTGACCAGTTTGCCGTCCGCCTTGCCTTTGACATCTGGCATCAAGACCTTCATGACTGCGCCCATGTCGCGGGCCGAATGGGCATTGGCCGTCTCGATGGCCTTCCGGACCAGGACCTCAATCTCAGCTTCAGTGAGCTGGGCGGGCAGATAGGCCTCAATCAGAGCCATCTCGGCCTTGTTTTTCTCCAGGATATCCGTGCGGTCAGATCCGGCCAGCTCCTGGACAGTCTCAGAGCGTTTCTTGTGCTCCTTGGCCAGGATTTCAAATACCCCAGACTCATCGAGGGTGATCTGCTGGTCCTTTTCTACTTGCAAGACAGCAGCCCGGAGAATCTGCAGCAGATCCTTGCGCAGCGTATCTCTGGCCTTCATGGCATCTTTGAGATCTTCCAGCAATTTTTCCTTGATATTCATCATGGCTTAGCGCTTCCTTTTCCTGGCTGCTTCGGATTTCTTCTTGCGGCGAACACTTGGCTTCTCATAATGCTCACGCTTGCGGACTTCGGCCAGAAGGCCGGAGCGTGCACAAGAACGCTTGAAACGACGTAGAGCACTGTCAAGGGTTTCGTTTTCTTTCACTCGAATTTCAGACATTTATTTCACCCCCCTCAACAGCAGAATCCTGGCCAAATGACGCTGGCAGGCGCAAAAAGCCCTCAGGGCAAAATGCAGCAGATAGGATTATAAACGCTGGCCAGGTCTTTCGTCAATGAAACTGCAGCAGGCAGGCGGGTCGTTTTTGGCGCTTTTCCGAACGTTTTTTCACTGCAGATCAGACGATCTGCTCGCCCAGAACCTTGCCGCCAAGCAGGTGGAAATGGACATGGTCGATGGTCTGGCCGGCATCGCGTCCGCAGTTATTGATCAGCCGGAAGCCGCTTGCCCGGATGCCGAGCCGTTCGGCCACTTGGGGAATCGCCCGCAGGACCTGGCCCAGGATGGCCTCGCCGGATTCATGGCTGGCCAGCGAATCGATGTCGCGGACATGCGTCTTCGGCACGATCAGGACATGGACCGGCGCCTGGGGATGCAGGTCATGAAAGGCGACCACCGCTTCATCTTCATAAATCAGCGGGGTCGGGATCTCTCCATGGGCCAGTTTGCAGAAAATACAGTCAGACATGGTTTTCCTCCTGTGGGCAAGCGCCGCTTCAGAATCCGAGCTGGTTTCGGGCCAGACCGGCTGCTGCAGCCAATGCCGCATCGATCGCAGTCACATCCTTGCCGCCAGCCTGGGCCATGTCCGGCCGGCCACCACCACCGCCGCCGGTGATCCGGGCCGCCTCGCGGACCAGGTTGCCGGCATTGGCACCGGCCTTGACGGCTTCCGGGCTGGCCATCGCCACCAGGGCCACTTTGCCTTCCTGGCTGCTGGCCAGGACGATGACGGCCGGGGCGATTTTATCGCGCAGACGATCGGCTGCCTGGCGCAGCTGGTCGGCATCGGGGGTATCGAGACGGGCGGTGAGGATCTTGAACGGGCCGGCGACCAGGGCCTGGGCAGCAAGCTCATCGGCTGCACCGGCCGTCCGGCGAGCCTTTTCAGCTTCGATTTCCTTTTCCAGCTCGCGAGTCCGGTTCAGGAGAACCTCCACCCGGTGCGGGACTTCATGGGCTGGCGCTTTGACCAGGTGGCCCATCCGGGTCAGCAGCTCTTCCTGCTCCCTGACCCAGGCCAGGGCGGCCTGGCCGGTGATGCCCTCGATCCGGCGCACGCCGGCAGCGACACCGCTCTCGGAAACCAGGCGGAAGAAGCAGGCTTCGGCGGATTGTCTCAGATGCGTGCCGCCGCAAAGCTCCTGGCTGAAATCGCCAACCCGGACAACCCGGACCTGGTCACCATATTTTTCATCGAACAGGGCCATGGCGCCTGATTTGCGGGCCTCGTCGAGCGACATGACTTCGGTCTGGACAGCCAGATTGTCCAGGATCACCGAATTGACGATCTGCTCCACCTGGGCCTTTTCGGCAGCCGTCAGCGGCTGGTAATGCGTGAAGTCAAAACGCAGACGGTCAGCCGAAACCGATGACCCCGCCTGGGCGACATGATCGCCAAGCACCTGGCGCAGGGCCTTGTGCAGGATATGGGTCGTGGTATGGTTGCGCGCAGTCGCCAGGCGGGCTGTCCGGTCAACCGCCAGGGTGATGGTTTCATTCACGGCAAGGCTGCCGGACTCCACCAGCACCGTGTGGAGATACAGGCCCTCGGCGGTCTTGGTCGTGTCCAGGACCCTGGCCTGGCCATTGGGGCCGGTCAGCTGGCCGACATCACCGGTCTGGCCGCCGGCTGCTGCATAAAATGGCGTACGGTCGGTGATCACCGTCACCTGCTGGTTTTCTACCGCCAGGTCGGAAAGGGCCAGGGTTTCGCTGGCCTCATCCGCCACGAGAATGGTTTTGATCCGGCCCTGATCCAGCAGTCTGTCATAGCCACTGAAAACGGTCGCCACCGTACGGTCGACCCCTTCCGGCAGGCTGCCCTGGCCCCAGGCCGAGCCGACTTTCTCGCGCAGCGCCTTGCGGGCCATCTCCTTTTGCCGGTTCATCTCGGCCCGGAAACCTTCTTCATCGATCTCGAGGCCCTGTTCTCCGGCGATTTCGCGGGTCAGGTCGAGCGGGAAGCCATAGGTGTCATGCAGCTTGAAAATCTCATCGCCGGAAAGCTGGGTCTTTCCTTCAGCTTTGGCTTTTTCAACCATCTGTTCAAGGATGGCTGTCCCCTGGGCGATGGTCTCGGCAAAGCGTTCTTCCTCGGTGCGGATGACTTTGGTGATATAGGACTGCCGGGTCTCGAGTTCCGGATAGGCCGACTTGGACTCGCGCACAACAATCGCACAGACATCATGCAGGAAGGGCTTGTCGATGCCGAGCAGGCGGCCAAACCGGGCCGCCCGGCGCAGCAGGCGGCGCAGGACATAGCCGCGGCCTTCATTGGACGGGATGATGCCGTCCGAAATCATCATCGTGGTGCTGCGGATATGGTCCGTGATGACCCGGATCGCCACATCGGTCTTCTCATCCTGGCCATACTGGACCTTGGCCTGGGCGCAGACATAATCCAGGATTGCCCGCACGGTGTCAACCTCAAACAGGTTTTGCACACCCTGCATGATGACAGCAAAACGCTCGAGGCCAGCGCCCGTGTCGATGTTTTTCTTGGCCAGCGGCGTATAGCTGCCATCCTCTTCCTTATTGAACTGGGTGAATACCAGGTTCCAGAATTCGACGAAGCGGTCACAATCACAGCCGACCTGGCAATCCGGCTTGTCACAGCCATACTGTTCGCCCCGGTCATAATAGATCTCCGAGCAGGGACCACAGGGGCCCGTGCCATGTTCCCAGAAATTGTCCGCCTTGCCGAGGCGGTAGATTTTCGCTTCCGGCAGGCCTACGTCCTGATGCCAGATGTCATAGGCCTCGTCATCATCCTGGTAAACGGTGACAAAGAGGCGTTCTTCGGGGATTTCCATGACCTTCGTGCAAAATTCCCAGGCCCAGGGAATGATTTCCTTTTTGAAATAATCGCCAAACGAAAAATTGCCCAGCATCTCGAAATAGGTGCCGTGGCGGCTGGTCTTGCCGACTCGCTCGATATCGGGTGTGCGGATGCATTTCTGGCAGGTCGTGACCCGGGGGGCCGGTGGAGTCTGGGCGCCCGTGAAATACGGTTTCAAAGGGGTCATGCCCGCATTGATCAGAAGGATCGAAGGATCGTTCTTGGGCACCAGGGGAAAACTGGGCAGGCGCAGGTGCTCCTTCGATTCAAAGAAAGCCAGGAATTTCTCCCGGATGTCATTCAGGCTGAGTGGCTGCATAGTGGTTACGTCTCCTTGCCGGATGTTTGGTCCTTTGAGCATGGACCAGTCATTATCCGGAATAGTTTACACGAATCAGCAAGACCGGGCAACTGCACCGCTGATCTGGTATTGCTTCTGCTTGGCCCGGGTTCCGGTCCTGGAGGGGTCCAACGGCAAATAATCTGTGATAAAATCTGGTTTGAACCAAAAACTGGATTGATCCAGACCTTGAAAGGGGTATCCCGACATGTCCCAACCATTATCCGAAGCCATTGAGTTGCAACTGAATGCGCGAGCCGCGTCTTTGGGTATCGCCCTGCCCACCCTTTATATTCCCCGGGCAGACATCGACCTGACCCGCTGGGCAGTCGTCGCCTGTGATCAGTATACGTCGCAGCCAGACTATTGGCAGCAGACTGAGGCCTGGGTCGGTGACGCCCCTTCCACGCTGCGCCTGGTCCTGCCGGAAATCTATCTGGAGCAGCCAGGAGAACTATCGGTCGACAGCCGGATCACTCAGATCAACCAGGCCATGGCTGATTATCTGGACCAGGGCATTCTGGTTCCACTCGAACCGGGCTGCATGCTCGTCGACCGGGCGACCCGCCTGCATCCGAGCCGCAAGGGCCTGGTTCTGGCCATTGACCTGGAACGGTATGATTTCCAGCCGGGCAACCGGGAGCTGACCCGGGCAACCGAGGGAACCGTCCTGGAGCGGATCCCGCCGCGCCAGGCGATCCGCAAAAATGCCCTGCTGGAATTGCCACATGTCCAGCTCCTGATTGATGATCCGGACCATAGTGTCATCGAGCCGCTTTATGCCGCTGTGGCCAATCGCCCCCCCTGCTATGCAACTGAATTGCCCCAGGGTGGCGGGTCTGTCCGGGGCTGGCCGATCGTCGCCCAGGACAGCCTTCTGGTCCAGGCTATGACGGCACTCGGCCAGCTGGCCTCCCTGCGGGAGCATGGCCTGCTCTTTGCCGTCGGCGACGGCAATCATTCCCTGGCCACCGCCAAAGCGCACTGGAACAGCATCAGGGAGACGGCCAGCCCGGATCATCCGGCCCGGTTCGCTCTGGTGGAGGTCATCAATATCCATGATGAGGGTCTTGATTTCGAACCGATCCACCGGGCGGTCTTCAATGTCGATTTCGAATTGTTCTTGAGCCATGCCGGGCGCTATTTTGCCAGGCACCAGGCCTCACCGGCTAAGCCAGAGCAATTCCGGATCGAGACAGTGCCGGTCTTTGGTCCCGGCTTCAAGACAGAGCTGTCCGTGCCGGTCCAGTCAGGCGAGCTTCTGGTCGGCGTCGTCCAGGCCATGCTCGATGATCTGGTCCTGCGGCATCCGGAGGTCAGACTCGACTATATCCATGGTGAAACGGTTATTGCGGATCTGGCCAGCCAGGGTGCCATCGGTCTGCTCTTGCCCACTCTGGAAAAGTCGCAGTTTTTTGGCATCATCGCCCGGGACGGCATTTTACCGCGCAAAACCTTCTCCATGGGTGAAGCGTTTGAAAAGCGCTACTATTTCGAAAGCCGGCGGATCCGCTGAGCATGGCCAGCGCACCGGAAATCCCTTCCGGTCCATCATCAGCTGGCCGGTTCGGCCAGTCTGTCCAGGTCTTGATTGCCTGGGCCAGCGTCTTGCTGCTGGTCCCAGGCTTTTCTTTCTGGTTGCTGGGACCTGATGCCTTCGCCTTCCTGCGCTGGTGGCTGGCTCTGCTGGTGATCGGACTGGCCGCCTGGCCGCTTTCGCGGGTCTTGTTTGGCCACTTGCCGGCCGGACTGAGCTACCTGCCGGCCAAAGCCGTGGGTCTGTTTTTGCTGGCTCTGGCTGGCTGGGAGGCCGGATTTTTGTTCCATCTTAGCCTGAGCCGCCTGCTTCTGGCTGCCCTTGGCCTGCTCCTTTCTGCCCTGGGCTGGTCCCGCTGGGGCCGCAACAGGCTCCAGTCCACCGGCCGGAACCAGCTATTGCTCGGTGCCGCAGGTTCCGAGCTGTTTTTCAGTGCGCTATTGCTGGCCGGCGCCTTCCTGCGGTCCTTCAAGCCGGGGCTGGACAGCCTGGAAAAATTCATGAATGTCGCCTTCATCAACAGCATTCTGCGCAGTCCGGGCCTGCCGGCAGCCGATCCCTGGCTCGCTGGCGAAACCATCAATTACTACTATTTCGGGCACTACACCTATGCCCTCCTGACCCGCCTGACCGGCCTGGCCACCCCTGTCGCCTATAATCTGGGCATGGCAACGGTCTGGGCTTTTGCCGCAAGCATCAGCTGGGTCCTGGGCGCTGGCCTGATCCACTTGGCCCTGGCCAGCCCCGGACTGAGCGGTCGGAGGGCCGCCCTAAGCCGTTCCGGTACCAGCCTGCCCCTGGCTGCCGGCGGCCTGTTGTCTCTGCTGCTGGTCAATGTCCTGGGCAATAGCCATGCCTTCTTCTATAGCAATCATGGGCCCGGCAAGATCCTTTTGGCCTGGCTGGCCAAAACCGGTATTCCGGTCGGCGCGATCGACCAGGCCTACTGGTTCCCCAATGCAACCCGCTTCATCGGCTACAATCCGGATACGACCGACAAAACCATCCATGAATTCCCCTTCTACTCCTATCTGGTCGCCGATTTGCATGCCCATGTGATCAATCTGACCGTGGTCCTGATTTTCCTGCTGCTGCTTTTGAGCGGGATTGCCCGGGCCAGCTCAGCAGAGCACCAAAACGCGAGAAGTTTGCTGGCGACAGGGCCAAGCGCCGGGCAGGCCATCGCCGTTTTATGGAAAAAAGCGCTGCTTTTGCCGGAAATCTGGGCACTCGGGTTTTGCCTGGCCATTTTCATGATGCAGAACTATTGGGATTTCGTCATATATCTTCCGGTGGCCGGTATCGTCTTGCTGGCCGGCAATGGTCTGGCCCTGCCGGATGCGCGGCCAAGCTCACGCTGGCTGGCCGCCATGGCCCTGGCCACGCTCCAGATTTTGAGCATGCTTGCCATCGCCTTCCTGCTGACCCTGCCCTTCCGGGATCATTTCGAACCGATGAGCAGCACCATCGCCTGGGCGACCGCCAGGACCCCGGCCTGGCAGCTGCTGGTGCTCTGGGGGCCACATCTGCTGGCAGGGATGTTGGGCAGCCTGGCCCTTCTGGCGACCAAGAGCAACCGGCGCCACTTAGAACCGGCCGATGGGCTGGCCATCGGTCTGTTCGTCTATGGTCTGGTCCTGCTCCTTGCACCGGAGATCTTTTATGTCGTTGATATCTATTCCGGCGATTATAAGCGCGCCAATACGATGTTCAAATTCACCTACCAGGCCTTTGTCCTGCTGGGGCTCTGCTGGGGGTATCTGCTGGTTCGCCTGGCCCTGATCCGGCCCCGGCAGAAGCTGGCACTGCTCATACTGACAGCCTGTCTGGTCCTGCCCGGCTGGTTCCCCGGGCTGGCGATCCACCAATGGTATGGCGAGCTGAGCCAGACGAACCAGCAGGGACTGGATGGCCTGGCTCCACTTGGCCGGAAAAATTCCCAGCAGGTGGCCGGGGAAGCGGCAGACGAGCTGAGCGATGATTTGCTTGCCATCCGCTGGCTGAACGAAACGGTCCAGGGACAGCCCGTCATCCTGGAGGCGGCCGGGCCAAGCTATACGGACCTGGGCCGGATCTCGGCTTTCACAGGTCTGCCGACCCTGATCGGCTGGGAAACCCATGAATGGCTCTGGCGGACCAGCCGCAACCGGCCGAATGCCTATGCGGACCTGGTCCAGCCCCGCCAGGACATGGTGCGCCAGCTCTATACCACCCCAGACCAGGACCTGCGGCAGATGCTGCTCGCACAATACCAGGTCAAATACATCGTGCTTGGATCGGTCGAACGGACAGCCTATGGCCAGGAGCTCCAGGAAGTCCTGCTGACCCAGTGCGGGCGGGTGGTATTCACCAGTAAAACCCTGCAGATCATCGAAGTGGAGCAGAATTCACCCTAAGCCGCCGGGGCCATGGCCGGTCCGGCCTTCGCCCCCTGCACCTCTCCTCTGTCCCTCGCAGATGGCCAAAGGGTCTGCCGCAAACCTGGCTGGTTTTGCGGCAGACCCTTTGGTATAACCTGGTCTTTGACAGAGTGTTCTATTGCACCGGCTTATTGCGGTGGGATCTTGATTTTCTGGCCCAGCTGCAGGGTATCCGAGTTCAGGCCATTGTAATCTTTGATTTTATCAATCGTGGCCTGTGAGCCGTCATTGAAATATTTGATCGCGATCGAATAGAATGTATCGCCCGATTTGACCGTATGGACGGTGCCCCCGGTCGCCGGAGCCGTCGTCTCTTCCGTTGCGGCAGTTGTTTCGGCCGTGGTTTCCTCCGGTGTCGTTTCCTCTGGAGTTGTTTCGTCTGGATTGACGGTTGGCTCAGTGACAACAATCTCTTCGGTCTGGCTGGTTTCCTCGATCTGGGTGGTGGTTTCCGATGGCAGGGTCTTCCCACCCTCTTTGCCGAAAATCATGTTGAAAATGGCGAAAACAGCGCCAATCGTCACGGCGGTGATCACCATATACAGTGCCAGGCGGCGGATCCGGCCATTCTCATCGCGGGGGCGTTCAAAATATCCCTTATCGTAGGGGGTGTCTTCATCATCCGGTTCATCGGTCGCCATCGGGACTGCAGGAACTGACTGGCCCTGGGCTTCCGGCGGCTTGGCAGCAGCGGCTGATTTGGCAGGCTGGCCGAACTTGCCTGCCATCTGGCCCAGAAGCGTACTTTCCGGGGCGACCCGGGACGTGACGGGGCGGGCAGGCTTGTCGGTAGACCGGATCGACTCGACAAAGCAGGCGATGACCTGCATGGCTACGCCCGGCAGCTTGGCCGAGGCTGCCGTGATGATCAGGCCAGCCGCATCGGACTGGTCCTGGGCCTCGTACAGCAGGCGCAGGATCTCCCGCTGGCCAAGCGTGGTGATCACTTCTTTGTTGCAGACGATCACGCAATCGTCAGGCTGCAGCTGGGCAATATTGGAGTACCGGACCGTCCCGGCCAGGCCCGCACAATAGATGTCCTGGCCCAAGACCGGTTTGCCGTGATAGTCGACCGGTTCCAGGGAAATATCATCATGGGTGAGCGGGTACAGGGCATCATTGCGATACAGATAGGCACAGCCATGGCCCATGGTGATGGCGGCCAGCTCGGCATCCTTGACCATGACGCCGGCAAAATAGGGCTGGCGGGCATTTTCTTGCTGCAGGGAGCCGCGGCCGGCGATTTCAACGGCACATTCAGCCAGCTCATTGATCTCTGCATCGATATTGCGGATATTCTGCTTGACATCATTCAGAATCCGTTCCAGTGCCTTATGGGCACGCGAAGAAACAAGATCCTCCTGGCCATGGCTGGACTGGTGCGCGAAGGCAGCGTAAAAAAAGCCCCGGTCTTCCCGGTCGAGGGTGACATCGGCAGCCCGGTGCTCCCGCCGGGTCGTCAGGCGACCATCGAGATAATAGCCATCGAAAATACCATTGCCGGGGAAATAACGGGCAGTAACGGTCGCTGCCAGTCGAGTCAGCGCCGGATGGGGTGATTTAGCCATTTGATCAAGACCTCCTGTTTGGTGCAATTTAAGATTATAGCACAAAAACTGCAATGGCTATGTTGCAGTCAGGTTGCAGTTGCCAGATCTGCTCCGGACCAGCGTCACCCGGGCAGATGGTCAGGGATCACCCGGGGAGTCTGCCAGCCATTGGCCAGCCAGCTCCAGAAGCCTTTCCTGCGAATGATCGGCGGGTTCCTTCTGGACATGGGACAATAACCGCTCCAGGAACAAGCCCAGCCGGGCTCCCCGAAGCGGCAGCCTGCTGGACAGGTCCTGACCCGATACGGCCAGTTCTGACAAGGCGACCGGCAACCTTGCACCAGAGTCTGCCTCCGCCTCCAGCTGGACCTGCTGGCGCAAATTGACCAGCTCCCGGCCCAGGCAGGCCCATTCTGGCTGGATGAAGGCCAGCAAGGCCCAGCCATCCACCAGGCACTGGCGGGCGACAGGAATATCCAGCGCCAGGGTTTTGGCCATCACCCTGACCAGAATGGCCAAGCCCAGGGCATCTTGTTCCTGGTCCCGCGCGAGATGCAAACGCAGGCCAGCCCCGTAGAGCATGGCATGGCCATGGCGGGAAGCCGGCCGGGACAGTCGGCAGACCTGCTGGAAAACCTCCCTCAGGCCAGACAAAGCGGACGGGGCCAGGATTTTTTGCAGGGCAGCCGGACCGCCGGGCAAAAGGTCAGTCCTGCCCGACAGACCAGCGCCCGGCTCCACCAGCCGGCACAATTGGCAGGCCAGATAGAATAAGGGCACCGTCTGGTCCGGATGCCAGGCCGGCCGGATCCAGACCGCCAGCAATCGGGTCAGCTGTGAATTATCGGGCTCGAAGCCGAACAGGCGGCGGGCGATCACCGGCAGCAGGCCACTGGCTTCGAACGGCTGCAGGGCGGGGCCATGGGCAGCATTCATCATCCGGCCCAGCTCATGCGTGATTCGCTCGACACTAAGCCTTTGCGTCCGTTCCCGTTCCCTGGCGATCGCCGCAACCAGATCCCCGGCCGGTTCCAGGTCATAGGTCAAGGTAAACCGCAAGGCCCTGAGCATGCGCAGGGCATCCTCCTGGAGGCGGACGACCGGATCGCCGACGGTCCTGAGCTGGCTGGCCATCAGGTCAGACCAGCCGCCAAATGGATCGAGCAGGCCCCGCTGCGGGTGGAAGGCCATGCTATTGATGGTGAAATCGCGCCGGCCCAGATCCTTGATGATATCCGCCTCGAAAATGACCCGGTCAGGCCGGCGGCCATCGGAGTAGTCGCGTTCACTGCGATATGTGGTGATTTCGATTGCATGATGCTCCACCAGGACAGTGACCGTGCCATGGGCCAGACCGGTGGCAAAGGCATGGGGAAAGACCGCCAGGACTTGTTCGGGCAGGGCATTGGTCGACAGGTCAAAATCCAGCGGCGTACGCCCGATGGCAAGGTCGCGGACACAGCCGCCCACCAGCCAGACCTCGAAGCCAGCCTGCTCCAGCAGGGCAAGCGCCCGGTGCACAGGACCCGGGATGCGCATGGACCAGTCGAGCGGCTCCACCATGGTTTGAACTCCTTCGCCTCGTTTGCATAATGTGTTCTGAGCGTGTATCATTGAGCAGCACATTCTCATTTTAACGGTTCGCGCAGCTTGCGCAAAGTGAAAGACGATGTATAAAAATCAATCAGGCCAACCGGTCCGTCATCTGACGCACCGCCGTTTATCTGCCATTTTCTTTTATCTGGCCATCCTCATCGGTGTCATGGTCAGTCTCCCCATCATGGTCGCGCCCCGCCAGGGGCTGGCAGATGCCAATCCCGAGCTTGCCCGGCTGCAGACCCATGCCGAGGTTTCCGCAGGCATGGCCCACAGTGTGTTTCTCGACTATGATGGTCTCGTCTATGCCTGGGGGGATAATGCCTATGGCCAGACTGGGGCAACCGGTGAGGATCATGTCAGTGCCCCGGTCCAGGTCGAATTGCCCGAGCCCGCCAAAGCCATTGCTGCAGGGGCCTACCACACCCTGGTCCTGGGCCAGAGTGGCACGGTCTATGCCCTCGGCCGCAATGCTTATGGCCAGGTTGGCAATGGCACGGTGGCCAATGTCGACACGCCTGTCAAACTGACCGGATTGCCCCGCATCAAAGCCATCGCTGCCGGGGACTATCACTCCCTGGCCTTGGGTGAGGATGGCAGCATCTGGGCCTGGGGCCACAATACCCAGGGGCAAGTCGGCGAAGTGGCATCCGAAGAAGTATTGGGACTCGATGGTTCTGTCCTGGCCTTGCGCAATACCCGGCCAGTCCAGATCGTCCAGTCTGGAGCCAGCCTGATCCGGGCAGGAGGCAATTTTTCCCTGTATGTCGATGAGCAAGGCCAGCTGTACACCTGGGGTGACAATAGCCAGGGCCAGCTTGGGGACGGCACCACAGAATCTCGACGGACCCCGGGTCTGGTCCCAGGCATCAGCCACGTGGTGGACGTTGCGGCGGGCTCCAGCCATGTCCTGGCGCTCAGCTCGCTGTCCGGTTATCGCCAGCTCTATGTCTGGGGGGACAATTCCCTCGGCCAATTGGGCCTGGGTGGCCAAAAATCGACCACTCAACGCCAGCTGCAACCGACAGTGCTCGATCTGACCGGCAATCTCGATCCCAGCGACGAACGCCTCCTGTCCGTCGCTGCAGGATATGCCCAGTCCGCTGTGATCCGCGATGTCTCGACCTCCCGGTTCGGCCAGCCCACCCTCAAAAACGAATGGTATGTCTGGGGACTCAATGCCAGCCATCAGCTGGGCCTGGCCAAAACAGCCAGCCGCTACGAACCCCAAAGAATCCAGGGCTTCTATCATGGCCGCTGGGGATCCAGTTTCCTGCCCTTTGAGGGAATGGCCTTTGGTTCCGAGCATGTCCTGGTCCTCAGCAGCAAGGGTCTCCTGGCCTCTGCCGGCGCGAATTCGCGCGGCCAGCTGGGTCAATCCGACGACAAGCCCAGGGCAACGCTGGAACAAGTGGTGACCCAGGATTTGTTCCGGCCAAGCTGGACCAGCAGCCAGAGGGTCCACATCAAAACCAAGGCAGATGGCCAGATTCAAGTCAAATGGCCCGCGGCGCAGGACAATATCGCGGTGGCTGGCTATTTCGTCGAAATCACCGCAGCCGGCCAGGCTCCCGTCCTGGAGGATGCCGGTCCGGCGACCGAGTGGACCGTGAACGGCATCGACCCGAAGACTCCGGTCCAGATCAGCATCATGGCCTATGACCAGAACAGCTCAGAGGCCGGACCAGCAGAGCTGGCGCATCTGACCGGTTATCGGCTGCCAGAAGGCACCTTGGCTGAAAACTATTTTTTGGTCCAGGCAGCCAACCGGGCTCCGCTTGATCCAGTCTCCCATGCCTGGACACCCCATCCTTCTGGTCAAAGCCAGCCACCCGAGGTGCCCTGGAGCCAAAAGTCAGTCGTAGAAATGAACCCCCAAAGCGAGATAGAGGCTGGCGGATAGCATCGATCCCATGGCATCAAGGTCGCGGGCAAAGCCGGCCAGATGCTCAGAGTCATTGATCTGGCTCTGAGTCAGCTGCGCCATGAAGGCTCGGGCCAGGCTCTGGTCCTGGTGGTATAGCTCCGTCAATTGCCGTAAATATGGCTTATCGGCCCCGAGGGCAATCGCCGGGGCCAGCAAATCACTGTCAAGCCGAGGCTCTGCCGGCTGGCCCTTTTTCAGGCTGGCATAGTGGCGGATCTGCTGGCGCAGATGCCGGGCCTTCGCCGCTTCGAGGTTACCCTGGCGAGTCAGATGCTTCAGGCCGAGGGCAAAGCCGGCAAACAGCAGGGCCGGCACCAGGAGCACCAGACCTGGCAGAGATCTCGTGACCAGGACGATGAACAGGCTGGCACTGGCATAAAAGCCAGCCATGACCAGGCCCAGGAGCTTGCCCTGATGCCTTTTGGGGAGGTCGAGCAGACCTTCCTTGACCATATCCTCCTGGATCAGCAGGATGAACTGTTCATAATAGGCAGCGAACTCCGCCGCCGTCCGCCGGTCCAGGGCATATTTCCGGATCTGGGCCGGAGCCAGAGTGTTCTCCTTTGTGATTCGCTCATAAAACCATTGCAGCAGGAAAATCTCATAGGCAGACATGCCCTGGTAATCTGGCACACTGTGCGCCAGCAGAGTGAATACATGGCCATCCAAGCGCAATTTGCCCCGAATGACCAGGTCCAGAAGGGTTGCCAGCAGAATCTGGCCTGGATGATGGTGCCTGGACAGCCGGGCCAGGATCGCCGGGCGATGGACAGGGATCGCGACCGGTCCTTTGGGCAGGCCCCGGTCCAGAGGCAGCCGGAGCAGGCCTTCACGTTCAAAAACCAGAAACAGGATAGTCAGGATGAAGACGGCAAGGGTCAGCAGGATCCAGGTCAGGCGGGACAGGAAGGCATCCGCCCAGGCCAGCTGGGACATCCGGGCCAGTTCCTGCTCGATTTCAGCGATCACAGCCGCCCGGTTCCCGACTGTCCCCTGAGGCAGCAAGGCCGCTCCCGGGGCAAAGCCAGAGACTGGCAGGATCAGGACCGCTTCCATCTTTTGCTTGGCCAGCAATTGGGGGGCACTCATCTGGACCGTGTCCGCATCCACCTCGGTGGTCATGAAGGCAATGGGGCTGACCGGCCGGGACCAGACGGAATCCGCTTGGGCTCCCTGGGGGTAATGGATCATCAGGACCGGCTTGGCAATGGTCTTGTCGCCCGCCAGGGCAAAAAAGGAACGGCGGAATTTAATCGCATCCGTCAGCTGGACCAGGGCCCCATCGAGCTGATAGCGGATCACCACCTGGCGTGTCTCATTGGCATGGCCAACGGAACGGATCTTCAGGCGGTCATTCAATCCATCGGCATTCAGGCTGTAAGACAGCGACTGCAGATTGGCCTGGGTTTTCGAATCGGCCGGCAATACCTCCACCAGCTGGACCGGGGTTGAATCGGCCGGAGATCCGGCCGATATGGCGACAGACAGCAGCTTCAGGGACCGGGCTTTGCCTGTACTGAGGAAGAAGGCGAGTTCTTTCGATTCCTGCTGGTAAAAAAGGTCAAGCTTTTCCTGGACCACCACCTGGCCATCCGGAGAGATCTCACAATCGATGCGATAGGAATCGACCCGGTAATCTGACAGCACACTGGCCGCAACGGTCACCTCGGGGACTGCTCCGCTCCAGGCGGATTCCGGCAGGCCAAATCCTGGCAGCAGGATAAATAAGCTGACCAGCAGCAAAAACACCACGGACCTGACAAGGGCAGGCCGTGGTGTCAACAGGCAAAAGAACGGAGACTTGATGGGCATGATATTCTGCTCCTCCTGCGGGTGTGATCAGAAAACCAGACTTCTGCCACATTATACCACAGGGGACAAGGGCCGATGGATCAGCGGTTGCGGATCAGATTGACCCGGATGATGCCATCCACCTGGGCCAGCTTCTCCTGCACCGCCGCCGGGCAATGGCCGACAATTTCAAAGACCGCATAGGCATATTCTTTCTTGCTGCGGCTGGACAGGTTTTCGATATTGATCCCTTCGCCAGACAAGGCCGCCGAAATCTGGGCCAGGATATTCGGCACATTCTTGTGGATGACACAGATGCTTTCGTCGCCGCCCTTGGGATTCTTGACATCCGGGAAATTGACGCTGTTTTTGATATTGCCATTTTCCAGATAATCAATCAGCTCATCGACGGCCATGACTGCGCAATTGTCTTCACTTTCCGGGGTCGAGGCACCCAGATGGGGGATGGCAATGACATTTTTCATGGCCAGGACTTCCGGTGAAGGAAAATCCGTCAGGTAGCGGGCGACTTTGCCGTTGTCCAGGGCCAGGGCCAGGTCGGCGTTATCGACCAGGTCGCCACGGGACAGATTGATGATCCGCATGCCATGCTTCATTTGTTCGATGGCGGCGGCATTGATGAAGCCCTTGGTCTCCTTGGTCGATGGCATATGCAAAGTGATGTAATCGCAATGCTCGAAAATGGCCTTCGGGTCAGCGGCCCGCTTGACGCCGCGGTTGAGCATCCAGGCATTGTCGACCGTGATATAGGGATCATAGCCATAGACATCCATGCCCAGCTCATTGGCCGTATTGGCAACCATCGCGCCAATGGCACCGAGGCCGAAAACACCCAGCTTCTTGCCGTAGATTTCCGGGCCGACAAAGGCTTTTTTACCGTTTTCGACTTCCTTGGCAATATCGGTGCCTTCAGGCAGGGTGCGCACCCAGTTGACTCCACCGACCAGGTCGCGGGATGACAAAAGCAGGGCGGCAATGGCCAGCTCCTTGACGGCATTGGCATTGGCACCGGGCGTATTGAAAACGACTATGCCCTTCTGCGAGCACAGGTCGACCGGGATATTGTTAACGCCAGCCCCAGCCCGGGCGATCGCCTTGAGATTGGCAGGCAATTCCAGGTCGAGCATATTGGCGGAGCGGACCAGAATCGCATCCGGATCCTCAACCGTGCTGGAAATTTCGTACTTGCTTTTATCAAACTGGCGTGTGCCGATCGCTGCTATCTTATTCAGGGTCTTGATCTTATACATTCTGTTCAAACTCCCGCATGAATTCTACCAGGGCATCGATGCCGGCTTCAGGCATCGCATTATAGATGGAAGCCCGCATGCCGCCCACGCTGCGATGGCCTTTGATATTGACAAAGCCTGCCTTTTCCGCGGCCTTGCAGAACTTCTTGTCGAGCTCTTCATCACCGGTGACAAAGGGGACATTCATGATCGAACGCGAACCCTTCGCAACCGGCGCCTTGAACAGCCTCGAGGCATCGATATAGTCATAGAGCTTCTGGGCCTTGCGATAATTGATCTCTGCCATGGCCTCAAGGCCGCCGATCTCGTCACGGACCCACTCGAGAACCAGCTTGGCGATATAGATCGCATAGCAGGGCGGCGTATTATACATGCTGTCATTGTCAGCCGCCACCTTATAGCTCAGCATGGTCGGGGTCAACGGATGCTCATGGCCGAGCAGGTCTTCACGGACAATGACCAGGGTCAGACCGGAGGGACCCATGTTCTTCTGGGCACCGGCATAGACCAGGGCAAACCGTGAGATGTCGATCGGTTCAGACAGGATGCAGGATGACAGGTCAGCCACCAGCGGAATCGAGCCCGTATCCGGAATGGCCGGGAAGCGGGAGCCGAAAATCGTATTGTTATAGCAGATATGGACATAATCCGCATCTGGACGCACATCTTCCGGCCGGAACGTCGGGATATAGGTGAAATTCTTATCCGCACTGCTGGCCAGGACTTTGACATCGCCATAGCGTTTCGCTTCTTCGTAGGCCTTTTTGGAGAACATGCCGCTGATGACATAGTCAGCCTTGCCATTCTTCGTCATCAGGTTCAGGGGTACCGCTGCAAATTGGGTGCTGGCGCCACCTTGCAGGAACAAGACCTTGTAATGGTCCGGCACACCGAGGACGGAGCGGACCAGTGCCTCGGTGTCGGCAATGATCTTTTCATAGACGGCAGATCGATGACTCATCTCCATGACGGACATGCCACTGCCCTGGTAATCGATCATCTCTGCAGCAGCCTTTTGCAAGACTGGCAGTGGCAGCATGGAAGGACCTGCTGAGAAATTGTATACCCTGCTCATCGTCATCACTCCTGGTTCAAAATTGAAATACTCGGATATTCTACCAGAATGTCAGCAGATTCGAAATCACAATCGCGTAGCAGGTGGCACGCCATTCCATGTAAAGTCAGCAATCAAGCATGTTTTTGCATCAAAACAGCCCTTTTTGTGCAATCTAAAACGCTTACGAAGCTCAGCCGTCGATAAAAGACCGGATTTGCTTCTGATTGGCATCCAGATCGAGGGCGATGACACTGGCGCCGCCTTTCGTGGCATATTCCCAGGTCCCGTCAAAGGGGACACGGGCATCGGCAAACGACACATCACCGGCGCCAATGACCTCCGTCGCCAGGCTCAAGAGCTGGTCTGCCGAAATATTGGTCTTGACATTGCCGATCGCATAGCCGACCAGACCTGCCAGGGTGGCCGCATCCCCCTGGTTCCTGATCTGGCTGAAAATCGCCTTGATCGTCGCCCGCTGGCGGGCAGTCCGGGTAAAATCGCCATTGCCAACCCGGCGGTTACGCGTATGCGACAAGGTCTGGGCCCCATTCAAATGCTTGACCCCTTCCCCATCTGGAATGCCGCCGATTTCGGCATTGATATAGTCGATTTCCTTCTGGGTCAAAAACAGGTCGATCCCACCGATCTGGTCCACCACAGCGATGAAATTTTCAAACCGGATCGTGATATAGGTCTCGAGGGCGATATCGAAATTATTGCGCAGGGTATCGATCAGGAGCGATTCGCCGCCATAATTGAAGGCCGCATTGAGCTTGGTCGACCCGTGGCCAGGAATGGCGACATAGGAGTCACGCATGAACGACAAAAGCTTGATTTGCTTCTGGTCCCGATCAAAAGTCAAAAGAATCATCGAATCGGAACGGGCTCCATCGAGGCCCAGGCGGGCATCGGAGCCAATAAGCAGGATATTGATCTTGCCTTCACCGGACAAGGTGACCGGCGTTGGCGCCTGGGTGGGTCTGGGAGTCGGCACCGGGGTCGGTGTCGCCGCAGGCTTGGCCGTTGTAGCCGCCGTCGTTGCCGCCGTCGTGGCCCGGGTGGTCGTCGCAGGCGCCGTCGTGGCCTCAGTGGTCGGCTCGGCTGTGGGGACAGGTTCGGTTGTCGGAGGGGCCTGAGTCGTTGTGGCTTTCGTTGTGGGCTGGTTTTGCAGGGTATCGGTCTGGCCATCCGCGGGGGCACCCTCATTCGATCCCGGGGCAATGCTGGCCTGCCCTGTCTCAGCGATCTGATTCATGCCCAGGCCGGGCGAGAGGAAAAGAAAGGCACTGGATGCCAGGACCAGCACCAGAGCGGCTGCAACCGCCAGCACACGCAGTTTTGGCGAAAATTTCCCTGATTTGGGCTCATGGTCCGGTCTTGGATTTTGCATGAATGGATCCTCCCTGGTTCTTGAATAGAATTTCGGCAAGGGATCGGCACAGCTGAGTTGGTTTTGCCTGTTTTTCATTCTACAATGAAATTATCCCGGAAGACAGCTTGGAACTGCCGAAAGGAGAACCGTCTTGGAAATTGTCACATTGACCAAAGGACCCATCCGCCCGCAGATTCTGAAAATGGCCATTCCAATGAGCATCGGCTTCTTTTTCAATACGATGTTCAATGTCGTCGACACCTTCTATGCCGGCCGGCTGGGCACCAGCTCGCTGGCAGGGATGTCTGCCTCATTTTCGGTCTTCTTCATCCAGAACGCCATTTTATCCGGGATCGCCACTGGGATTTCAGCCTTGCTGGCCCAGGCGATCGGTCGCCAGGATGGTCTTGCAATGAAGCGGCTGAAGATCAATGGCCTGGCTTTGCTGATCCTGGTCAGCCTGATGCTGACGGCAGCCGGCACAGCACTGTCACCGCTGCTTTTGCAAGCCCTCGGCGCCAGGGGACAGGCCTACCTCGAGGGATCGCGCTATGTGCGGACCATCTATGCCGGCAGCCTGTGCTTTGGCATCAATGCCGCATTCAATGCTTTTCTCAGTGCCCATGGCCTGACAAGGCCTTATCGCAATTTCCTGGTCATCGGATTTCTCCTGAATCTGGTCCTGGATCCGCTGTTCATCTTCGGCTGGTTCGGCCTGCCCCGGATGGGCACCATGGGTGTCGCCCTGGCCACGGTCCTGGTCCAGCTGGCCGGTACGGTCTATCTGGCCTGGCAAGTGGCCAGGCATAAGGTCTTCCAGCGCGAAGACCTGGTCTTTTCCGAGGTCCAGCTGCAAACCCTGGGTGAAATCCTCTCCCAGGGCATTCCTGCCGCGCTCAATATGATGACCATAGCGCTGGGGATCTTCGTGATCAACTGGTTCATCTATCGTTTTGGCTCAGATGCGAGCACCGCCGGTTACGGGGCGGCGGTCCGCCTGGAACAGATCGCACTCTTGCCGGCGATTGGTCTCAATACAGCTACTCTGACTCTGGTTGGCCAGAATTACGGGGCCGGTCTCTATGCCAGGGTCCGGGATGTCTATCATTGGGCCATGAAGCTTGGCCTCCTGACCATGTCCATCGGGATGTTGCTCCTCTTCCCATTCGCCCCCTGGCTGATCGGCTTGTTCAACCAGGATCCGCAAGTCATCGCCGAGGGCACCCATTATCTGCGGATCGAGTTTCTGGCCCTGAATGCCTATATCATCCTCAATATCTGCCTGTCCCTGCTCCAGGGGCTGAAAAAACCACATTATGCGATCTGGATTGGCCTGTACCGGCAGATTGCCATGCCCATTCTGGTCTTCAATGTCCTGGGCTCGGTCCTCGGCCTCGGACTCACCGGCATCTGGTGGGGAATCGTTTTTACGACCTGGAGCGGGGCTGTGGCGGCGCTGCTGTTTGCCCGCCAGGAGCTGCGCAAGCTTTGGCAAGAGCCGGGATGAAGGCCCGGTCCTCCTCAATGGTATGCTTTAAAATGACATCCTCGACCAGGTAGCGGAACAATTCATCAGGCGTCGACTGTCCCTCTACATATGCGGTTCGCAGTCCCTGTAGCTGGGCGAGGATATTCTGGTGCAGGCGCTGGTGCCCGGCAAAGTCCGCATATCCCACTTGCCCCAGGATTTGTTCTTCATAGGCGAAATGCAGTTCGATCTCCAAAGCAAGATGGTCGACCAGTCGGACCAGTTCGTCCTTGACCAGAATCCCTTCATTGACAAAATGGATCACACGGTTCATCCGCAGAATCAGATTTTTATGCTGGCGATCGATTTCCGGATCGCCGCAGGACCATTCCGGATGCCAGACCAGTTGGATGACCGGGTAGTCCGCAACCAGGCAGGTGGCCTGAGGCACCTCATGCACGAGTGGTGCACCCAGGAATTCAAGAAAGGCCTGCTCGGGCAGTGGCCGGCTGAACAGGAAGCCTTGGACATAGTCCACACTTTGGCGGCAGAGCCAGTCAAACTGGCCGCGGGTCTCCACGCCTTCGACCACCACGGCCAGGCCAAGGCCATGGACAATGGTGAACAGGGAATCCAGAATCATTTGCTCCCGGTCATTGTGTTCGATCTCGCGGATCAGCGAGCGGTCGATCTTGACCAGGTCGACCGGCAGGTCTTTCAAAGCGCCAAAGGTGGCATAGCCCGTGCCAAAATCATCCAGGGCCAGCCTGACGCCTTTCTTTCTCAATTCGCCAAACAGGCTGGTGATTTCCCGCACATCCCTGACCAGCGCGGTTTCCGTGATCTCGAGGATCAGGCTGGCCGGGCTGACCTGGTATTGTTCAAGCGCCTCCATGACCAGCCGGACCAGCTCATGGCCGTGGTATTCCAAGGTGATCGCCGACAAGTTGACGCTGACCGCCAGGTCTTGCCTGCCCGAAACCCGCCAGGCCGCCAGCTTCTGGCAAGTCTGGCGGATCGCCCAGTCGGTCATCGGGATGATCAGACGGGTCCGCTCCGCCAGCGGGATGAATTCGCCCGGGGAGACCAGGCCCAGCCGGGGATGGTTCCAGCGCATCAGGGCCTCGGCATGGGTGAACCGGTTGCGCTGGATATCAAATATGGGCTGGAAATAAAGCTCGAGCTCGTTTTGGCCGAGGGCTTTCGAGAGGTCGGTCTCGAGCAGCTCTGCCCGGTTTTTGGCCTTGACCAGAGTATCCCGGTAGCGCATGACCGTATTGCCCTGCTGTTTGGCCGCATAGAGGGCCAATTCTGCTTGGGCGATGGTTTGATCGAGATTCAATTCCGGATCATCCAGGCTGATGCCGATGCTGACCGTGATCTGGACATTTTGCTGGTTGTACTTGAACTGTCTGTCCACCGCTGCCTGGATGGAGCGAGCCAGTTTCTGGACCTGGTCCACATCTGAATAGCGAGTCAGGACCAGAAATTCATCGCCGCCATAGCGGAAGACCTGGTTTTGCGAACCTGTGCAGGTCTCGATCGTGCGAGCCAGTTCGACAATCACCTGGTCGCCACCCGAATGGCCCAGCGCATCATTGACCAGGCGGAATTTGTCGACATTGACCAGCAGCGCGGACAGGGCAGGCAGATCCTCCAGGCCCTGGACCTGGGCCTTGGACATGGCCTGGACAGCCGATCGGTTCAAAAGCCCCGTCAGTGGATCGTGCATCGCGGCATACAAGAGCTGCTCTTCGCGGTGCTTGCGTTCACTGATATCGCGAACAGCGCCGACCACTTCAGCCGAATGCAGGGCGTCCCGCCGAAACGTTGCCGACACCTCCGTCCAGACCAGATGGCCCTCCTTATGCAGCAGCTGGATTTCAAAAGTTATTGGCTCAGTGGTTTCGGAATCCCTGTGGAAAATCTCCAGCAGCCGATTCCGGATCTGGGCCAGCTGCTGCAGCGCATCTGTTTTGCACAACTGGTCAAAGGTCAGGTTCATGGCTTCAGTCACACCATATCCGAGCAGCTGTTCCACACTGTGACTCATGAAAGTGAACTGGAGGGTCATCAAATTGAACATGAAAACGACATCATGGATGGTCTGGGTGATCAACCGGTATTTCTCTGCCGTTTCATCGAGATTCTTCTCGTATTGCCGGGCCATGCGTTCCATCTGCTTTTGTTCCGTGACATCGGTCTGGATGCCAAAATGGCCCGTGAAGCGGCCCTGTGCATCGTACATGCAGATATAATCGCCGGAGACATCCATTTCGCTGCCATCGAATCGCAATTCCCGGGTCTCATAATGAAGATGTCCATGGTCCAACATTTCCCGCCAGACTTCCCGGCCATAGGCCAGATCATGGGCGAAAAACTGGGCCGGCGTGGTGCCGATAAAATCAGTCACCGTAGCCCGGTACTGGTCGAGCATGGCCTGGTTCACCCGAACGATCCGCTGCTTGGCAAAGATCTCGTCGAGCAGCCTTTCCTTGTCGATCCCATCATGCCATTCAACGGGCTCTTCCAGCATCATGACAAAGACACCGGCCAGGGGCTGGCTGAACAGGAGATTGGCCAAGTCCGTCTGGTCCTTGAGCGCTTCACTGATTTGCATTCGGTTGTTGCGCTCATCCGACAGGAGCGAGGCCAGCCGCTGCTCCAATTCGACACGGGCAGTGATATCCGTATGGGTACCATACATCCAGAGTGGCTGGCCATCCGCTGTCCATGTCATGACTTTGCCGCGGTCATGGACCCAGATCCACTCGCCAGACCGGTGACGGATGCGGACATCCATGTCGTAGTAGTCCGTCTGACCGGCAAAATGATCTTGCAGGGCCTGGTCCGATCGTTCGAGGTCATCCGGATGGGCCTGAGACTGCCAGGTCTCAATGCTGACGGGGGCCAGGTCGGCCAGGGAATAGCCGATGATCTCCGCCCAGCGCTCGTTGAAGACGACCTCACCCGTCTGGACATTCCACTCCCAAGTCCCAACATTCATGCTGTCCAGGTAGTTCTGCAATTTCTGGATTTGTGACTCGCACGCCGGGTTGTCAAACATTTTCCGTCCCCATCTCTTCCTCAATCCGAGGTTTAAATCCAAGATTTTTCCAGGATCCTTCGCATTCGCCTCCAGTGTAAATTGGTCGCTTGGCAGTTTCAACAACCTGCCAGAAATGATCAGGATTTCTGCCATATTTGATGGAGTTGAATCGCTGTCTGCCCATTTCTCCGGTCAGGACCGCCGCCGGCGATGAAAAAATCCGTCCCGGGAGTTCCAACTCAGCGGGACGGATAAAATGGGCGATCCGGGTGGAATTGATCGGGGAATGGCTTAGCTGACCAGCCGGGCAAATTCCCTGCCAAAGGCTTCGCACTCGGCCAGGGCTGCTTCATCGGGCACCCAGATGCTGCGGATCCCTTCATTGACGACAGAGAAACCACCCTTGGCCAGGGCATCGCTGATCTGGCGGGCTGCTTCGCCGCCCCAGCCGAAGCTGCCGAAAGCGGCGGCCTTTTTGTTCTTGAATTTCATGCCGCGCATCATCTCGAGCAAGCCGGCGATCGAATGGAGAATCCCGCCATTGATGGTGGATGAGCCGACCAGGATTGCCTTGGACTTGAACACCTCGCTGATGATGTCATTTTTATCGGTCCGGGAGGCATTGAACAGCTTGACCTTGACAGCCGAATCAGTCGCTTCGATGCCCCTGGCGATCGCTTCGGCCATTTTGCGGGTGGATTCCCACATCGTGTCATAGACCAGGGTGATCTGGTTCTCCTGGTAATTGGCCGCCCAGGCCTGGTAGGTCTCGACGATCTGGAGAGGATTGTCCCGCCAGATCACGCCATGGCTCGGACAGATCAGGTCCACCGGCAAGCCCAGGGCGAGGATTTCCGTGATTTTACGCGACACCTGGCTGCTGAAGGGGGTGAGGATATTGGCATAGTACTTCAGGGCTTCGGTCATCAGCTCGGCCGGGTCAGCCAGGTCATTGAACAGGGACTCGGTGGCATAATGCTGGCCAAAGCCGTCATTGCTGAACAGGATGTTCTCCCCGGTCATATAGGTGAACATCGTATCCGGCCAGTGCAGCATCGGAGCCTCGATAAAGACCAGGTCACTGGCGCCGATATTGAGCTTGTCACCGGTCTTGACCGTGATGTAGTTCCAGTCCTGGTGGTAATGGCCGCGCAGGATTTTCTCCCCATTGGCGGTGCAATAGATGGGGGTCTGGGGAATCTCGCGCATCAGCTCAGCCAGAGCTCCGCTGTGGTCGATTTCGTTATGATTGCAGATGATGGCGTCAATGGTTGCCAGGTCGACGACCTTCTTCAGATTGGTCACGAATTCTTCGTCATAGGGCTTCCAGACGGTATCGATCAGGACCGTTTTCTGGTCGCGGACCAGATAGGCATTGTAGGATGAGCCATGGTGGGTCGAGTACTCATCACCATGGAACGTATCGAGCTGCCAGTCAATCTTGCCGACCCAGGTCACTTTGGGGGTAATCTGTTTTGTCATGGGAGTCTCCTTTCAATGGCGCGTCCAGCTGTTCCATCAGGCAAAGCGCGGGAACAGGACACTGTTTTCCTTGTGAATATGCAAGAAGATGTCTTCGGTCAAAGTCTGGAGCTTTTTATAGGTCACCACAAAGGTCGGGCAGGCATAATCGGGTGCCTGATAGCCATGGGTCAGGGCTTTGATCGACTTGAGGAGATCTCCGGCGGCATCATGCTCTTTTTCGAGATCATCGATCAGCGCCTTGATCGCGGTCTTGTTCTCACCGGACAGGATGGCCGGGAACAAGACCCGTTCCTCGTCAGCGAAATGTTCTTCGAGGTCCATCTTGAGCAGGGCAAACTGGCGGTGCAGGTCCTTCAGGAGTCGTTCATCATGCTCGAAATGGACCACCAGGATCTTATTGATCAGTTCATCGAGGTCGTGCAGCAGCAAGCGCTCCGGTGCATGGTGCAGGTCGAGGATCAGCTGGATCAGGTCTTCGTTGGACAAGGTCGATGGATCGACGGGGTTGTCCGTGCGAGCCCTGTAATCAGCATAAGCCTGATTGAGTCCGGCTGTAAAGGTGTCAGCGTCCAGGTCCTTCTCGGCCAGTGCCGTTGCCAGTGGGCGCTGGCCCTGGCAGCAATAGTCGATGTCGAGCGAATTGAAGGTGCGGGTCGCCGGCGGGAATAGCGAAACGACGTCGCCGAGCAGCATGTCCGAAGTGATCAATGTGTTTTTCATGGTTTTCCTCCTGGATCATATCCATCAAGCACGATGGCTGTGTGATGTGGTTCATGATCCTAAGGATACCGGCCGGACGATGCAAAGTCTTTGATTCAAATCACATTCTGGGCCAGCGGGCTCAGGCGGAATAATTCTGCAAGGCCTCGAGATCGAGGATTTCAATCTCCCGCGATTTGCCGAGCCGGATAATCCCCTCATCCTGCAGCTGGGCCAGCTTGCGGCTGACCGTTTCGCGAGTCAGACCGGTGAAATTGGCGATGTCTTCCCGCGATAGGCTCAGGTCAAACCGGGCTTTGCTGCCGCTTTTTTCAAACAGCTGCAAGAGCAGATGGGCCAGGCGCGGCAAACCTTCATGGGTTGCCAGGCTTTGGACCAGGCTGCGCAGATTCGTCAGCTTCCGGTTCATGGCCTGCATGATTTTAAATCCGATCAGTGGATTTTTCAGGATCAGCTCCCGCATCTGGTCCTGGGAAATCACACATAAGACTGTGGCCTCCTGGGCGACCGCTTCATGGCTATAGGCTGTATCCCCCATCAAGTCAAGTTCCCCGGAAAAATCACCGGTTTGCAGGATGTCCAGGTTCTGCTCCTTGCCTTCAATGGTCGTTTTGAACAGACGGATCGAACCCCGGGTCACGATCAAGAGCTTGTCGGCGCGGTCCCCCTCATGATAAACGACCTGACCCTTGGCATAGGGGATATGCTGGATCAGGCGGATGATCTCAAGCTGTTCTTCAGGTGTCAGACCAGCGAAAATCGGCACCCTACCCGTACAGACATGATGCTCGCATTCCAGACAATGATTGGCCATTCAAAAGCCCTCCTGGGAAAAAGATCTTTCATTTCATTTTAGCCATTGACAGCTCATCTGAAAACCTTTACCATTACCATTAATTCACATCTGAATACTTGGAATTAAAGGAGTTCTCATGCTTCACCTCACAGCACAACAAGACAATACCTCGCGATGTTGACCATTCAGGTCCCATTCGCCTGATTGTCACAGTTTACGAACACCATGAGAGAGGTTTCCATGATTATTTTATCTGTCGTCCTGATTCTTTTCATTTTCACCCTTCTGGCCGCTTTTCTGGCCAGGCTGGCTAAAAAGCAGGTTGGTTTCACCACCCGGGTCACCATCGCCCTCGGTCTCGGCCTTGGATTCGGGGCAGTGATCCAGCTGCTGTTTGGCAGCGCCGGCGAAGTGACCGTGCTGGTCAAGGACTGGCTGTCCATTGTCGCCTATGGCTTTACCAAATTGCTCCAGTTCCTGATCGTCCCGCTCGTTCTGGTCTCGATCCTCGGCGCCATCAGCAAGGTCGAAGGCAGCGTAAGGGCAGCCCGGACTAGCATCAAGGTGATCGCCGTCCTGCTCGGCACCACCGCCCTCTCGGCGGTCATCGGTTTTCTGGTCGTGCCCCTGTTCAGGCTGGATGCCAGCACCCTGGTCAAAGCAGTGGAGAAAACCGACAAGGTGCCGACCGATATCCCCACTTCCCTGCTCAATATCATTCCCAATAACCTGTTTGCAGCCCTGACAACGAATAATGCCCTGCCGATTGTCCTGATTGCCGTCCTGCTCGGTTTTGCCTTCCTGCTGATCAAGCGCGAGAATGCCGTCCTGGGCCAGCGCCTGGCCGACGGCGTCGATGCCGCCCGGACGGTCGTGATGACCGTCACCGATCTGGTGATCAGCCTGACACCCTATGGCGTCCTGGCCCTGATCACCCGGGTGACGGCTGCCAATGATTTCAGAAGCGTCCTGACCTTGCTCCAATTCGTTCTGGCCACCTTCGTTGCCCTGATTGCCGTTTTCATCCTCCATCTGATCATCGTGGCATTTGCAGGCATCCCTCCCCTGGCCTATCTGAAAAAGGCTGCCGATCCACTGCTCTTTGCCTTTACCTCCCGCAGCAGTGCCGCCACCTTGCCCCTGACGATCAAAACCCAGACGGATAAGCTCGGGGTCAGCCCGATCCATGCCGACCTGGCCGGCTCCTTTGCCACGACGATCGGCCAGAACGGTTGTGCCGGTGTCTACCCCGCGGTTGTCGCGACCCTCGTCGCCTCATCCCTGGGCATCAATATCTGGAGCCTCTCCTTCATCCTGCCGCTCATCCTCTACATCACAGTCAGTTCGATCGGTATTGCCGGCGTGGGCGGCGGCGCGACCAATGCCACCATCCTCGTGCTGTCCCTCCTGGGACTGCCGATCGAGCTGGTCGCCATCCTGGTCTCGGTCGAATTCCTGATCGACATGGGTCGTACCGCCCTCAATGTCAATGATGCCATCGTCACCGGAGTCGTCGTTGCCAAATGGGAAAATGCGCTGGATCCCCAGGGCTTGCAGCAAGAAGCCTGAGCCAAAGACGCCCACCTTGAAGCGTCGTCCATCCTTGTCCTGTCCATGAATGCTATGAAAAGACCCATCTGGTCTGGATGAACTGGTATCAGTTCAAGAACGGCCAGATGGGTCTTTGTCGGTCTTTGAGCGACCCTGCGGAGTCAGGCAGATCCGGGCTCAGGCAAGATCAAACCGGTCCGCATTCATCACTTTATTCCAGGCGGCGATGAAGTCCCGCGTGAATTTCTCCGGAGCTTCATCACTGGCATAGACTTCAGCGATGGCACGCAGCTCGGAATTGGACCCGAAAACGAGATCAACCCGGGAGGCTGTCCATTTGAGTTCACCGGTCTTGCGATCATGACCCGCAAAGAAATCCCTGTCCTCCGACATGGGCGTCCAGACGGTACCCATGTCAAGCAAATTGACAAAGAAGTCATTCGTCAGTGTACCCGGACGCGTCGTGAAAACACCATATTGCGACTGGCCATAATTGGCACCGAGCACGCGCAGTCCGCCCAGCAGAACGGTCATTTCCGATGCCGTCAGGGTCAGGAGCTGGGCCTTGTCGACCAGGAGTTCTTCGGCCGGAACGGCATACTTGTCTTTGAGATAATTGCGGAAACCATCGGCTTTGGGTTCGAGCACGGCAAACGATTGGGCATCGGTCTGATCCTGTGTCGCATCTGTCCGGCCTGGGGCGAAAGGGACCACAGCGGTCTGGCCGGCCTGCCGGATCGCCAGCTCGATCGCTGCATTGCCCCCGAGCACGATCAGGTCCGCCAGAGACACTTTCTTCTTGCCCGCTTGGCGGCTATTGAAACCAGCCTGGATCTTTTCCAGGACTTTCAGCACCTTGGCGAGCTGCTCAGGCTGATTGACCGTCCAGTTCCTCTGGGGTTCCAAACGGATCCGCGCCCCATTGGCCCCACCTCGCTTGTCCGATCCACGGAAAGTCGCCGCCGAGGCCCAAGCCGTGCTCACCAGTTCAGCAACCGTCAACCCGGATGCCAGGATTTCATTCTTCAGATCGATGACATCCTGTTCATCAACCCATTCATGGTCTACTGCCGGTACCGGATCCTGCCAGATCAAATCTTCAGCTGGCACTTCCGGGCCGAGGTATCGGGATTTCGGTCCCATATCACGATGGGTCAGCTTGAACCAGGCCCGGGCAAAGGCGTCGTAGAATTCTTCCGGATTTTCCAGATACCGTTTGGCGATTGGATTGTATTTGGCGTCAAAACGCAGAGACAGGTCTGCCGTGGTCATCATCGGCGCATGGCGCTTGTGGGGATCGTGGGCATCCTCCACCGTTGTTGCAGCTTCTGGATCGGACGGTACCCATTGGAAGGCGCCAGCCGGGCTTTTGACCAGGTTCCAGTCGTATTTGAACAAAGTCTCGAGATAGCCCATATCCCAGGTCGTCGGACGCGGTTTCCAGGCACCCTCCAGGCCACTGCCAATGGTATCCCCACCCTTGCCGCTGCCAAAGGTGCTCTTCCAGCCCAGGCCCTGTTCCTCGATCGGTGCGGCTTCCGGTTCGCGGCCGACATGGCTGGCCGGTCCAGCGCCATGGGTTTTGCCGAAGGTATGGCCGCCGGCAATCAGGGCGACGGTTTCTTCATCATTCATCGCCATGCGGGCAAAGGTCTCGCGGACATCCCGTCCTGAAGCGACCGCATCCGGCATCCCATTCGGACCCTCCGGGTTGACGTAGATCAGGCCCATCTGGACCGCAGCCAGCGGATTCTCTAGCTCTCGTTTGCCGGAATAGCGCTTGTCGCCGAGCCATTCCGTCTCGGTGCCCCAGTAGACATCCTCCTGCGGTTCCCAGACATCTTCACGGCCGCCGGCAAAGCCGAAGGTCTTGAAACCCATCGATTCCATGGCACAATTGCCGGCCAGGATCATCAGGTCCGCCCAGGATATCTTATTGCCGTATTTCTTCTTGATCGGCCAGAGCAGGCGCCGGGCCTTGTCGAGGTTGACATTGTCCGGCCAGCTGTTGAGGGGCGGAAAGCGCTGGGTACCATCCGAGGCGCCCCCACGGCCGTCACCCATACGATAGGTGCCGGCACTGTGCCAGGCCATCCGGATGAACAGCGGTCCATAATGGCCATAGTCCGCCGGCCACCAGTCCTGAGAATCTTTCATCAGGGCATACAAGTCCTGCTTGAGTGCTGCGAAGTCGAGTTTCTTGAATTCATCGGCATAGTTGAAGCCTGCGCCCAGTGGATTGCTCAAATTGGAATTCTGGCGCAGGATCTTCAGGTTGAGCTGGTTGGGCCACCAGTCCTTGTTCGAGGTGCCGCCACCGGCGACCGCCATTTTCGGATGTCCTGTCTCTGGATGTTTCATCTCGTCCATGAATCAAGCTTCCTTTTTTGCAATTAATAATCATTACAATTAATTGTACCCCAAAACCA